>NZ_QGGF01000318.1 GCF_003857015.1 Micromonospora globispora | reverse complement strand
CGCCGGCCCGGCACGCCCCGCTCGGGGCGTACGCCGTGGGCGTGCGGCAGTTGACCGTCGATCCGACCGGCCCCCGGCCGCTCCCGGTGACGATCTGGTACCCCGCCGCCGGTGGCCCGCCCGGTCCGACGCCGGCGACCTCGGACGCGCCCGTCGCCGCCGGCCGGTTCCCGGTGGTGATCTACAGCCACGGGCTGCGCAGCCTGCCCGAACTGCACGCCCCGCTGACCACCCGCTGGGCGGCCGCCGGCTTCGTGGTCGCCGCTCCGACCTACCCGCGCACCAACCTGCGTACGCCGACCTTCACCCGGGCCGACGTCCGTAACCAACCCGCCGACGGCTGGCGCCTGATCCGCCACCTGGTACGCCTCGACGCCCGCCGGGCCGACCCGCTCGCCGGGCACCTGGACGTCGACCGGATCGCCGCGGCCGGTCACTCCGCGGGCGGCTTCACCACGGCCGGGATGTTCACCGCCGGCCACTCGGCGCGGCTCCGCTCCGGCATCGTGATCGCCGGCGGTGGCCTGGCCGGCAGCTTCGCCGGCCCGCCCGCGCCGCTGCTCTTCGTGCACGGCGGCGCCGACCCGATCGTGCCGGAGTCGGTCGGCCGGGCCGCGTACGCCCGCACGGGCGGGCCCGCGGCGTTTCTGAGCCTGCCCGGCCAGGGTCACGGCGAGTACCTGACCCCCGGCCGTCCCGGCTTCGCCCAGGTCCTCGCCACCACCATCGACTTCCTCCGCTGGACCCTCTACGACGACGCCGCGGGCCTCCGCCGTCTCCCCGCCGACGCCGCCCTCCCCGGCGTCACCACCCTCATCACCCGCCTCCCCGACTGACCGCGGCCGTGGGCCGGCGGCCGGCCGCGTGGTCAACTCCGGCTCGGCGGCATGGCGGTACCGACCGGCTCCCGACCCCGCCCGGTCGCCGACATCGCCCCCGACCGGCGCGGCCGGCGCGTACCGGGGCGGCAAGGTCGGTGGGTGGGCGGTAGCGTCGCCCGGGTGGACGGGGACGGGCTGGCGGGACGGCAACTCGACGCGGTGCGCGAGGTGGTCGAGATCGCCGGGGCGGCCGGGATCGCGGTCTGGCTACGGGGCGGCTGGGCGATGGACTTCCACCTCGGCGAGGCGACCCGGCCGCACGTGGACGTCGACTGGTACTGCTGGCGGGCCGACGCCGACCGGCTGGCCGGCCTGCTCGGTGAGCGCGGCTGGCGGCCGGATCCGCGGATGCCCGCCACGACGCAGCTCGACCTGCTCCGGGGCGACGTCGAGCTGAGCTTCGCCTACCTCGATCGGGACGCCGAGGGCCGGGTGGTGGTCGGGGCCGGGCCGTGGGCCGGCACCGCGCTGCCCGAGGGGATGCTCGACGCGCCGCCCGGCCGGATCGGGGGCCTGACGGCGCCGATCATCGCCGTCGCCGCGCAGATCGAGTTCAAGGAGATGTTCCCGGTCTGGATGCCGGAACGACCCCGACGCGCCAAGGACGCCGACGACCTCGCCCGCCTCCGGGCGAGCACGGCCGCCGCCGAACCACTCGTCAGCTGAGCCCCGGCCACCCCGGCCGGGGGGTGCCGATTCGCTCACCCTCCGGCGCGATGTCGGCCGGCCTGCCCGGAACGCGAGGCACAATCGTCTTCATGTCCCGAGGCCGTACCCCTGCCATGATCGCCGCCGCCCTGCTCAGCGTGGGCCTGGCCGGCTGCTCGGGCGCCCCCGCGCCCGCCGTGCGCAGCGCACCCACCGCGCCGCCGAAGGCGACCACGCCGGCGCCCCGGGTACCCGCCGGGCACGCCCCCACCGAGGCCTTCGCGGTCGGCGTACGGCAGCTGAAGCTGAACCGGGACGGCGACCGCCCCCTGCCGGTGACCGTCTGGTACCCGGCCCGGGGCGAGGCGGACGGTACGCCGGAGCGGTCGGTGGCCGCCGCGACCGGCCGCTTCCCGGTGGTGATGTTCAGCCACGGCCTCGGCGCCCGCCCGGAGGACTACCAGCTGCTGTTGAGCCGGTGGGCGTCGGCCGGCTTCGTGGTGGCCGCGCCGAAGTTCCCGCACACCGGCCAGGGCGGCGACGGCAACGTGCTCGACGTGCTCAACCAGCCCGCCGACGTGTCGTACGCGCTGACCCAGGTGCTCGCCCTCGACACGAAGGCCGGCGACCCGCTGCGCGGCCGGCTGGACACCGAGCGGGTGGCCGCGGCCGGGCACAGCGCCGGCGGGGTGACCACCATCGGGCTCTTCACCGCCGGCCGGGACGAACGCCTCGACGCCGGCATCGTCTTCGCCGGGACGGGGCTCGGGGTCGGCACCGCCTTCGCCGGCGCCGCCGCCCCGCAGCTCTTCGTGCACGGCGAGGCCGACGAGGTGGTGGACTACGCCGCCGGCAAGGCGGTCTACGACGCGGTGCCCTGGCCGAAGGCGATGCTCAGCCTGCCCAAGGGTGACCACGGGCGGGCCCTGCTCACCGACGGCAAGGCGCTGCGGGTGGTCTCCGACACCACGGTCGAGTTCCTCCGCTGGACCCTCTACGGCGACGCGGCCGCGAAGAAGCGGCTCCCCGCCGACGCCACCCGCGGCAACCTCGCCACCCTCGACGACCACCTCTGACGCGCGGCCGGGGGCGGGTGGCCCCCGGCCGGGGCGGCGTCAGGCGGTGTGGTCGATGACGACCTTGCCGAAGACCTCGCCCGAGTTCAGGCGGGCGAACGCCTCCTCGATCCGGCTGAACGGCACCACGCTGTCCACCACCGGGCGCACCTCACGCTCGGCGCAGAACGCCAGCAGCTCGGTCAGCTCGTCCGGGGTGCCCATCGAGGTGCCGAGGATCTCCAGCTGCATGGCGAAGACCCGGCGCAGGTTGACCTTGGGCTCGTGTCCGGCGGTGGCGCCGGAGACGACGATCCGGGCCATCGGCGCGGCCGACTTCAGCGAGTGGTCGAAGGTGGCCGCGCCGACCGTCTCGATCACCACGTCGACCCGCTCCGGCAGCCGGGCGCCGAGCTCCAGCGCGGTCGCGCCCAGCTCCGTGATCCGCTCCCGCTTCGCCGCATCCCGGCTGGTGGCGTAGACCCGCTTGCCGAGCGCGATGCCGAGCGCGACGGCCGCGGTGGCGACGCCCCCGCCGGCCCCCTGGACCAGCACCGACTCACCCTCGTCGACCCGGCCCTTGGTGGTGAGCATCCGCCACGCGGTGAGCCAGGCGGTGGGCAGGCAGGCCGCGTCGGTCGCCGCCAGGCCGGTGGGCAGCGGCAGCAGGTTCATCCGGGGTACGGCGACACGCTCGGCGAAGGTGCCGGGGAAGTGCTCGGAGAGGATGGAGACCCCGCGCGGGTCGCCCGAGGTGGGCACGACCGGGTAGATGACCACCTCGTTGCCGTCCGGGTCGGTGCCGACCGCGTCGCAGCCGAGGATCATCGGGAGCTGGTCCGCGCTGAGGCCGACGCCGCGCAGTGACCACAGGTCGTGGTGGTTGAGCGAGCTGGCCCGCACCTGCACGGTCACCCAGTCGTCCTGCGGGTGGGTCGGCTCGGGACGGTCGCCGACGCGGAGCGCGGCGAGCGGGTTGTCGGCGTCGACGCTCGACGCATAGGCGGCACGCATGATCGGCACCGTAACAAGCTGAGCGCCCGTTCAGAAGGGGCTCTTCCTCACAAAAGGCGATAAGAAGGGCCGCTGCCTGCGGCCGGCACCCCCGTCGGGGCGCCGGCCGACCTGGTCAGCGGCGAGCGACGCCGTCGCGGCGGGCGGCCTCGGCGACCGCCTCGGCCACCGCCGGGGCGACCCGCGGGTCCAGCGGCGAGGGCACGATCGCCTCGGCGGTCAGCGACTCGGCGACCACCCCGGCGATCGCGTCCGCGGCGGCCACCTTCATGCCCTCGGTGATCCGGGTGGCCCCGGCGTCCAGCGCGCCCCGGAACACCCCGGGGAAGGCGAGCACGTTGTTGATCTGGTTCGGGTAGTCGCTGCGCCCGGTGGCGACCACCGCCACGTGCCGCGCGGCCACCTCGGGGTGCACCTCGGGCGTCGGGTTGGCCAGCGCGAAGACGATCCCCCCGGTGGCCATCCCGGCCACCGCCTCCTCGGGGATCTGCCCGCCGGAGACGCCGATCAGCACGTCCGCGCCGCGCAGCGCCTCGGTGATGTCGCCCTGCCGGCCCTCGGCGTTGGTGGTCTCCGCCAGCTCGGCCTTCGTACCGGTCAGCTCCCGGTGCCGGCCGATGATCCCCTTGGAGTCGCAGACCACCACCTGGTCCGGGTTCACTCCCCCGGCGACCAGCATCTTGGTCACCGCCACCCCGGCCGCGCCGGCGCCGCTGACCGCCACCCGCAGGTCACCGAGCTTGCGGTTGAGCAGGGTGGCCGCGTTGCGCAGCGCGGCCAGCACCACGATCGCGGTGCCGTGCTGGTCGTCGTGGAAGACCGGAATCGGCAGCGCCTCGTCCAGCCGGCGTTCCACCTCGAAGCAGCGCGGGGCGCTGATGTCCTCGAGGTTGATCCCGCCGAACGAGGGCGCCAGGGCCTTCACCACCGCCACGATCTCGTCCACGTCCTGGGTGTCCAGGCAGATCGGCACCGCGTCCACACCGGCGAACTGCTTGAACAGCACTGCCTTGCCCTCCATCACGGGCAGCGCCGCGCGGGGGCCGATGTTGCCCAGGCCGAGTACGGCGGAGCCATCCGTCACCACGGCGACGGTGTGCGACACCCAGGTGTAGTCGTCGGCGAGGGCGGGATCGGCGGCGATCGCCTCGCACACCCGGGCCACCCCCGGGGTGTACGCGAGGGAGAGGTCCTCCCGGCTGGTGAGGGGAACGGTCGATGCGACGGCCATCTTGCCGCCGACGTGCAGCCGGAAGACGGGATCAGCGGGGTCCACGGTGGACGAAGACATGGTGACTCCAGGATCTGTCGAGCAGACGGACCGGCCGGCTCGGCCGCGAGGTCAGCGGCGAGTGGGGCGCGGCGGTGCGGGGGTCACCCGGGCACCTCCCGAGCATAGTGGCGCGCGCGGGGCGACGATGTGAGCGGGGTCATATCGGCCGACCACGTACCCGGCCTGGGCGGGGCCAGTAGCGAGCCACCACCCGGCCGCGGACGTCCGCCACCCCGTACGCCCGGGAGTCGTCGACGACCAGGTCGTTGTCCCCGCGTATCCACCAACCGCCGTCCTGGCGGCGGACCGCCCGCTTGACCACCAGCAGGTCGGGGCGGCTGCGGAAGACCGCGACCACGACGTCCCCCGGGCGGACAGGTCGGCCCCCGGTGCGCACCAGCACCGCGTCGCCGTGCCGCAGCGTGGGGACCATGGAGGGCCCGGTGACCAGGACGGGCGTCAGCGGCCCGCGCAGCGCGGGGGCCGCGCCGTCATCGGCCGGTCGCACCGGGTTTCACCTCCCGCCCGCCGGGGAGCATGTCCAGGAGTAATGTCGGCTTGGATCATCGCAAACATCCCATGGAGGACCCTGATGCGCCTTCCCCGCATCCTTACGCCCCGTGTGACCGCCAGCGCCCACTGCGACCTGCCGTGTGGCGTTTACGACCCGGCGCAGGCCCGGATCGAGGCCGAGTCGGTCAAAATGATCTGCGAGAAGTACCAGGCGAACACGGACCCGGAGTTCCGCACCCGCGCCATCATCATCAAGGAGCAGCGGGCCGAGCTGGTCAAGCACCACCTGTGGGTGCTCTGGACCGACTACTTCAAGCCGGCCCACTTCGAGAAGTACCCGCACCTGCACCAGCTGTTCAACGAGGCCACCAAGCTGGCCGGCTCCGCGGGTGCGAAGGGCAGCGTCGACCCGGCCCGGGCCGACCAGCTGCTGCAGAAGATCGACGAGATCTCGAAGATCTTCTGGGAGACCAAGAAGGCGTGACCCTGGCCTCCCAGGCACCGACGATCCGGCCGGCGCGTCCCGAGGACGTGCCGGCCGTCGTCGCGATGGTGCACGAACTCGCCGAGTACGAGCGGGCCCCCGAGCAGTGCCACCTCACCGCCGAGCAGCTCAGCGCCGCCCTGTTCGCGACTGCTCCAGGTCGCGGCGCGGCGTCGGACGCGCCGAGCTGGAGTGGTCGGAGCCCGGCGCCGGCGCTCTTCGGTCACGTCGCCGTGGACGCCCAGGACGAGCCGGTCGGCTTCGCGCTGTGGTTCCTCAACTTCTCCACGTGGGAAGGCGTGCACGGCATCTACCTGGAGGACCTGTACGTCCGCCCGGCCGCCCGGGGCACCGGGGCGGGCCGGCTGCTGCTGGCCACCCTCGCCGCGATCTGCGTCGAGCGGGGCTACCGGCGGCTGGACTGGTGGATGATCAAGTGGAATCCGGCCGCCGGCTTCTACGCCTCGATCGGCGCGGTGCAGATGGACGAGTGGGTCCCCTACCGGCTCACCGGGCCGGCGCTGCATGGCCTGGCGGTGCAGGCGGTGACGTCCCCCACGCGGCCTGCGGTCGGGACGGGTAGAGTCCCGGACCGGGGGGATGAGGCGTGACTCAACTGACCGGCCAGCCGACGACCGACGACGACGTCGTGCACCTCACCGTGCCCGCCGACGGCGGCTACCTCGGCGTGCTCCGCACCGCCACGGCGGGCCTCGCGGCCCGGCTGCAGTTCGCCCTCGACGAGATCGAGGACCTGCGCATCGCCGTCGACGAGGCGTGCGCCATGCTGCTCGCCATCGCCACCCGGAACGCCGAGCTGGAGTGCCGGTTCGCGGTGACCGACGACGCGCTCACCGTCGAGGTGACCGTGCCGACCGTCCGCGGCGCGACGCTCCCCTCGGAGTCGTCCTTCGCCTGGAAGGTGCTCACGGCGCTGACCACGGCCGCCGCCGCGAACGCCGCCGACGGCCGGGCCACCATCTCGCTGCTCACCCGCCGCGCCTCCGGTTACTGACCCGCGGCTCCCTACTGACCCGCGACTCCGGCGGGCCGGATCACTCGAAGCCGAGCGCCCGAGTGGTCGGCGGGCTGACCAGCAGGCCGGTGACCGCGAGGCCGAGCGCCATCAGCGGCAGGCCCAGCCAGGCCATCCCGCCCTGGATCATGTACCAGCCGATGGGCAGCAGCATCAGCTGAAGCACGATGGCCGGGGCCCGGCCGCCGGCCCGACGCCGCGCCAGGGCACCGCCGAGGGCCCAGAGCGCCGCCGCCCCGGCGACGGCGAATCCGGTGACCAGGAGTGCCGACGTGAGGTGGGTGGTGGCGGCGGTGAGGTCGGACCAGATCAGCCACGCCGCGACCACGCCGAGCGCGACCGCCTCAGCGCGCAGGAGACGTACCGCCCAGCGGAGCGTGACGGGAATCGGGTCGGAGTCGATGGTCACGGGCGACACGATACCGGTGAGTAGTCGCGGTACAGTGCCGCCCATGCGGGCCGTCCTGGTGGTCAATCCGAAGGCCACCACCACCAGCGAACGCAGTCGGGACGTTCTCGTCCGGGCGCTGCGTAGCGAAGTCGACCTGTCGGTGCGGTACACCCGCCGGCGGGGCCACGCCATGGACCTGGCGCGGGAGGCGGCCCAGGAGGGCGTCGACCTCGTGGTCACCCTCGGTGGCGACGGCACGGTCAACGAGGTGGTGAACGGACTGATGGCGGCCGAGCCGCCGACGTTCCGGACCGGCGCCACCCCGGCCGAGCGGCTGCCCGCGCTGGCCACCGTCCCGGGTGGCTCGACGAACGTCTTCGCCCGCGCGCTCGGGCTGCCCCGGGAGTGGCCGGACGGGACGAGCATGATCCTGGAGGGGCTGCGGCTCGGCCGGTCCCGGACGATCGGGCTGGGCCGCGCCGACGACCGGTATTTCACCTTCTGCGCGGGGTTCGGCATCGACGCCGCGGTGATCCACCGGGTGGAGCAGGCGCGCAAGCGGGGCCGCGTCTCCAGCCCCGCGCTCTACCTACGGTCGACGGTGCGTCAGTACTTCCTCGCCTCCGACCGGCGGCACCCGGCCATCAACCTGGAACGCCCCGGCGAGTCAGCCGAGGACGAGCTGGCCACGGTGATCATCCAGAACACCGCCCCGTGGACCTACCTCGGCGAGCGGGAAATCAATCCGAACCCGGATGCCTCGTTCGACCTCGGCCTGGACGTGCTGGCGATACGTCAGCTCCGGGTAGCCAGTACGACACGTACGGTGACGCAGTTCTTCTCCCGGAATGCGGATCCGCACGGCCGCCAGGTGCTCCGACTACACGACGTGGCGGAGTTCACCCTGCTCTCGGCCCGTCCGCAGGCTTTTCAGCTCGACGGGGACTACCTGGGTGAGCGAGAGAAAGTTAGATTCACATCCGTTCCGGCGGCACTGAGAGTAATCTGCTAGGTCTCGGGTACTCCCGTCGGTTGACGGTGACCCGTCGCAACCGAGCGATGGACGCCACACCGAGGGGTAGGTGCCGGAAATGTCAGCATTATCACGCGGACTGTACTACATTGATCCTCGACTGTGGTACGGCGGGTGGCCAGAGCACTCTGGAACCCGGACAAAAGGGTCGTGAGCTTGCTCACCGAGCGGAGTTTTTCCGAGCGTCACCCTTGACATCGCGAGCGTTCGTGAAAGTATTCACAAGCGAACTTGTGTTACCGGGACATTGCGTGGATATGCTCGGCAGGTTGAGCTGTTCCAGCAGGTCCAGGGGTCAACAGCCTGCTCACGCAGCGCCGAATTGATGGATGCTGACCGTCACTTATCGGCATTGCGGACGCATATAGAAAACGCAATGAAGCAAATCTGCCACCCATCCAAGAACGAGGAGTGTTGCCGCCATGGACTGGCGCCACCGTGCTGTCTGCCGCGACGAGGACCCGGAGCTGTTCTTCCCGATCGGGACGTCCGGTCCGGCTCTGCTGCAGGTCGAGCAGGCCAAGGCCGTCTGCCGGCGGTGCTCCGTGACCGACGAGTGCCTGCAGTGGGCCCTCGAGTCCGGTCAGGACGCCGGCGTCTGGGGCGGGATGAGCGAAGAGGAGCGTCGCGCGGTGAAGCGCCGCGGCGGTCTCCGGGTGCTGCGCGCTCACTCCGCCTGATCGAACCGCACAGCACGCCCCGGCCGGGTCACCCGCCGGGGCGTCTTGCTGTCCAGGGTTCGCCACGGCACTCCTGCTACCCCGCCGCCGCCCCACCTGATCATGGAACCGGCGCGGAGTTCGTCACACCACCCGGCACCGGATCTCCAGTCACCGGGGGCCGTCCGGGAACGGCGTCGACGCGACGCAGCACCAGGTCGGCGAGCTCCGGGGCGTCGGTGAGCGGATCCGCCACGGCCACCGAACCGGCGTCCCGGGCCGCGGCCACCACGGCATCGTGGAAGAGACCGGGCGCCAGGAAGTAGGCGGCCACCGCGACCCGCCGGGCACCGGCCGCGCGCAGCCGGGCCACCGCCGCAC
>NZ_QGGF01000353.1 GCF_003857015.1 Micromonospora globispora | reverse complement strand
GGCCGGCCCCGTCGCCCGGGCCGGCGGTCCGCAGCCCCCGGCACTCCGAGCGCGGGCCCAGGCAGCCAACCGGGGTCACCACCAGCGCGTCCGGTCCGCCGGGCGGGCGCCAGCGGCTGCGTACCGAGCCGGTCGCCGCGTCCCGAAACTCGACCGTCGCCGGCCCGGTGCAGGCGTCGACCGTGACCAGCTCGCCGGTCGCCGTGGTCGCCACGTCGGTCCGGCAGCCGCCCGGCAGGTCGGCGCGCCAGAGCTGCCGCCCGTCGGTGAGGTCGTACCCGCCCGCCTGGCGCTCGCCGGAGGTGACCAGCACCGTCCGCCCGTTCGGGGTGCGGGCGAGGTGCAGTCCTCGGGGGTCCCAGACGGTCGCGGCTCCGGTGCGGCGGGGCTTCGGCACGGGCCCCGGCTCCGGCCCGTCCGCGCGCCAGGCGACCCGCCCGGTCCGGGCGTCCAGCGCCACGAGCGTCCCGTCGGACCAACGGCTGACCACGGTGGTGCCGCTGGCCAGCACGCCGTCGAGCTTCGCCGGCCAGCGGCGGTACGACCAGAACGGGGTGACCCGGTGCCGGTCGTCGACCGGCTGGTCGGCGTACACCTGGCGGGTGCCGGCGTAGACCCGGAGCCGGCCGTCCACGATCAGCGGAGCCACGGGCAGCCGGCCGATGACGCCGAGCGGCGGGGTGGCCACCGGGGGGTACCCGGCCCGGGCGACGGTCCTGACCTCGGCGGGAGCGAGCACCCGGTAAACGACGAGGGCGGCCGCCCCGACGGCGAGCACCGCCACGACCGCCGTCAGGATCCGCCGCCGCCCCTCGGGCAATCCCATGCCGCACCTCCGACCCGGCACCCTACCCAGCGGGGACCTCCGCGCCCCTGTGAGGTCGTCGGGGGCGAGGTGGAAGTCGCGCTGGTCCTGCTCGCCGCGTCGGACGGACTGGCGGCGTCGGGCTCAGGCGGCTTCCGCGGAGGTGCTGGGGGCGGCGGCGACGGCCAGGTCGGCGAGGTCGCGCCGGAGGGCTCCCTCGACCGCCCGGGCGGCGAGCCCGCCGAGGATCAGGGCCAGCACCTTGCCGTACGCGGCGGTCGGCACCGCCTCCTGCTCGACGGTGACCGCCGTGCAGCCCCGGCCTCGGCGCTCGACGGTGCGCAGCGTCCAGGTGATCCGATAGTCGACGCCGGCCCCCGACGAGCTGAGCACCAGCCGCTCCGGGGCGACGGCCTCGACGACGAGGAAATCCTCCGGCTGCTCGTCGCCGTCCGGCCGGACCCGCATCTCCCGCCACGCGGTACCGGGGCCGAAGTCGCCGGTGGTGAGCACGTCCACGGCGCCGACGGTGGAGAGCCACCCGGCGCGGCCGGAGAGATCGGTGAGGAGCCGCCAGACGTCGACGTCCTGCGCTTCGATGAACTCGCTTACCGTCACCGTCGACATGGCACCTCCCGTGTCGTCCACGGTACGGCGCGTGAGCGACAAACGGGGAGCCTGCGCCGACATTTCCGCCACCGGGGCCCGGAACGGGGCACCCGGTGCCGGAAGGGCGGGGCTCAGCGGGCGGGCAGGATGGTCCCGGTGACCTCGCCGAGAGCGATCGTGGTGCCGTCCGGGCCGGGGGCGGTGGCGGTGATGGTGACCGTGTCGCCGTCCTCCAGGAAGGTGCGGGTCTCGCCGCCGGCGAACTTGACGGCCTCGGCGCCGCCCCAGGTCAGCTCCAGGAACGAGCCGACCTGGCTGCGCTCCGGGCCGGACACGGTGCCCGAGGCGTAGAGGTCGCCGGTCCGCAGCGAGGCGCCATTGACGGTCAGGTGGGCGAGCTGCTGGGCCGGCGTCCAGTACATGGTGGCGAAGGGCGGCTCGCTGACCCGCTCACCGTTCCACTCGACCGCCAGGGTGAGGTCGAGCCCGACGTGCGGGGTGTCGTGCAGGTAGGGCTGCACCGGCGGGTCCTGGTCGGGGGCGGGCACGAAGGCGTCGGCCAGCGCGTCCAGCGGGGTCACCCAGGCCGAGACCGAGGTGGCGAAGGACTTGCCCAGGAACGGGCCGAGGGGTTGGTACTCCCACGCCTGGATGTCCCGGGCCGACCAGTCGTTGACCAGTACCACGCCGAAGACGTGGTCGGCGAAGTCGGCCACCGACACCCGGCTGCCGAGCTGGCTCGGCACGCCCACCACGAAGCCGACCTCGGCCTCGATGTCGAGCCGGACGGAGGCGCCGGTGGTCGGGCCCTGCGGGGTGGCCCGCTGCCCGCAGGGGCGGACGACCGGGGTGCCGGAGACGACCACCGTGCCGGCCCGGCCGTGGTAGCCGATCGGGACGTGCTTCCAGTTCGGCAGCAGCGCCGGCTGGCCCGGGCGGAAGATCTGCCCGACGTTGCCGGCGTGGTGCTCCGACGAGTAGAAGTCGACGTAGTCCGCCACGTCGAACGGGAGCAGCAGCTCCACCTCGCGGAGCGGGACCAGCAGCGGCTCCACCGCCGACCGGTGGGCGCTGTCGGTGAGCAGTTCGGTGACCCGCTGCCGAACGGCCGTCCACTGCGGACGGCCGAGCGCCATGAAGTCGTTCAGCGTGGGCCGGCCGAGCGCCCCGGCGGCCAGCACCAGGTCGGCGGCCTCCGCGCCGGCCAGGTCCAGCACGAAGTCCCCGATCCGTACGCCGATCCGCGGCTCCTGCCCGCCGCGGCGGAACACCCCGTACGGCAGGTTGGTCACCCCGTACGGCGAACCGTCGGCCCCAGTCACCCAGCTCATGCCGGCACCCCACTTCGCCGAACGGTCCGAGCCCCGGCCGCGTCGGTCTGTGCAGCACGGTCGCCGCGACCTCGGCCGGGGATCGGACTGTGAGCAGTGCCGCCATGAGGCACCACCGCACTGAACCTGCTGATTCGCTTGCTGCGCTCGCTCATGCCTCAAATCCCCCGTTCACCAGCCCCAGCCGGATCAGATCGGTCAGTGGTTCCTCAATGCTGCACGAGCCGTACCCGATCCAGAGGGGACGCTCCGCGTCGCGATGCGCCCGGGCCCGCTCGACCACCCGCAGCGGGTCGGTCGCGGCGAGCAGCTCGGCCACCACGTCCACCTCGGCACCCTCGGCGGCGGCCAGCGTAGCGGCGAGCACGTTGGCGAAGCCATGGTGGGTGAAGCCGGTCTCGGGGTCGCGGTGCCGGATCGCGTGGTGCAGCCCGGCGGTGAGCTTGAACGGCAGCTCCCGGTCCCGGCAGGCGCAGATCACCGCGGCCAGCTCGACCGGGGTCGGAAAGAGCTCGGCGGCCAGCCCACCGGTGCGGAACTTCGCGGCGATCGGCAGCCCGCCGGCTCGCGTGTCGGCGAGGGTGTCCAGCGCGGCCATCAGCCCGAAGGTCAGCGGGACCTCGGCGTAGACCGGGGTCCCGCCCAGCCCCTCGGCGAGCTTGATCAGCTCGGCCAGCCCCGGTTGCGGGTCCTCGCCGCGCTTGGCGACCGGTACTTCGATCTGGCGGGCGGTGACGCCGTCCGGCGGCAGGAACGAAAGCGCGACCGGCAGGCCCTCGATGCCGGTGTCGCCGATCAGGCCGATCACGAAGCCCTCGGCGGGGTCGACCAGCCCGCTGAGTTCGCCGGCGGTCACCACGGAGGCGGGCAGGAGCAGCGGGCCGACCAGGTCGGCGTACCAGGCGCTGCGGTGCCGGCGGTGGGCGACCACCGCGTCCGGCACCGCGGCGTTGCCGGGCGGAAAGACGGCGGCGTCGTCGACGAGGCCGGCGAAGAGGCGAGGCACCTGCGTTGACACGAGACAAGAATTTACGGGACGCTACAAGGAACGGACAACAGCGTCCGATTATCGGACGTCACCGGCCGGAGAACGGGACATAACGGGAGGCGAGATGCCCTACTACCGTAGCGTCGGCGAGGTGCCCCGCAAGCGCCACACCCAGTTCCGCCAGCCCGACGGCAGCCTCTACGCGGAGGAGCTGGTGGGCCAGGAGGGCTTCTCGTCCGACTCGTCCCTGCTCTACCACCGGTACGCCCCGACCGCGATCGTCGCCGCCGACGAGTTCACCCCGCCCGCTTTCACCCGGGTGCCGAACCTGCCGCTCAAGCCGCGCCACCTGCGGACCCACAAGCTCGACGGCACCGGCGCCGACCCGGTGCTCGGCCGGCAGTACCTGCTCGCCAACGATGACGTGCGGATCGCGTACGTGCTCGCCGACCGGCCGTCCCCGCTGTTCCGGGACGCCACCGGCGACCACTGCCTCTACCTGGAATCCGGCTCGCTGCGGGTGGAGTCGCCCTTCGGCGTGCTGGACGCGGTCGCCGGCGACTACGTCATCATCCCCACCTCGACCATCCACCGGCTGGTGCCGACCGGCGAAGAGCCGACCCGGCTGCTCGCCATCGAGGCGGCCGGACACGTCGGCCCGCCCAAGCGCTACCTCTCGGTCCGCGGCCAGTTCCTGGAGCACGCGCCGTACTGCGAGCGAGACGTCCGGGGACCGGACACGCCGCTGGTGGTCGACGAGACCGACGTGGAGGTGCTGGTTCGCCACCGTCGCGGCTGGACGAAGTACGTCTACGCCAACCACCCGTTCGACGTGGTCGGCTGGGACGGGCACATGTACCCGTGGGCGTTCTCCATCCACGACTTCGAGCCGATCACCGGCCGGATCCACCAGCCCCCGCCCGTGCACCAGACCTTCCAGGGCCCGAACTTCGTCATCTGTTCGTTCGTGCCGCGCAAGGTGGACTACCACCCGGACGCCATCCCGGTCCCGTACAACCACCACAACGTCGACTCCGACGAGATGCTCTTCTACACCGGCGGCAACTACGAGGCCCGGCGCGGCTCGGGCATCGAGCAGGGCTCGATCTCGCTGCACCCGTCCGGCTTCACCCACGGCCCCCAGCCAGGTGCTGCGGAGCGCTCGATCGGGGTGGACTTCTTCGACGAGCTGGCCGTCATGGTCGACACGTTCCGGCCGTTGGACCTCTGCGACGCGGCGTCGCAGTGTGAGGACTCCGGCTACGCCTGGACCTGGGCGCGCCGCCCCTGATCGCTGTACCGGGTCCTGGCGGGGCGCTGGCCAGGACCCGTCGACGACGGCCGCTCAGGGGGTCGGTGCCTCGTACACCAGGGCGACCGCGATCCCGGCCAGTCCCTCCCCGCGGCCGGTGAACCCGAGGCCGTCGGTGGTGGCGGCGGAGACGATGACCGGGGCGCCCACCGCCTCGGAGAGCACCCGCTGCGCCTCCTCCCGGCGCGGCCCGATCTTGGGCCGGTTGCCGATCACCTGGACCGAGACGTTGCCGATCCGGAAGCCGGCCGCCCGCACCCGGCGGGCGCTCTCGGTGAGCAGCGCCACCCCCGGCGCGCCGGCCCACTCCGGCTGGTCGACCCCGAAGTTGGCGCCCAGGTCGCCCAGCCCCGCCGCGGAGAGCAGCGCGTTGCAGGCGGCGTGCGCCGCGACGTCCGCGTCGGAGTGCCCGGCCAGGCCGTCCTGGCCCGGCCAGTGCAGGCCGGCGACCCAGCAGGGCCGGCCGGCCTCGAAGGCGTGCACGTCGGTGCCGATGGCCACCCGAGGAACGATCATGCGCCCGAGGGTACGCGTCAGGCCCCGGCCGCCAGCAGGCGCTCGGCGAGGGCCAGGTCGAACGGGCGGGTGATCTTCAGAGCGAGTTCCGACCCGGCCACACAGACCACCGGGACGCCCTGCTTCTCGACCAGGCCGGCGTCGTCGGTCAGCGGATCCCCGGCCGCGGCGTGCGCAGCGGCCAGCACGGTGCGGCGGAAGCCCTGCGGGGTCTGCACCGCCCGCAGGGCGGAACGGTCCACCGTGCCGAGGACCCGCTCACCGGCGTCGACCTCCTTGATCGTGTCGACCACCGGAAGGACTGGGATCACCGCATCGTGCCCGGAGCGGACCGCCCCGGCGACCGACTCGACCAGCTCCGGCGGGGTGAGCGCCCGGGCCGCGTCGTGCACCAGGACGATCTCCGGGCCGGCGGGGACGGCCGCCAGCGCGGCGGCCACCGAAGCCTGCCGCTCCGCGCCGCCGGGCACCACGGTCACCGGGGCCACCGGCGCCAGCATGGCCCGGACCGACTCGACGTCGGCGACCGGGGCGGCCACCACGATGGTGTGCACCGAGGGCGCGGCGGCGATCCGGCGTACCGCGTGCACCAGCAGCGCCTCGCCGGCGAGCGGCCGGAGCGCCTTGGGGGCGCCGGGGCCGAGGCGTACGCCGGCGCCGGCCGCAGGAACAAGGACCGCGACGTCACCGCGCGGATTGAGCTGCGCGGTCACGTCGCGGTCCTCGGATTTCTTTGCTACCGGGTGGGTACGACGATGCTGTGGGAACTAGGCCTCGCCCAGCACCTTGTCGAGCAGCGACTCCGCCTCGTCCTTGGTGCTCTTCTCGGCCAGCGCGACCTCGCCGACGAGAATGTCGCGGGCCTTGGCGAGCATGCGCTTCTCGCCCGCGGACAGACCCCGCTCCCGCTCCCGACGCCACAGGTCGCGAACGACCTCGGCGACCTTCAGCGGGTTGCCGGAGGCCAGCTTCTCCAGATTCGCCTTGTAACGCCGCGACCAGTTGGTCGGCTCCTCGGTGTGCGGTGCACGGAGCACGTCGAAGACCTTGCCCAGGCCCTCTTCGCCGACCACCTCGCGCACACCCACGATCTCGGCGTTCTCAGCGGGCACCCGGACCGTCAGGTCACCCTGCGCGACCCTCAGGACGAGGTACTGCTTAGGCTCGCCCTTGATGACCCGAGTCTCGATTGCCTCGATGAGTGCGGCCCCGTGGTGGGGGTAAACAACGGTCTCGCCGACACTGAAAACCATAGGTTCGAAACCCCTTTCGCTGTGTCTAGGGTAACACGCTCAGGCACCGATGTCTCACCGCTGTCCTGACCGTTGGCGCAGCTCAGGGGCCCTGTGAGAGGTATTTCTTCAGCTTGACAGGCAGTCAAACCGATGGTTTCGACACGCTCCGTGACCAACGGATGACAACCCGGTACGGGTGATCGGAGCGTCGAGATCTAGGGCAATGCGCTCCTCCTATGGTATCTCGCCGATCCCGAATGCGCTCAGGTGTAGCGGTACGCCGACGGGTGAGCGACGCTTGGGGTGGACGTACGTCCGCTCACCGAGACGGTTCCTGGGGGTCCGATGGGCATGCCTGACGCAGAGGGCCACGGGCCACCGGACGGGCTGCCCGACCTGCCACCGGAGTGGGGTCGGGTGGTCGTACCCGACGACGCCTCGGCGCTGGCCGAGGAGGCTCGCCAGCTCCGGCGCGAGCTGCGCCGGCGGGCCGCCACCCGGCGCTGGCGCCGCCGGCTGGGCCTGGTCCCCGGGCCCGGGGGCCGGCCGCCGCTCGGTCTGCCGGTGCTGATCCTGCTGGTGTCGGTGCTCACCACCCTCGCCGGGCTGGCGGCGGTCACCTGGCCGCGGCCGCCCCGCTCCGGCAGCAACCCCCCCGTGGTGCCGTACCCGACGCCGACCCTGGTCACCGACCGGCCGCTGCCGGCGCTGGACCTGGTCGGCGCCGACGACTCCCCCGTACCGCTGCGCGGCCTGCTCCCCGCCATGATCATCCTGGTCGATACCTGCGTCTGCCCCGAGCAGGTGGCCGAGGCGGCCGCCACCGCGCCACCGGGGGTCACCGTGGTCACCGTCGCCGGTGGCCGCGAGGTGAGCCCCGCAGCCTCGTCGCCGACCGGAGCACCGGTCCGCGCCCTCGCCGACCCGGCCGGCGGGCTACGGGCCTACCTCCACCTGCCCGCCCGCCCCGACCGGGCGACCGCGCTGCTCGTGAACCGGGAGGGCACCCTGGTCCGGGTGGTACCGGAGCTGGGCAGCGTCGAGGAGTACCGCGGCGACCTGGCGCGTATCGCGGCCTGACCGAGCGGCGGTCCGCCGGTGCCAGCGTGGGCGACGCCGAACAGACCGGCGCGGCCACCGGCCCGGTCGCGGGCGTGGCCTCCCGCCACCACCACCCGCCCGCCACCAGGGCGGTCAGCCGGCTCTTTCGAGCAGAGCGGCGTAGAGGGTCAGGCCCGGTCCGAAGGCCAGCATCACGACGCGCTCCGGCGGCGCCGCCGCCCGGCACAGCCGGTCCAGGATCAGCAGCACCGTCGGGGAGGAGCAGTTGCCGTGCGCGTTCAGCGTGGCCCGGGACGCCGCCAGCGCCTCCGGCGGCAGCGCCAGTTCCCGTTCGACCACGTTGAGGATCCGTGGCCCGCCCGGGTGGACCGCCCAGCCGTCCACCTCGGAGACCGTCCTCCCGTGCTGGGCCAGCAGGTCGTCGACGAGCCCCCGGACGTGGTGACTGAGCACCTGCGGCACCTTCGGCGACAGCCCCATCCGGAAGCCGGTGTCGGTGACGTCCCAGGTCATGTGGTCGGCGGTCGAGGTGTCGGTGAGCGAGGTGACCTCGCGCAGCGCGTACCCGCGGCCACCGGGGACGACCACGGCGGCGACCGCGGCGTCCGAGAAGAGCGCGTGCGAGACGATCTGCTGGGTGTCCACCCGGGCGCCGGCCGGCTGGATGTGCAGGCTGGTCAGCTCGGCGCAGAGCAGCAGGGCCGGCCGGCCCCGGGCGGTGACGAAGTCGCTGGCCGCGCCGAGCCCCGGCAGGGCCGCGTAGCAGCCCATGTGACCGACGAACATCCGCTGCGTGCCCGGTGCCATGCCGAGGTCCCGGGCGAGCAGGATGTCCAGCCCCGGGGTCGCGTACCCGGTGCAGGAGCAGACGATGAAGAGCCCGACGTCACTCGCGTCCAGCCCGGCCGCGGTGAGCGCCCGGCCCACCGCCTCCTTGCCCAGCGGCAGCGCCTCGACCTGGTAGCGCCGCATCCGCCGCTCGGTCGGCCAGTCCGAGACATCCTCCAACAGCGGGTTGACGGCCGCCTGCCGGCGGGACACCCCGGAGTTGGCGAAGATCCGCTCGGCCAGCGCGCGGGTGGTGCCGGAGAAGTGCTTCGAGAAGAAGCCCTCCCATAGCTCGTCCTGCGCGGCGCCCGGCGGTTGCGCCGTACCCAGCCCCGCGATCACCGGCACCGCCATGTCCCCCACCTCTCGCTAACGATCCCCACGTCGTCACCAACGAGGGGCCGAGCCGTCGCGGTCCGGGTCGCCGCCGAGCGCCGCGATCCCCAGCCAGTCCGCGCAGACGTCAGAGGTCGCCGGGTGCAGCGAGCCGCATCGGGCGTCCCGGTAGAGCCGTTCGAGCGGATGCCCGCGGCGGGTGGCCGAGGTGCCGGCCGCCTCCAGCATGGACGCCGCCACCTCGGCCGCCGTCGTGCCGGCGAGCAGCTTGGCCCGCCACACCCAGCGGTTGGTCTCCGCGTCGCCGGGGGCCTCGTCGACCCGGCGGGCCGCCTCGGCCACCACCAGCTCGGCCGCCGCGGCCGAGCT
>NZ_QGGF01000364.1 GCF_003857015.1 Micromonospora globispora | reverse complement strand
CGGCCGAGGCGGCGGCGAGGGAGAGGAGGGTGAGACCGGTACGGAAGGTGCGGTCGGAACTCATGACGTCCCTTGTTCGAAAGGAGCCGCACCGGCGGCGGTCGGCTGGCGGCACGGCACGGTCGGCGCCCCCGTCGACGCCGGCCGGGAGGCCGCCCGACGGCGGCTCCACCCTGTATAGACGTCGACCGGCGTCGTTCCGTTACATGATCCACCGGGAGCCGTCAGAGCATGGTCTGGGACTTGGCCTCCATGTCGGCGGCGGCCTCCTCCTTCGACTCCTTCGTCAGCGGCTTGCCGCCGGGGGCGGCGGCCTTGCCGCCGAGCGGGTCGGCACCGCCGGTCGCGCCCTGCGGGCCGGCGCCGCGGAGCTGGTCGTTGGGCAGGGCCAGGGTGACCAGCACGGCCAGGATGGCGATCAGGCCGGTGGTCAGGAAGACCAGGTGCAGCGACTCGACGAACGCGGCCTGGATGGCGGCGCGTACCGGGCCGGGCAGGGCGAGGATGGTCGCCGGGTCGTTGATCGAGATGTTCGCGCCGCCCCGGGCCGCCACCGCGGCCCGCTGATCGGGCGGAAGCTGTGCGATCGCGCCCGGCAGTCGGGCCGCCAGCTGGTCGGTGAGCTGCGACGACAGCACCGCGCCGAGGATCGCCACACCGAACGAGCCGCCCAACGAGCGGAAGAACGTCGCCGACGAGGTGCCGGCGCCCAGGTCCCGCACGGACACCGCGTTCTGCACTGCCAGGATCAGCGACTGCATGCAGAGGCCCAGCCCGACGCCGATCACCACCATGTAGCCGAAGGCCACCCAGAGCGAGGTGTCCACCGCCAGCCGGGTGAAGAGCAGCATGCCGGCGACGAGCACCGCCGAGCCGGCCACGGGGAACCACTTGTACCGGCCGATCCGGCTCATCGCCCGGCCGGTGAGTACTGAGGTGATGATGATGCCGGCCATCATCGGCAGCATGAGCAGACCGCTGCGGGTCGGCGAGGCGCCCTTGACGATCTGCAGGTAGAGCGGGATGAAGATGATCGAGCCGAACATCACCAGACCGAGCACGAAACCCGCCGAGTTGGCCAGCGCGAACGTCGGGCTGCGGAACAGCCGCAACGGCAGGATCGGCTCCGGTACCCGGGCCTCCTGGAGCACGAAGAGCACCCCGAGCACCGCCCCGGCCACGAACAGCCCGATGATCACGCCGGAGCTCCAGGCGTACTGGTTGCCGCCCCAGCTCAGCCCGAGCAGCAGGCAGCTCACCCCGGCCACCAGCAGCCCGGCGCCGAGCCAGTCGATGGCGTGCTCCCGCCGCTGGAACGGGATCAACCGCATCACGTGGTAGCAGACCACGATCGCGAGGATCGCCAGCGGCACGTTGATGTAGAAGATCCATCGCCAGTTGGTCTCCGCGAAGTAGCCGCCGACCAGCGGGCCGGCCACCGACGACAGGCCGAAGACCGCGCCGAAGAGCCCCTGGTAGCGGCCACGTTCCCGGGGCGAGACCACGTCCGAGATGATGGTGAACGCCAGCGTCATCAGACCACCGGCGCCGAGCCCCTGCACGCCGCGGGTGAGGATCAGCTGGGTCATGTTCTGCGAGAGACCCGCCAGCAGCGAGCCGAGCAGGAACGTCCCGATCGAGAAGAGGAAGACCGGGCGGCGCCCGTACAGGTCGGCCATCTTGCCGTACAGCGGGGTCGAGGCGGTGGACGCGAGCAGGTACGCGGTCACCACCCACGAGTAGTGGTTGATGCCGCCCAGCTCACCGACGATGGTCGGCAGGGCGGTACCGACGATGGTCTGATCCAGGGCGGCCAGCAGCATCCCCGTCATCAGGCCGAACATCAGCAGGCGGATCTGCCGGGCGTGCAGCACCGGCCGGCCGTGGGCTTCGGTCGTCATCCCGCCTTCTTTCCCCCACCCCCCGGAACATGCCCGCCGGGGCGGGGGAAAGTGCGGGAGGTCAGTGCCGGCCCTCGGCGAACTCCTCGACGATCTTGGCGCAGAACGCCGGCAGGTCGTCCGGCTTGCGGCTGCTGACCAGGCCCTTGTCCGTGACCACCTGCTCGTCGACCCAGGTCGCACCGGCGTTGGTCAGGTCGGTGCGCAGGCTGGGCCAGGAGGTCAACCGGCGGCCCCGCAGAACGCCCGCCTCGATCAGCGTCCACGGGCCGTGGCAGATCACCCCGACCGGCTTGCCCGCGTCGAAGAACGCCCGCACGAACTCGACCGCGTCGGCGTTCGTCCGCAGGAAGTCCGGGTTGGCCACCCCGCCGGGCAGCACCAGCGCGTCGTACGCCCCGGCGTCCGCCTCGGCCGCGGTCACATCCACGTCGTACGTCTTGCCGTGGTCCAGGTGGTTGAAGGACTGGACCGAGCCGGGCTTGAGCGAGACCAGCTCGACCCGGGCACCCGCGTTCTCGACCGCCTCGCGGGGCTGGACGTACTCCACCTCCTCGACGCCGTCGGCGGCCAGGAACGCGATCCGCTTGCCCTGCAGGTTCGCTGCCATCGTGGTGTCTCCTCTCCGGGGTCCCAACTCACACCCGTTCCCGGGGTCGGAGGACCGAAACGCCGGGCCGGCGTGGCCCACGCCGCAGCGCACCGTCGCCAAGCGGTGACGCAGATGTTTGGTCCGGGAGCCTCGGGGGACCTCAGCAGACATGGCAGGAGCAGCAGCGGAAGATCGCCGGCTGGCCACGGTCGTGGAGAGCTGGCTGGGGCGTCCCGTGCTCGTCGTCGGCGACGCCATGCTCGACGAGTGGCGGTTCGCGGAGTCCGAGCGGCTCTGCCGGGAGGCCCCCGCGCCGGTTCTCACCCTGCGCCGACGCATCTCAGCGGCCGGCGGCGCGGCGAACACCGCGGTCAACGTGGCCACCCTCGGCGGCCGGGCCGTGCTGGTGGCCCCGGTCGGCGCCGACGTGGCCGGCGACGAACTGCACGACTGTCTGGACCGCGCGGGCGTCTGGGACCGGACGGTCAACCAGACGGGCCGACCCACTCCCGTGAAGCGGCGGATGCTCGCCGGCAACCAGATCCTGCTGCGCGAGGACTCTGGTGACCCGGAGGACCCGCTCGACGACGACGGGGTGGCCCACCTGCTCACCGCGCTGGACTGCGCCACCGAGGAGCTGAAGGCGGTCGCCGGTGGGGCGCCGCTCACCCTGGTGGTCTGCGACTACGGCTTGGGCGCGCTGCCGCCGCCGGTACGCGCCTGGCTGGTCGCCAACCGGGACCGCTACGCCACCGTGGCCCTCGACGCGCACGACCTGGCCGACTGGCGGGGCCTCAACCCCACCGTGGTGACCCCGAGCTTCGCCGAGGCGGCCCGGCTGCTGGCCCGCGCCGCCGTTGGCTTCGGCGCCCCGCCCCGCCCCGCCGGGCGCAACGGCACCGGCCCGGACCTTCATCTCGACCACCCGGTGACCGACCCGTCCGACGGCCCGTCGGAACTGGTCGTCGGCGCGGCCCCCGGCGGCGCGGGCCCGGCCGCCGGCGGTCCGACCGGGGAGCCGACACCCGGGGAGGACCGGGTGGCGATGACCGGTGACGGCCTCACTGTCACCGGCACCGGCGTCACGGTGAATGCGGCGGCCGGGGAGGGCGTGGATCGGGCGGTACTGGCCGAGTCGCGCCTGGCCGAGCTGCGCGAGCACACCGGCGCCGACGTGGTGGCGGTGACCCTGGACACCGAGGGTGCGGTGGTCGCCGGGCCCGACGGCGAACCGCGACGCAGCCACAGCACCCCGGTCCCGGCCAGCCATGCGGTGGGCGCCGGGGACGCGTACCTGGCGGCGATGACGCTGGCGCTGGCCGCCGACGCGACGCTGCCCACCGCCGCCCAGCTCGCCCAGCTCGCGGCCACCATCACCGTCTCCGACACCGGCACCTGCGTCTGCCGGCGCGAGGACCTGCTCGGCGCGCTGGGCACCGGACCGGACGGGACCGACCACCCGACCCTGGTCGACGCCCAGGAGCTGACCGCGATCGTCGAGGAGCACCGCCGCGTCGGCCGCTCGATCGTCTTCACCAACGGCTGCTTCGACGTGCTGCACCCGGGGCACGTCCGCTACCTGACCCAGGCCCGCGCCCTCGGCGACCTGCTGGTCGTGGCGGTCAACTCGGATGGCAGCGTACGGCGGCTCAAGGGACCGGACCGGCCGGTCAACCCGGTGGAGGACCGCGCCGCCCTGCTCGCCGCCCTCGAATGCGTCGACCACGTGGTGGTCTTCGAGGAGGACTCCCCGGCCCACCTGATCGAGGCGGTCCGCCCGGACGTCTACGTCAAGGGCGGCGACTACCCGCCCGAGATGGTCCCGGAGGCGCCGCTGGTCCGCCGGCTCGGCGGGCAGGTCCGCACCCTCGGGTACGTTCCCGACCGGTCCACCTCGGCGATCATCGACCGGATCCGCGCGCACTCCGCCAACGGCGGCAAGGCCACGCAGGGCTCCCCCGTCACCGACAGTGCTCCCGCAACAGGCAGGCCGACGTGAACCGACCGCTCGACCTCGGCACGCCGGAGCAGTTCCGTCAGCCGCGGCAGCTCGACGTGCTGATCCCCACCCGCAATCGCCCCGCCGAGCTGGCGGTCACCCTCTCCGGGCTGGCCGCGCAGGACGGCGTACCCGATTTCGGGGTCGTGGTGAGCGACCAGTCCGACGCCGAGCCGGCGTACCTCCAGCCGGCGGCGGCCACCATGGTCCGGGCGCTGCGCCACCGGGGTCATCCGGTGCTGCTGGCCCGCCGGCTGCCGCGGCGCGGGCTGGCCGAGCACCGCGCCTACCTGCTCAGCCGGTCCGTCGCCCGGTACGTGCTCTGCCTCGACGACGACGTCTGGCTGGAGCCGGGGACGCTGTCCCGGCTGGTCACCGCGATTCGGGAGCTGGGCTGCGGTTTCGTCGGCAACGCGGTGCACGGCCTGTCCTACGCCGACGACGTCCGCCCGGAGACCCACGTGCACTACGAGGAGTGGGACGGCCCGCCCGTCCCCGAGCGGGTACGCCCCGGCACCCCGGAGTGGCACCGCGCGGCGATCCACCCCGCGGCGAACCTGCTGCACGTCACCGAGAAGCTGCGGCTGCCGGCGGGCGCCTGGCGGGCGTACAAGGTCTCCTGGATCGGCGGCTGCGTGCTCTACGACCGGGCCAAGCTGATCGACTCCGGCGGCTTCGAGTTCTGGCGCCAGGTGCACGAGCGGCACCAGGGCGAGGACGTCGCCGCGCAGCTCGCGGTGATGGCGCGGCACGGCGGCGCGGGCGTCCTGCCCAGCGGCGCCTACCACCTGGAGTCGCCGACCACGGTGACCGAGCGGGACGTGGAGGCGTGGGAGGTCGTCCTCACCGACACCGACACCCCGCAGCCCGCCTGAGCGGGTCAGCCCTGGAGCAGCTCGCGGGCGGCCTCGACGACCTCGATCACCGGCACGTCGGCCACGAAGGAGTCGCGGTGCGGGCAGTCGCCGTCGCCGGGGCGGTGCGGATAGAGCCCCCGGGTGCAGTCGACGCCGCAGACCGGGCAGCGGGTCGTCCACGAGGCGATCGGCCGGTGCCGGGCGCGCACCGGGATGGCCCCGTTGATCAGGTTGCCGATCCAGTAGACGCCCACCGTCGGGGTGCCGACCGCCCCGGCCAGGTGCAGCGGACCGGTGTCGTTGGAGACCAGCAGCGCGCAGCGCTCGTAGCAGGCGGCCAGCCCGCCCAGGCTGAGCGTGCCGACCTGCGGGCGCACCGGTACCCCGGCCGCCGCGACCACCGCCTCCACCACCTCGCGTTCCGCCGGTGTGCCGGTGACCAGCACCTCGTACCCGTCGCCGGTCAGCGCCCGGGCCACCTCGCCGAAGCGGTCCGGCGGCCAGCGCCGGCGGGTGTCGGTGGCCCCCGGGTGCAGCGCCACCCGCGGCCGCTCCGGCTCGCCGAGCACCTCCCGGGCCTCGGCCCGGTCCGCGTCGGTCACCGTCAGCGCGGGGATGATCGTGGTGGCGGGGGCGCCGACCAGGGCGACCACCTCCAGGTACCGGATGACCTCGTGCTGGTAGTAGACGTACCGGATCCAGCGGTCCAGCGGCGGCGCGTCCTCGGCCCGCAGCCCGGCGGTGACCCGGGCGCCGAGGCCGGAGACGATCGGGTTGGAATTGGCGCCGCCGCCGTGCAGCTGCAACGCCAGGTCGAAGCGTTCCTTGCGGGCGGTGGCCAGGAAGTCCTCCATCGAGGACTCCGGCTCACCGGGGTCGGGGCCGCGGATGCCGGGCGCGGGCGGGACCACCAGCACCCGGTCCACCGGGCCGGCCCGGTCGCGCCAGAGCTTGGGGTGCCACGGCGCGCCGAGCAGCACGATCTCCGCCGACGGGTAGGCGGCCCGCAGCGCCTCCAGCGCGGGCAGGATGAAGATGAAGTCGCCGAGCGCGTTGGCGCGCAGCACGGCGATGCGTTCGACGTCGGGCACTGGCTCGGCGACCGGGCCGAGCAGGGACGGGGTGACCACGCGACCCGCTACGGGCGGTCGATCTCGTCGGCCGTGGTGTCCGGGTGGTGCATCTCCCGGTCGGCGGCCGGGTCGGCCAGTGTCTTCGTACCGGTGGGCGGGCCGGCCTGCTGGAACCCGGTGCGGCCGACGGTGATGGTGCGTGGCGCGGGCCGGGCCGCCCGGGGCAGCCGGACCCGGAGCAGTCCGTGGTCCATCACCGCATCGATGGCGTCCGGGTCGACTCGGGACGGCAGGTCCACCCGGTACTCGAAGCCGCGGGTCTCGAAACCGCCCGGGATGCCGTGGTCGGCGTTGACCTCGGCCTCCGAGCGGGCCCGGACGCAGAGTTCCCGGTCGTCCAGCTCAACAGCCACCTCCTCCGGCGCCACGCCGGGCAGCCGGACGATGCACTCCCAGCCGTCGGCCGACTCGTTCAGCTCCACGTCCGGTGAGCCGGAGCGGCCACCGACCAGGCGGCTCAGCTCCGAGCGGAGCGACTGGAGCTCGCCCATCGGGTCCCAGCCCTGCTGGCGCCCGCGCCAGCCGCGGCCGAAGCCTCCACCGCTGGACTGTTCCGTCATCGCACGTCTCCGATCCGCTGGTTGGCCGAGGGGGATCGCAGCGAGCTCGGGGCGTTCAGGCCGGCCTCCGGGTCGACGCCGACGCCGAGCCGGTCGACCAGCTCACCGCCGAGCCAGGCGCTGAGGCCGAGGATTGCCACGGCCACCACCTCGATGGCGATGAGGGCACCCCCCGCTGCCCGGGAGTCGGCGTTGAGCCGGACCACCCAGACCGCGGCGAAGAGGAGGATCACCGCGATGTTGGCGGCGGCGTGGGTGAGGCCCACCCGCTTGGCGCGGGTGCCGGCGGGCAGGGCGAGCAGGTCGAAGGTGCCCGCCGCCGCGGCCAGCAGGCCGCCGATCAACCCGACCGTGATGTTCCAGTACGCGACCTCGCCGAGGAACTTCGGCCCGCCGACGGTGTCGACCACGTCGAAGATGACCGCGGTGACCAGGAGCGCTACCGGGAACATCACCAGCATCGGGTGCACGGGGTGACCGAGCACCTTCAGTCGGCTCTCCATCCGGTCCTCCATCGGTCGCGTCCGGGCGCGCTGCGTGTCAAGCGGTACCCGTCGAACCTGTGGGCAAACCTCGCGGTCGACGCGGCCCCCTAGGCTGACGGTGGCGGAAGCCCGGTGCTCGGGCGGCGCCACCAACCGGCTCAACGGACGGGGGAGGGTCACGTGACGGTGGAGATCACGTCGCAGGAGGAACTGCGCGAGCTGCTGGGGGCGCCGATGCCACGGGCGGTCACCAAGGAGCGGACGGTGCTGCACCAGCGGGACCGGGACTGGCTGGCCGCCTCGCCGTTCTGTCTGGTGGCCACGTCGGGCGCGGACGGCAGCTGCGACGTCTCCCCCAAGGGCGACCCGCCGGGCTTCACCCTGGTGCTGGACGAGACCACCATCGCCATTCCCGAGCGGCCGGGCAACCGCCGGGCGGACGGCTATCGCAACATCCTCGACAACCCGCACGTCGGGCTGATCTACCTGATCCCCGGTCGCACGGACACGCTGCGGATCAACGGCCGAGCCCGGCTGGTCCGGGACGCGCCGTTCTTCGACGACATGGTGGTCAAGGGGCACCGGCCGGTGCTGGCGGTGGTGGTGGAGATCGAGCAGATCTTCTACCACTGCGCCAAGGCGTTCCTCCGCTCGCAGCTGTGGCAGCCGGAGACCTGGCGGCCCGACGCGCTGCCGTCCCGCGCCCGGCTCATCAAGGAGGTCGAGGCCCCGGCGGAGAGCCTCGCCGACCTGGAACGCCACTACGGCCCCGAGTACGCCAAGACCATCTACGCCTGAGCTGTCCGGCACCTCGTCCGGTCAACCTACTGGCTACAGGCTTGCTAAAGACATCTTTATAAAGGTAGCTTTAGCATATGGCGCTCTCCCGGGTGAACCTCTCCGACCCCGTCTCCCTGCGTGGCTACGCCCATCCGCTGCGGATGACCCTGATCGGGCTGCTCCGCCGGCAGGGGCCGATGACCGCCACCCGGGCCGCCGAGCTGCTCGGCGAGAGCGTCCCGAGCTGCTCCTTCCACCTGCGACAGCTCGCCAAGTACGGGCTGGCCGAACGGGCGCCTGGCGCGGATGCCCGGGAACGCCCGTGGCGGGCCACCGCCGCGGCGACCACCTGGGACGAGGGCACCGACGATCCGGAGATGCGGGCCGCCACCGACCAGCTCAGCGCCGTGCTGCTGGGCCGGTACCTGCGGCGGGCCGAGGACTTCCTGGCCAGGCGCGCCGACGAGTCGACCGAGTGGCGGGCGGTGACCGGCTTCAGCGACGCCCTGCTGCACGTGACCCCCGACGAGCTGGCCGACCTGACCCGCCGGATGGACGCCCTCCTCGCCGAGTACCACGACCGCGTCACCGACCCGGCCGCCCGGCCGGCGAACGCCCGCCCCATCGCGCTCTTCCAGATGCTCATGCCCATCGAGGACGGACCGACGCCCACCGTCGGCGACCGCACCTCACCTCCGCGGCACCCGCAGGACCAGCCGGCCGAACGGGCGCGGCCGGCCAGTTCCGATGACTGAGGCGGCGGCCGACCTCCACACCCCGCCGGAGCTGGGCACTCCGACTCCCCGGCGCCTCCGGCCACCCCGGCTGCTGCGCGAGCGGGCGTTCCGGCAGTACTGGTCGGCGGCCACCGTCTCGCTCTTCGGCGACGAGGTCTCCGCGCTGGCCCTGCCGCTGCTCGCGGTGCTCGGCACCGCCGCCGGGCCGGCCGAGATGGGCTACCTGACCGCCGCCGGGCTGGCCCCCAACCTGCTCTTCCCGCTGCTCGCCGGGGCCTGGGTCGACCGGTACCCGCACAAGCGGCGGATCATGATCCTCACCGACGTCGGACGGGCGCTGCTGATGGCGACCGTTCCGGTGGCGTACCTGCTCGGTGTGCTGGCACTGGAGCAGCTCTACGTCGTCGCGTTCGCGATCGGCACGCTGGCCGTGCTGTTCGAGGTGTCCCGCAGCACCCTCTTCGTGTCCCTGGTCGACCGCCGGGACTACGTCGAGGCGAACACGCTGCTCAACGGCAGCCGGGCGATGTCCACCGTGGCCGGCCCGGGCCTCGCCGGTGTCCTGGTGCAGGTGCTCAGCGCGCCGGTCGCGCTGGTCGCCGACGCCCTGTCGTACCTCGTCTCGGCGTACTTCCTGGGGCGGATCCGGCCGCCGGAGCCGGCGCCCGCCCGCGGTGCCGGACTCGGGATCGGCGAGGGGCTGCGGGTCCTGGCGCGGTCCCGGATGATGCGTTCGCTGCTGCTCGGGGCCACCACGGTCAACCTGTTCAACTTCATGTTCATCGCGCTCTACGTGCTCTACGCGACCCGCGAGCTGGGGATCGCCCCCGGGGTGCTCGGCGTGGTGATCGGGGCGGGCTCGGTGGGCGGGCTGATCGGCGCGGGACTCACCGGCCGGGTCGCCCGCCGCTTCGGCGTCGGCCCCACCGTGATCGCCAGCTACCTGCTCTTCCCCGCCCCGCTGCTGCTGGTGCCGCTGGCCGACGGACCGGCGCCGCTGGTGCTGGGCATGCTCTTCGTCGCCGAGTTCCTCTCCGCCGCGGGGGTGATGATGCTCGACATCGCCGGCGGCTCGGTGCAGACCGCGCTGACCCCGGAGCGGCTGCTCGCCCGCGTCTCGGGCGTCCGGCGCACCGTCAACTACGGCATCCGGCCCATCGGCGCGCTGCTCGGCGGCGCGCTCGGCGCGACCCTCGGGGTACGGCCGGCGCTCTGGATCGCCACCGCGGGCGCGCTCGGCGGCCTGCTCTGGGTGCTCTTCTCCCCGGTACGCACGCTGCGCGAGCTGCCCGCGCCCGAGGAGTGACCGGTTTGGGCGGTCGGCTGAGGGTACAGATCAAGGGACGGCCCACCGCGTCACGCGGCGCTGGACCCCCCTGTACACGGGTCGAGGAAGGATGATGTTCGATGCCCACGAAGAGCAGCTCGGGGCGCGGCAGCGGCTCGACCGCGACCACGAACCCGCCGGGTAACCAGACCCCGAACACCCCCGACATCAACGAGAGCGAGATCGCCCGGCTCAAGGTGGACGAACTGCGCGCCCGGCTCCGCCGCCGCGGCGTCACCGAGACCGCCGACATGCACAAGGACGAGCTGGTCAAGGCGCTGGTCAAGAGCATGCGCGACGGCGCCAAGAAGAGCACCTCGGGGAGCACCGGCGGGTCCTCCGGCGGCGGATCCTCGTCGGCCAAGACCTCCTCGTCGGCCAAGAAGAGCTCGTCGTCGGCCAGCCGCTCGTCGTCGAACCCGCCGGGTAACCAGACCCCCAACACCCCCGACATCAACGAGAGCGCGATCGCCCGGCTCAAGGTGGACGAACTGCGTAGCCGACTGCGCGAGCGGGGCGTCACCGGCACCTCCGACATGCACAAGGACGACCTCGTCAAGGCCCTCGTCAGGAGCATGCGCGACGGCTCCGGGTCCTCCGGCGGGGCACGCGGCGGCTCCGGGTCCTCCGATGGCGGCATCCGCAAGGGTGACCACAACTCGAAGTCGCTCAAGTACGCCCAGGAGATCACCTCGGTCGACGACGAGCCGGAGCGTCCGGGGCGCAGCCTGGTGACCACCGATCACGACGTGATCCGGCAGTGGGCGGAGGCCCGCAAGGGCATACCCACCACGGTGGACGGCAGCGAGCACGACGGGCACGCCGGCGTGCTGCGCTTCGACTTCCCGGCCAACGGCCGAGAGGAGCGGCTGCGGGAGATCAGCTGGGAGGAGTGGTTCCGCGCGTTCGACGAGCGCCGGCTGAACTTCATCTACCAGGAGGAACGCTCGGACGGGAAGCAGAGCAACTTCTTCCGGCTGGAGAGCCCGGACCGCGAGGACGGTTGAGTCGTACGCGGGGAACGCCCCGCGTCGCACCGGAGGCCCAGGTCAGCGCGTTGACCTGGGCCTCCGGCGTGTCACCCGACGGTCTCCTCCAGCCAGATCCGTCCCGCGAAGCCGCCCCGGGCGGCGCGCTTCTCGTCGGCGGCCCGCGCCACCTGCGCCTCGGTGAAGCCGAGGATCGCGGTCAGGGTGGAGAGCACCTCCCGCAGGTCGGCGAGTTCCGCCAGCCGGTCAGCCGGATCAGCCCCGGCCACCTCGTCAGCCTCCTCGTGCAGCTTGGCGACCAGCGCCGGGACCAGCTCAACGGGATCGAGCACGCGGTACCGGGCCCTCCCGCCGTTCCCCTCGATCCACTCAGGGGTCCGGTCCCGGACCAGCTTCCGGTACACCGTCACCGCGCGCTCGCTCCGCATCCGGCCATCCTTCCGTACGCTGCGTCGCCAACTCCGGCAGCACCGCACCGACCGAGGATCGTTCGTTGCCCGTCCCTTGTGCACCTTCTCGTTCTGATTGAGCTCCATTTCTCGGGGTACGAATTCTGATGACGCGAGGAAAAGCCTTCTGAGAGATCACGAGAAGGAGTGCCATGACCACCAAGGTCGAAAAATCCATCGAGGTCAACGTTCCGGTCAGCACTGCCTACAACCAGTGGACCCAGTTCGAGGAGTTCCCCAAGTTCATGGGAGGCGTCGAGGAGGTCCGCCAGCTCGACGACAAGCGGATGCACTGGGTCGCCGAGATCGCGGGCGTGAAGCGTGAGTGGGACGCCAAGGTCCTGGAGCAGGTGCCGGACCGGAAGGTCGCCTGGGCCGCCACCAGCGGCGCGACCAACGCCGGTGCCGTCTACTTCCAGCCGGTCGGCATGGACCGCACGCAGGTCCGGCTGTCGCTCGAGTACGAGCCCGAGGGGCTGGTCGAGAAGGCCGGCGACAAGCTGAACATCGTGGAGAAGCGGGCCGAGGCCGACCTGGAGAAGTTCAAGTCGTACATCGAGAGCCGGGGCACCGAGACGGGCGCCTGGCGCGGCACGATCGACGAGGGCCGTACCCTCGGCACCCCCGGCGTCGAGCACGCCGCCTCCTCGATGGGTGACGACGGCAAGGCCGGCGTGTCCGGCAAGGCCGTGGCGGCCGGTGCTGCCGCCGCCGGTGCCGCCGCTGCCGGTGCCGCCGCGATGGCCAAGCACCGCGACAACGACAAGGACGTCACCCCGGACACCGAGACCGAGTACGTGGTGACCGACGTCGAGGTCGTCCCGGAGCCGGGCACCCGCGCGTACCCGACCGACCCGCGCAACACCATCTGACGCACGTCACCTCCCTGCCGGATGAGCCCGGCGGACCCGACCGCGGTTGGGCCCGCCGGGCTCACCCCGTTGTGGGTAGGCCGAACTGCGGCAGACACGCCTCCAGGCGGCTGACCGTCACCGCCGGCCGCTCGGTCCGTTCCCAGTCCTCCCGGGTCAGCCGCAGCCGCTGAGAGACCATCACCTGCCCGTGCAGCACGTCGCGGGTGATCCCGTCCGGCCGGTAACCCAGCTTTCGAGAGATCGCCAGCGGCGCGGCGTTGTGGGTGAACGATGCGCTGGTGGCGTGGGTCGCGCCGAGGCCGGCGAAGGCCAGGTACAGCATGGCCGCCCGCATCTCGCGGCCGACGCCCCGCCCCTGGTGGGCGAGACCCAGCCAGGATGCGCTCGTCACCTCCCGCGTGATCGCGAAATCTCGGGCCCACATGGCCTGTACGCCCACCGGTCGACCGTCCTCGAAGACCGCCAGTCCCAGCGCCCAGTCCTGCGGGGTCCAGGCGCCCAGATTGCGCCAATGACGTTGGACCACGTGACGGGCCCGCTCAGCAGGCGGCAAATCGGTCCAGGCCATGAGGAACGGCCGCTGACCCGGCTCGTGGACCCCCCGCGCGGCGAGGTCCGCCAGCTCGGCCAACTCCTCGTCGGCGGGCAGGCGCAGCTCGATTCGGTCGGTCCGGACGCGCAGCCCCAGCAGAGGCCAGTGGTCGATCAGCACGCCGCATTCTGGTGCGCAGACGGCGCGGCCCGCACCGGGTTTACCGCCGCAGAGCTCACCCCAGCCGAGATTAGCAAGTGAGGGGTTGCACATCCGCCGCCATTTGTGCAAGCATCGACTTGCAGATGACCGGCAAGAGCGAGAGGACTGTCTGATGACGTCGGACCGGATCGAGCAGGAAATCGTGATCGACGCGCCAGTCGAGCGGGTGTGGTCGGTGTTGACCGACCCGGGTTACGTCGGAAAGTGGTTCGGCCAGGGCGAGCCGATCCCGATCGACCTGCGGCCGGGAGGGTTCATGCACCTGGACCACGGCCAGTACGGCATCTTCCCGTGCCGGATCGAGAAGGTCGACCCGCCGCACGTCCTGACGTACCGCTGGGCCAGCGCCTATCCCAACGAGGAGGCGAACGACAGCAACTCCACGCTGGTGGAGTTCACCCTCACGCCCGACGGCGAGGCAACCCGGCTGCGCGTGGTGGAGAGCGGCTTCGCCGCCCTGACCATCCCGGCGGAGCGTGAGGAGACGGCCGGCTACGAGAGCCACACGAAGGGTTGGCCGGAGGTCCTCGGCAACCTGCGGCGGTACGCGGAGCAGCGGGACGCGTGACGGCCCAGTCTGACGCGGCGGGCGAGGTGCTGGCCGCGCTCGCCGACCCCACCCGCCGGCTCATCCTGGACACGCTGGCCAAACATGGTGAGGCGACGGGGACCACCCTCGCCAACGAGTTGCCGGTGACCCGCCAGGCCATCGTCCAGCACCTCTCGGTGCTCGACCGGGTCGGGCTGGTCGCCAGCCGGAAGGACGGGCGGGAACGCTGGTACGCGGTGCGCCCGCGCCAACTGCTGGACACCGCGCGGTGGATGAACCAGGTGGCCGCCCAGTGGAACGCGCGACTGACGACGATCAAGCGGCTCGCCGAGGGCGTCGATGGGGAGTTTCCCGGCCGCTGACATCGACGCGGCCGCCGGGATCGGTCAGGTTAGCGGCTTCGCCACAAGCATGAGGAAGGCCCAGGTCGTCGGGAATCAAGCCGGTGACCTGGGCCTTTCTCTTGAGCCGCTGGACCCGGCGCCTAGCTCTCCGGTTGGGTCGCCGGCGCCCGACGTCGGCGTCCGGCCAGCATCAATCCGGCGCCGGCGAGGAGAAGCGCTGCCCCGCCACCGACCATCGGTGCCGCCGCCGGCCCGGTGATCGGCAGCCCTCCGGCGCCTCCCGAGTTGGAGCCTCCGCCCGCTTGGTGACCCGCACCCGCCTGCGGACCGGCGCCCGCCGGTGTGGTGGCACCCGGCGCCGTCACCTGCACGACGATGGTCTCCGACACGCCGACCAGCTCCGGGTCATCGCTCGGGACGATGACGCGGTAGCGGTACGTGCCGACCGCCTTCGGCGTGACGTCGAGCGTGAAGCCGCCACGGTCGTCGACCACCGCGCTGTCGACCGTCCGCCAGGCCGAGTTCCGCAGGTGCTGGAGTTCGACGCTGTATCCCTCCGGCACGACCGTGCCGGTGAAGGTCACCTTCGTGCCGGTCCGGACCGTGGTCCTGCTCGCGGTGGCGGTGACGACGGGCCTGACCCGGGGATGCCGGGATGCAACGACGATGAAGGCTGGCGTGTCGGTGACGTTGGACGGCCGCAGGATGCCCACGCACTGCAGGTAGCCGTCGCCCTTCGGATACACCTTTGAGAAGGTGCCATCGGCGTTGGTGGTGCCGTTGGGTGTCGCCGAATACTCGACGCACAGGTTGTCGTGGCCGAAGAAGATCGGCTGGTTGGGGATGCCCTCGCCGGTGTCCTCGTAGTAGAACCGACCCTCGACCGTCAGCGGGCCGTCGCCGACCAACGGGTCAGGCGTGAACCGCATAGTCACCGCGGGCAGGTGGGTGCCGGTGACGTCGAGCTTCGTGGCGGGTGTGTCGGGCGGGTCGACGTCGAGCCGGTTGAAGGCGGAGTCCAGAGCGACCAGCTGGCTGACCTCCCACTGACCGTCCCAGGTGGAGGGCACCTGGATCGTTGCGCTCCATATGCCGTTCTGCGGCGTGCCGGAGGTGAGCGACAGCTCCGCGGCCTGCGTGGAGGGGTCGCCACCGGCGACGCGCTTCAGGGCGATGTAGGGCGTGCGACCGCCGCCCATCTCGGAGACCACTTCGACCCCGGACTCGTCGGTCAGGTGAACGGTCACGGTCACCGGGACGAGCTCAATGCCGGCGACGGAGACCGCGTCGGGCGAGACCGTGATGCCCTGCAGGACCGGGGGTGCCTCGTCCACGGCGGCAACCGCCGCGGGGGCGGCGGCGACGGCGCCGCCGGCCGCGAAGAGGAACGCCGTCACTGCGATTCGCAACCACCGCATGTGAATGCCCTTCATAAAGGCCCTTGCAGCCGGGAGAGCGACCACATCGGCACCGTACAATCTCCCACCGCTTCCCCGCTGCCCCGGAGCGCAACCGGACCGTGACCGTCCGCTGCCGACAGAGGCCACATCCACCGGTCGTGATGCCCGAAACGCCTGCGGACGACGCCCGGCGCGGCTGCGCCTCGTGCCCCCTCGTGACCGCTGCGCACCCCGGCTACTGGCCCGTGGATGGCCCGTGATGTGCCCAGACCTAGGCCGATAAGATCCCGCGCCATGAGACGAGCGATGATCGCCCTGGTGAGCGCAGGGGCAGTTGCTCTTGCGGTGGGCGGGTACGCCATCGGCGCGGCCGGCCATCGTGGCGTCACCAAGCGGCCTGCGATGTGTGAGCAGGCCGAGCAGGAATTCGCGAGTCGCGCCGGTCAGCTCCGGAAGCAGATGCAGCAGCGTGGGCTCGAAGTGAACGCGCGGGATAACACCCTCGATGAGGCGCAAAGCAAGATTCTCGCCGAGATCGTGCAGCAGAACCCAACATGCTTCGGCGCGGGGAGGCGCGCGACGGCAGCGGTGATCCAGCAGCACCCATCCGAGGGGGAAGCTGACGCGGTGATCTGCGATCTTATTGACATCAAGGCCGAGGACTGTTCGGTTGCGGTCGGCTGACAAGAGCCCTTCTGCACCACGCGCCGGGCCGTCTGTGGGCCGTGCGAGGCCGGCCGGCGTTGACAGCTAACGACCCAAGCTGATGCGCCGGACCCTTGTGCGGGCTCGGCCTGCCCCCTGGATCTGCGACATTGGGGGGACCATGCCTGCCCCCGGTGCGACAGCCCTGTCCTGGTCGGCTGCCCATCTGGATCTAGCCGGTACTGAATCTTGCCAAGCTCTTCGGTGGCCGACAGGATGAGCCGACCCCGACGAGAGTGAGAGAGCCCAGCCATGGAGACGGAGCCACCGGAGAACCGCGGCTTGGCTGCGCTGATGGTCGCCTCCGGCGCTGCAGGGCTGATACTGCTACTTGCCGGCAACGGGGGTCGCTCCCTAATCCTCGCCTTGGTGGCCTTCGCTTGTTTTACCGTCTCCATCACTCTGCTCGGCTTGAGTTCGGTTCTCCGGCAGCACGAGCTCTGGCGCGCATGGTCCGACCGGCAGCGGTTGAACGATGAGAAGGCGGACGAAGAGACCGCGAGCCGCTAGGACTCCGGTGAGGCCCAGGGGTGCTTTCAGCTGCGGAGTGCGGATCTCCTCGTCGGGCAGTCGCCAGACCCTCGCCACGCTGCTCCCATCCCCCGCATAGGTGTCAAGGACTGCGGCGCCCGCTCGGGGTCAAGGGTGGCCGCAGGCCATCGGCGTGCCGATGCGCAGCTTGACGCCGGCCGGGTGGCGTAGAGGATCGGGCACCCGGGGGATGGGTCACGCCCTGGTCCACGTCGTCATCGAAGCGCTGGCCGCCTCCACAGGACCCGGGGCCGAGCAGCTCTGCTGCGCGGCAGCGATCGCCCCAACCTCGGCGGCGGCCAGCTCCGTCGGCGGTCGTTCCGGCTCGGCCAACCCACGGGCTTTGACGTAGGGCCCGGCTGACGACTTGGATGGAGGCTCGGTGGACACGCTCATCGAACTGCTCGCTTGGCTGGCGGCAGGCTACGCCTTCTTCCGCCTCAACCAGTGGATGGTCGACCGCAAGGGTTTGGACCATCGGCCGTATTTCGTGCCGAGCTTGTGGGGACCGCTTGGCACTTTGATCATCGTGTTGGCGGAGCCACGGGGCTGGAAGCGGCGCGTGTAGCTGCTGCCGTAGCCGCAGCCCAGAGATCTCCATGTCTCGTGTTCCGTCAGCGTGGCCGGCCGGCCCGGCCGATGCCGGCCGGAGGTCGCCAGCAGGCCGGGGCCGGGCCGGCGCGGCCCGCTTGCGGGCCGCCTTGATCTACTGCGGCGTCGGGTGACGGTCGCCGTGGCGTTCGCAGAGGTCGGCGGGGAACTGGTCGAGGGAACGCCAAAGAACCACCAGCGCCGCTCCGTGCCAATCCCACGCTTCCTCGTCGACGAGCTGGCCGCGCACGTCGCCGGGAAGCGTCGGGACGCGCTGGCGTTCACCGCGCCGAACGGCGGACCGCTGCGCAACACCAACTTCCGGTCGCGGGTCTTCGCGCCGGCGGCGGCGTCGGTCGGGTTAGCCGGGCTGACTCCGCACGACCTCCGGCACACGGCAGCCAGTCTTGCCATGGCGGCGGGCGCCAACGTCAAGGCGGTGCAGCGGATGCTCGGGCACGCCTCGGCGTCGATGACGCTGGACGTGTACGCGGGGCTGTTCGGTGACGACCTGGACGCCGTCGCCAACCGCTTGGACGAGGCGGTAGCCGCACGGGACAAGGACTATCTAAGGACTCGGCCCGCCAGCGGCGGCGTGATCGACCTCGAAAAACGGCGAAGCCCAGGTCGGTGACCTGGGCTTCTGTACCGATCCGCCTGACGGAATCGAACCGTCGACCTATGCATTACGAGATCAAAATGGGCGACCCGGCGAGCTGGACAGATGGGGGCCTAGCAGGGGAAATACCCTCCAACATCTCTCACCGCTCCCCCACTGTCCGTGGGCCTCTTGCGGACTGGATGCGGACCGGCTGGGTGTCGCGGCGACCCGAAGCGTCAGCTTGGGAACTGTCGATCTCGGGGAGGTCATTGGCGTGGCGGCCTGGTCTCGGCAGTCTCTCGTGGCCTCGGCTGGCCCCTGCTGCCCCTGCCCAATGGCACGCTAATGGCACGGCGCGCTGCTGCTTCCTTCGTTGCCTTTGGCGGCCAATCGGGGTGCTGCCAAATCATGCGGGGGGCCTGGGGGTCTCGCCGGGGTTCCGGGCCGCCCGACGTGTATCGGCAAAGGCGATCACGAGCAGCACCATCGGTACCACGGCAGCTGCCGCCAGCGGCGGGGCGAGGGCCAGCGGCACAGCGAGCGCCAGCAGGGTGGCGATACCCAACAGTCGAAGTCGGGAGACGCGCGAGAACACCAGCCACTCCAGGAGGATTCTGCCCGCTAGATAGGTTGCGGGCCCGCCGAGGATGGCCCCAAGCCAGGACAGGTAGGTGTGGCCAGTGGGATGGGTCTGCACCAGTTCATGGCCAACCGCCGTGGCGGCGACTCCCAGAATCATGACTATGTGTGCGGCTTGCGCGACGAGGCCAAGGCGACCAGGGTCTTCGGCGGACCGGACCGCGATTCCGAAGAGCTCTCCCGCTGTGTGTGAGTAGATGCGCCAGAGCAGCACGGTGGTAAGGAAGGCGACTACCAGCGCGGTAGTCTCGGTGAGGCTTCGCAGGCCGTCCTCGCCGGTGTACGCGATCCCGACCGCCAGAATTGACTCCCCGAGAGCGATCATCATCAGCTGGCGGTATCGGTCGGCGAGATACTCCGCTGCTTTTACCCAGACGGTGATCCGCCCCCGTCCCAGCCGAGGCACCGGCCAACCGAGCCGGGCGGCTCCGAAGTCGATCGAGATGGCGATCACCCAAAGCAGGGTCCGAAAGAAGCCCGCATGTGTGACGGCGCCAAGCAGCCACGGCACCGCGGACACACCCGACCAGGCCAACACCCGCAGATACAGACGCCGGATCGGGTGCTGTCGAAGCATCCAGTAGAGCGCCAGCGATCGTCCGACTGCCAGGGCGAGGTAGACCCCGGCGAAGATCAGAGCGCCACCGTCAAATGCGGTAGGGGCAGCAGCACCCAAGAAAAGCACGCCCAACGACGTCCCCAGTACCAACACCCGGGTCGGCGTGCGACGAGGGTCGAAACGCGCGGTCACGTACGCCGTGGTGCTCCACACCCACAGCAGCGGCAGGATCAGCAAAATACCGTGAAGGAAGCCGTACCAGCGCACCTCGACGCCAGCCCGTTCCATCGCAGCTGTGCCGGTCGCCACCACGCGGTTCAGGGCGAAGACAACCACCAGGTCGAAGAAGAGTTCGACGAAAGCAGGTTGGTGGTTGCTGCGCTCACCGCGCAGGAATCCGCTGCCAGGACCGCCACTGTCCGCCGAGCCCTCTTTCTCCATACCTTCCATTCAAGCGGTCTCGGCTCGGCTCACAGCCGCTTCTCGCTCACTAACCTTTGCTCGTTGCTACACCCCGCGTTAACTGAGCGGATCTCCTCGTCGGGCAGTCGCCAGACCGTCCAGCCTCCCCGGACGGGGACAAGGTGGAGCGCCCTACCGGACGAACGACCTTGGCCCCGTCCGGGGAGGCTGGTAGCCCTTGAGGTGCCCGGCGAGGTGATCCGCGGCGGCTGATCTCTGAGGAGGGTCGGGGTTCGGGGCGGAGCCCCGAGGTCTTTGGGTCCTGGTGATCCGTCAGCGCGGCCGGCCGGCCCGGCCGATGCCGGCCGGAGGTCGCCAGCAGGCCGGGGCCGGGCCGGCGCGGCCCGCTTGCGGGCCGCCTTGATCCTTAAGAGGTCAATTCGGCAGTTCCCCCGGCAGGTTCCTTCTCGTCGAGCGCTTCGACGCCCTTTCCCTGCCTGAACAAGTCAACCGCTGTGTCGAGCACGAGTTCAAGTTGGCGAACCCGACGACGGAGTCGGATACAACGCCACCTAGGCGTGTCCCAGACATCGATCATCGGGAGAGTTGCAAGGCTGATATTGCTTCCCTTATGGGACCAGGAACCCTCAGACATTGCGATTGCTTTGACTACCCCGAGGTAGCCAGTGACAGCGCTGTAGATTAGCCTTGGAAGGCTAGGTGCTATCTCCTGAAAAGCTTCGTCAAATTTCTTGACCGCGTCCGGCAGTTCCTTGTTGAACTCGGCGTAAATCTCCCTATGTAGCGCTCGGTTGCTCGTGCTCGCCTTAGGGATGCGGCGATGGGCACTCAGGCGGATTCCCAACTCCCTAATCCTTAAGAGCTGAGTGCGACCGTTCCTCCGAGCCTTGTGTTGCTGAAGTATGCGCTCCTTACGTGCTTCAAGGCTTGGCTTTGCCAGATACTCAACCGCCAATGTGACGAAGACCGCCGTGCAAGCGGCAGCCACTACTGATGTGGCGACGGTTCCCCAGTCGACCGAATGAAGGCCTGTTTCCCGGATCGGCTGTCCATTGACCGGAGCGGTATCGCTGTTACAAAGGCGGTAAAGGGCCGCAGGGCGGGAGAAGAGGTCAAGAACAGTCTCAGGTTCAGAAGTACTCAACGCCATGTCCTCATCAACTGGGTGCTCGCAGTATTGGCGCTTTGTTTAAGCTTCGAACTAGGTGACTAGTGCGGAAGGTCTTGGGCGGCGCGGACGATCAGTCTGCGGGCGTCTTCGCCGGTGACGGCTTCGTTCCAAAGTCGTTCGATGGCCGTAGCGTAGGCGGAGGCTTCATCGTCGCGATGGGTGGTCTCGCCCACGAAAGTCTCCACGATGGCGACGTCGTCGTACATCTGGAAGGAGTTCTGCGGTGTGGTGGCGAGCTGGACGCCGAGCGGCAGGATGCCGAAGCGGATGTTCGGTACGCCGACCACGGTTTGCAGGCGGTCGAGCTGGCCGCGCATGACCTCTGGCGGGCACAACAGCCACCGCAGCACGGGCTCGGCTAGTAGGAACTCGAACCGCTTGCTGGTGTCGTACAGCAGATGCTGGCGCTGCATGCGGGTGGCTACGGCGGCGTCCACGTCGGCGACGTCGAGGTTGTGCAGCTCGACCATCTCGGTGAGGATGCGCCGCGCGTAGTCGGCGGTCTGGAGCAGGCCCGGTACGTAGACGGTCTCGAAATGCCGAATGAGGCGCGATTCGGCGACGAGCTGGTTGTAGCTGTCCTGGACGGCGGCCTGGCCCTGGCGCATCCGGCGGCGCCAGTCGCGGTGCACGGCCTGGACCTCGCCGAGCATCCGTAGCAGGTCCTGGGCGGCGTCGTCCGCGCCGCAGGCACGCGCCCAGGCGTAGAGGTCTGCGGGGGCGGGCATCTGCCGGCCGTTCTCCAGCCGGGAGACCTTCGACGGTGCCCAGCCGTTCGCCTCGGCGAGCTGCTTGCCGGACAGGCCGGCCTGCGTGCGCAGGGCACGCAGGCGATCGGCCAGTCCTTCGGGCTGTGTAAGCCACTCTTCGATCGGGTTCACGGGTGACTCCTCGTGCTAGGCGGCTGCGCTCCGCGCGTTGTCCGGAGCGGCGTAGTGGACTGCCAGGTCCCGCCACGCACACGCCTGCACCACGGTCGCCGGGTCGGTCACCAGCTCGTTGCTGATCCGGTGGCCCACCTCGTCGAACCGCATCGTGATCAGTCGGCTGGAATCCAGCAACCACCAGTCGACATCGCCGGCTGCGGGCAGCAAGCCGATCTCATGCGCTCTCGCCCGCGTCAGGTAGTGGATCTCCTCGCCGGCTTCGACGTTCCACCGGCCGATCCAACGTTCCCACCGCTGGTAGTCGGTCGGCGGATCCTCGTGCACCCGCACGCGCTCGATCCGCTTGCCCTGCTGCGTCAACTCGGTGATCTGCTCGAACCAGGCAGCAAGCCCGGGAACCTCTGTCGGAGGCTCCGGGTTGCCGGCCAAGAACTTCGCCACCGTGTCGTGCTCGCTGGGCTCCAGGTACGCCGGCTGGAGTTCCAGCCGGAACGCGGTGTGGTCGAACGTTCGGAGCTGCTCGGCGAACTCGTCGTCGGTGAGCGGTGTTCCCATGGTCAGCCCATCTCGCGCAGGCGATCGAGCACGTTCGACGGTACGAAGACGCCGTCCTCGTTGTCCGCCAGCTGGCGAAGCTGTGCGCGAGTCTCGTCATCGAGCTTGATGCCCTGCACGACGTAGCCGCCCTCGGTCCTGTACAGCGCCGGGCAGCCGCCCCCGCCAGAGGTGGCGTCCTTCCACAGGAACTCCAGGTTCCGCATCCTCAGGCCCCTTCCCTCGCTGCGTCCCGCGACGCAGATGCCTTCGATGCTGCACTGCTGCGCATCTTCACGCAATCGCCCCGGCTGCTGACGAGACAACCGGGGCGAGTTGGTGCGAGTGACGGAACCTGGCAGGACCAAGTCTAGAGCAATTGCGCGCAATTGCTTGACGATGCGCGAGACAGCGAGCATCATCGAAGTGCGCCGGACGGCGCGCAATCCAAGTCAGGGCCGGGGATGCCGGCCGACTCAACTAGGAGGTCTGGGGCATGGCTGTCCCGAACACGATCAAGGTTCCGGTTCCGTTCGATTACGTGTTCCCGCAGGGTGCGCTGTGCCTGGGTGTGGAGCCGGTGACGGACTTCAACAAGCGCGGCCAGGGCGACGACCAGGCCCGCGACAAGGACACGGGCGAGCGCCTGTGGGTAGTCAAGGTCCTCGACCTGGACCCGGAGGCCGGCAAGTTCGGCGGTTCCAAGGAAGTGAAGGTGAAGATCGCCGCGCCGGTTCAGCCGGTGCCGCCGGCGTCGAAGATCCCGGGCTATCCGCCGGCCGTGCAGTTCACCGACGTGACCCTCACGCCGTATGTGGACAGCCAGCGGTGCAAGGGCTCGGGGAAGTGCCGGGCTCGCCAGGCGTGGTCGATCCGCGCCGGAGCCATGACCGAAGCCGCGATCAAGCAGGCGGCCTGACCAGATCTGGACGCGCGGGGCGGGCCTCTTCCGCCAAGTCGAATCCCGCCCCGCGCCTCACCCGCTCTCCCTGGAAGGAGTTGGGCTGATGCCCACGCTAGCTGACGCTGCCCGCATCGCCGGGAACCCGCGCCCCGCCCCCCGCCGGAAGACTCACCGCCGCACCGTGATGCGGCTGGCCGGCCCCGGTATCCGGGCCGCCCGCGAGGTCTACACCACGATCCCCGCCGACGCCGTCCGGGTGGCTGCGCTGGTGGAGATCTCCGCCGCTGCCGCTGCTCTGGCGCGGACGGTGGTGAACCTGCGCCACCTGGACCCGGACCTGATCGCCCCGCACGTCTCCGACCGCGTCGACCTGCGTGCTGTGCTCGGGCGTGGCCGGTGGCTGCCGACCATGACCCGCCACGTCCCCGCCCCGCAGACCGGACCGGTCGATATGGCCGCGCTGATGCCCGCCCGGCCGGTGGTCCGCCGCCGCGTCGTGCGCCGTCGTTCCGGTTCCCCCGGGCAGGGCTCCCTGTTCGCCGCGACGGTGGGGGAGGGCTGAGGGATGCCGCTGGTCAACGTGATCCGGGGCGACCGGATCGACCCCGCCCCGATCAACGTCCGCACCCCGTTCATCCGCATCCCGCTCTGGCTGGCCCTGACCTTGTGGACCATCAAGGCCCTTGCCCGCCTGGCGGTGGTCCTGGTCCGGTTCTGGTACGTCACCGCCCCGGCCGCGTTGTTCGGCTGGCTGTATCTGCGGTTCGGCTGGGCCGGTCCGGTCGGGGTCGTGGTCCTGGTAGCGGTCGTCGCGGCCGGCTGGGGCTTCGGTCACCGGCCCTCGTTTCTGCGGTTCGGGTGGTGGCCGGTGCTGTCCCGGTTCCGGCGGTGGCTGTACCGGCGTAACTGGCACGCCGCGATGGTCACCGCCCGCCTCGCCGTGTCCTTCGACCAGCACACCGTCCTGCCCGTCCTGCGCCGCGTCCGGTGCGCCTCGGGCGTGGACGTGGTCACGGTGCGGATGGTCACCGGGCAAATCCCCGACGACTTCGCCAAAGTCGCCGAACGCCTCGCGCACACCTTCGGCGTCCGCCAGGTCAAAGCCACCCCCGGTGCCCGGCCGGATGTGGTGCTGCTGCACCTGTTCCGCGGTGACCCCCTCGCCAAGCTGCTTCGCCCCCTGCCGGTGCCGGCGGTGCCGGAGTTCACCGCCCTGCCGGTGGGCCGACGCGAGGACGGCGACGGCTACGACCTGCGCCTGTTCGGGACTCAGGTCTTGGTGGTGGGCGCCACGGGTTCGGGGAAGGGCTCGGTCATCTGGTCCGTGGTCCGCTCCCTCGCGGCCGGGGTCACCTCCGGCCTCGTCCAGTTGTGGGGACTCGATCCGAAGGGCGGCATGGAGTTGGGGATGGGTGCGCCGATGTTCGCCCGCTTCGCCCGCAAGGACTACGCCGCCATGGCGGAGCTGATCGAGGAAGCCGCGACCGTCGCCAAGGACCGCGCCGGGAAGCTCTACGGCCGGACCCGCCAGCACACCCCGACGCCGGATGAGCCGCTGATCGTCGTCGTCATCGACGAGCTGGCGAACCTGACCGCGTACCTGACCGACCGGCAGTTGAAGGATCGGATCAAGGCCGCCCTGTCCATCCTGCTGTCCCAGGGCCGCGCGGTGGGGGTGCACGTCCTAGCGGCGATCCAGGACCCCCGCAAGGAGGTGCTGCCGTTCCGAGACCTGTTCCCGACCCGGATCGGGCTGCGGCTGGCCGAGGCCGCGCAGGTGGACCTGGTGCTGGGGGAGGGGATGCGGGACCGGGGCGCGTTGTGCGACCGCATCCCCCAGAGCCTGCCGGGGGTGGGGTTCGTGGTCATCGACGGCGATCCGACCCCGATGCGGGTCCGCTTCTCCTACCTGACCGATGACGAGATCCGCGACATGGCCCACACCTACGGCCGGCTCCGCGTGATCGACGGTGAAGTCCTGGACGGTGCCGCATGAAGCCCCACCCCACCCACAGCCGCGCCGACCGCGCTGAGGGCCTGGTCCTCGTCGTCATCCTCCTTTTGGTGGCCGGCTTCGCCGGGGCCGCCTCGTTCACCCACGTCAAGGACTGGACCCTCGACAACTCCCCGCCTGGCACGGGCGAGTGGTTCGGCTGGGCCAACGCCGTCATCTCCGAGCTCGTCCCCGTCGCCGCCCTGCTGACCATCCGCCGCCGACGCCGCAACGGTCAGCCGGTCGGCTACCCGATGTTCCTACTCGTCGCCGCCGTCGCCCTGTCCCTCGCCGCGCAGCTCGCCGTCGCCAAGCCCGGCCTGACCGGGTCGCTGCTGTCCGCCGTCCCCGCCCTGGCCTTCATGGGCCTGTCCAAGCTCGTCCTCACCACCGCCCCCAGCCCGACCCCGGCCGCCCCCGCGTCGGCCCGCCCGATCACGCCGCCTGCATCGCCCGTCCAGCCGACCCGGGTCGCCGCGCCGGCTGCGCCTGAGCCCGTCGCCCTGGTCGACGTCGAACCCACGCGCCCGACCCCGGTCGAGCCGACCCGGCCGGCCCCGGTCGCCCCGGTGCCGCCGGCTGCCTTCGTCCGCCGCAACGGCACCCCGCTGACCGGGGAGGTGACCCGATGACTGAACACCTGCTGTCCGGCGTTCTCTTCGCCGCTGGCCTCGTCGTCTTCTGCTGGGATCAGTACCGGCTCTCCGCCGCCCGCTACGAACTGGCCGCCCTGCACCGCGCCACCCGCCGTGACCCGCTCACCGGCCTCGCCAACCGCGCCGGACTCGCCCAGGCGTGGGAACAGCTCTCGCCGCTGCGACCCTGGTTGGTGGTGGTCGACCTGGACGGCTTCAAGCCGGTCAACGACACCCACGGCCACGCCGCCGGAGACCACGTGCTGACCACCGTCGCCTCCCGCCTGCGCACCGTTCACGGCGTCGCCGCCCGCCTCGGCGGGGACGAGTTCGCCGCCCTGCTCCTCGACCCGAACTCGGCTACGGCTGCCCGCCAGCTCGCCGCCGCCATCGCCGCCCCGGTCCGCCTGCCCTCCGGGGTGTCCGTGTCGGTGGCCGCCAGCATCGGCCTCGCCCCCGCCAGCCCAGCCGGCCTCGCCGCCGCCCTCTCGGACGCCGACGCCGCGATGTACCGGGCCAAGACGACTCGGGCCGGCGTGGCGGTGTTCGACCCGCACCGCGACGACCACGCCACCGCCGACACCCGCCCCACCGTCCGGGTCCGCGACCTCGCCCCCGCTACGGCGGAGGTGGGCCGATGACCATCACCCCGACGCTGCCCGGCCTCGCCCCCGCCACCCCTGAGGGCCCGAGGCCGGGCTCCCGGGCCGCACGGATGCTCATGCCCCGCTCCGTCGACGTGGTCAAGGACCTGGCCGCCGACTACGGGGTCTGCACCCGCCCCGTCTCCCTGCGCCGCACCGACCTCGACTCCGGGCGGACCGAGGTCATCGACATGCCGTGCGGCGCCACCCAGGAAGCCAAGTGCCCCGCCTGCGCCACCCGCGCCCGGAAACTACGGCAGCAGCAGATCCGCGAAGGCTGGCACCGCGACGACGAACCCGACCCCGGCCCGCAACCCGCCACCGACGCACAACGCGGCCTCATCGTCGCCCGCGCGCATCTCGAGTTCGCCCGCGACGAAGCCGCCCGCGCATCGCAGTGGGATCAGGTCACCGACCTGGACGACGCCATCGCGGAACTGGAAGCCCAGATCACCACCGAAGGACTCCGCGGCCGACCCGGACCGCCCCACGCCGCCGACGACCAGGAGGACGGCGACGGCAAGCGGCGGGTGCGGTCGACCAAACGCCGGCAGGACGCCCCGGACCTTCCCCGGCTGCCGGTGGAGAGCCGGACGGTGGGCCGGACGTACGAGGGTCACGGCGGGCAGGTGTTCCGGCCGTCGATGTTCCTCACCCTGACGCTCGGCTCCTACGGGCGGGTGCACTCCGACGGGACTCCGGTCGACCCGGACAGCTACGACTACCGGCGGGCCGCGTGGGATGCGGTGCACTTCCCTCGGCTGCTCGACCGGTTCTGGCAGAACCTGCGCCGGGCCGTCGGCTGGAACGTCCAATACGCCGGCGCGGTCGAGCCGCAACGACGCCTCGCCCCACACGCGCACTTCGCCATCCGAGGCACCATCCCCCGGGCGCTGGTCCGGCAGGTCGCCGCCGCCACCTACCACCAGGTGTGGTGGCCGCCCGTCGACCAGCTCGTCTACGAACCGGGCAACGCCCCGCAGTGGGACGCCGACGCGGGCGGCTACACCGACCCCGCCACCGGCCGGCTGCTGCCGACCTGGGATGACGCCCTGGACCTGGTCGACGCCGACCCCGACGTGCAACCGGTGCACGTCGTCCGCTTCGGCGTCCAGGTCGACGCCAAGGGCATCCTCGCCGGCACCAAGGACGCCGACCGGTGCGTCGGCTACATCACCAAGTACCTCACCAAGCAGGCCGCCGACTGCCACGACGTCACCACCGCCCGGCAACGGGCGCACTTGGAACGGCTCTGGATGGAGCTGCGGCGCACGCCGTGTTCGGAGCGGTGCGCCAACTGGCTGCTCTACGGCGTCCAGCCGAAGAAGGCCCGCCCGGGGTTGAAGCCGGGGAACTGCAAGAACAAGGTCCACAAGCGGGAAACCCTCGGCATCGGCGGCCGACGCGTCCTCATCTCCCGGCAGTGGTCCGGCAAAACCCTCGCCGACCACCGCGCCGACCGCCGCGACTGGGTCAAAGCCCTTCTGGGCGTCACCACCGACGCCGACACGGCCCCGGCCGGCGGCGAGCAGCGGCACGCCTGGGAACTCGCCAAACCCACCGACCCCGACGTGGCGCCCCTCGGTCACCGCGTCCTACGGGCAATCTCCGAGCGCATCCAATGGCGGGCACAACTCGATGCCGCCAGACGCGCCGCCGTCCCGCCCGATGTTTCGGCAACTCCGGCTGATGATGCGACCAGGAAGGAGGACACCGGGTGGAGAAGCTGCTGACGGTCAAGGAAGCCGCGGCTCGCCTCGGCACCACCGAGCGATTCCCCCGCCGGCTCATCGCCGAGCGGCGCATCCGCTACGTCAAGCTCGGCGGTCACCACGTCCGCATACCGGAGACAGCCCTCGCGGAGTTCATCGCCGCCGGCACTGTCGAGCCGGTCACCGTCTCCTGGTCCGGCGGAAGGGCGGTGGCCTGATGGGCAAGCGTCGCCAGTTCGGCTACGTCCGCAAGCTGCCCTCGGGTCGCTTCCACGCCTCCTTCGTGTCCCCGGGTGGCGGCGCTCGGCAGAACGCGCCGCACACCTTCAAGACGAAGACGGACGCTAGCCGCTGGCTGACGCTGGTAGAGGCGGACATCTCGCGTGGCACGTGGTTGGACGATCGAGCGGCGGCGGAAACGTTCGGCAACTACGCGCGGGCCATTCTGCGGGACAGTCCGAAGATCGGCGTCCGGTGGCGGGAGACGTGCGAGCGGAACCTCCGGCTTCACCTGGCATCGCTGGTAGACGTGCCCCTGCGGGAGTTGACCGCGAGCAGGGTCCGGGAGTGGCATGCCGGCGCTCTACGGGGCAGCGGTGGCCGTACCTCTATCTCTCAGTCCTACCGGTTCCTGCGGATGGTCATGAACACCGCCGTCCGTGAGGGCATCATCGCGCGGAACCCGTGCCAGATTCCGGGGGCCGGCACGGTCCGCGCCGCTGAGCGTCCAGTCGCCACGCCGGCTCAGGTCGTCGCCCTGGTCGACGCCATCAATCCGCGGTACCGCACGGCGGTTCTCATCGCGGCTTGGTGCGGCCTGCGGCGTGGGGAGATCGCCGGTCTGCGCGTCTCGGACGTTGACCTGATCGAGCACACCATCACGGTTCGCAAGGCACGGGTTGAGCCGCTGCACGACCGGGGGAAGTCGTTCGACAAGGACCCCAAGTCCGAGGCGGGCAAGCGAACCATTGCCATCCCGCCGCACGTCGTTCCGGTGATCCGTCTTCACCTGGATGAGTACGCGGGCAAAGACCGGCTGTTCGTCAGCCGCGACGGTTCGCCACTGCGGGGGGACAGCTTGTATCAGGCGTTCGTCCGGGCACGGAAGAAGGTGGGTCTGGATGACCTGACCTTTCACGACCTGCGGCACACGGGGCAGACCCTCGCAGCGCAGACTGGCGCGACCCTGGCTGACCTGATGAAGCGGTTGGGTCACTCGTCGATGGCGGCTGCTCGTCGTTACCTGCACGCCGTCGACGGGCGCGACCGGGAGATCGCCAAAGCCCTGTCCGAGCTGGCCGCGCACGGAGATGTCGCACGGCTGCCCCGGCACATCACCATGCGGACCTAGTCTCACGGGCCATCGCACGACGGGTTGCGGCGGCTGTCTGACCTGCGGAAATGCGGGTGCCTGAAAATCGGAAGGTCGGCGGTTCGACCCCGCCCCTGGCCACATAGCCTTTCGCCGGGCTAAAGGGCGGTGACCAGCGGAAACGCGGTCACCGCCCTTCCTTTTTCCCGAGCAATCCATCGACGAAGTACTACCCGTTGATGATCTCTGGGGGCACGGCGGGGGCACGCAGCGGCGCCAAGTTCGATCCGCCGACCATTTTTCATTCCAGCTGAGGCTGCGGAGCCAGCTGCCGGGACGCTCACAAGCTTGTGCGCCTGACTTTCAGGAGCGCCTCTGCCAACCGGCTCAAACGGTGTCCTGGATGCCGCAGCCGACACATTCATCGGCAAGAGTCCTCCCACCCGTGACCCCTCGTGGGCCTGGGACCCCACGCCGCGAAACCCACCTCGCCCGTCCAACCGACAGGAGGAAGCAGGAGTTTCGCCAGCATCCTGTTTACAGTTGTAAACTCGGTTGGCGTGGTAGGAGGATCGCTGGCGGCAACAGACGTGGCTACTGCCCGACATCTAAGCGGCCAAGGGCTCCCTACGCCGAGGCACTGACCGACGGGGGCTGACCATGGATCGTGATGAAGCAATGCGGGCAGCACAAGAACCGATCGACTGGTCGGGCGCCGAGGTAGAAACCACGCCACGCAGGGTGACCATGGTGTACTCCACCCGTCTCCCCGACGACCTTTCCCGATGGCTGGTAGAGGAAGCGAGCCGCCGAGGGATCAACCCATCGGTGATGCTGCGAGAGCTGGTGGCTGACGGAAAGCGGGCCGCGGCCGAAGACAAGATAGTCACCTTCCGCCTGTCGGACCTGCACCGGGCGATCAACCAGGTCGCGGACCGGACGGCGTGACCGCTAGGAGCACCCGCCGACCCGGCCGATGGCCACCTCGCCGCTGGCCCAGCCAAGACGTCCGCTGAAGGGATCCTCGGACCGTCGCCGCTGAAGCGGCTATTCGCAGACCATGCCGTCGTTCGGCACTGCGGCGCTTCGAACGTCTGCCCTCCGTCGACTGATGCGCGACAGTCGTCCGCCAACTGATCTGCGAAACCTCAGCGCGCTGATCGCGGCAAATGAGGGTGGCCGAGCATGGTGGCGGCGGGGTGGAAACCAGATAGGCGCAGCGCTGCCCAGTCCGGTAGCGAGTCGCGGACATCGAGGGTGATCTTGCCCTGGAACGGCTTGACTGTCACGAGTCCCTTTCGGCGCGGCCCTCATCAGCACCGTAGCGACATCGTTACCGCGAGCACGGCCAGATCGGTGAACATGTTTCACAGTCGCGAGACGCGGGCCGGGTCGCCGCTCGGGCAGCGTCGCCGGCGGTGGCGGTCTAGGCTGACCCGCATGCCTGCCGATCATGGCGCACGTGACCTAGGCCAGCTGATGGAGCGCGTCAATGCCGGTTATTTCGAGGAGGCCCGCGACATTGCGTGGCTAGGCTTTGTGCCCGTCGGCAAGGCGTCGAGCATCAACGCCGTCGCCGGACTCAATCCCCAGCAGATGGCGACGGAGATCGGGATCTCCGCGATGGAGCCGCCGAGCGCGATCGCCCTGGTACGGCGACGCTGCCCGGGCATCGTCATCGCCATGGGCCGCCCAGGCGAACCCGATCCGCGCCAACCCTTGCGTCCAGGCGGCGCCGTGCTGTGGCATTACGACGGTACCCGGGAGACCGCGGCCCTGCCCCCGCCCGACCCCGATGCCGCAGGGGTGGTGACGGAGCTTGCCGCGCAACGGTCCTGGGGCCCGCCTGCGGTCACCTTGCATGCGGCGGCGCGGCTGCGCGAGGTACCCGTCAAAGAATTGTTGTCTTTGCTCGTCCACCCGCCGCAGTCGCCGGTGCGCACACGGATGTCCGTGTGGGAGCGGACCGTACAGGCGTGGTGCTGCCTTGGCCTGCTGCACCGGGGTGAAACGGGGCTGCTGGCCGACATCGTCTTCGGCGTCGAGGACTGGACCACCGAGGCGGCCGTCTACGCGCTGGTGGCCTCGGCGTGGACGGACCCGGCGCAACGGGCCGGTGTCGCCGCGCTGGTGGCCGAGCGCTTCGAGAAAGCGTTTACGGCGCAACAGACCCGGCCCGTGCTCATCGCGACGTCGCTGGCGCAGCTTGCGTGCGTGACTCCGGACCTGTCCGCCGCCACGCGCGACGCGGCCCGGCGGATGCTTGCCGAAGACGTGCTGCCCTCGGCGCAACCACAACCCAGACGGACAGTGTGGGACAAGCTGCGGGGCCGCTGACACGACCGGTTGCCGATCTCCAAGGCGGCACTGACACCGCTTTCGTTCCCCGCCCGGGCCTGAGCCAGCGTGATACCGGGCGGCGAACGCCATGTTCGATCAACCGACATGGACGCAGTGTCTACGATTGATCGCGCCGCGTGAAGCAGTCTTTCTGGGCAGTGCCGCCTGAAGGGCCCAAGTGGACCTCCGGCGCCACAACTCCGGCGCGTCCTCCCTATCGGGCCGCTGCAGCAGGGGCCAAGAGGGAAAGGCTCCTCGATTTCGGGGGCTCCTGATCAGAGCCATGGCCATGCCCTTCGCCTCCCGTGCCCCCGTGGGGGCACGGGAGGCGAAGGAGATGCCTTCTAACGTCACGTTCCGTAGAACTTGATACATAGGAGATCCGGACAAATGGGCATAGATGCTGGTCAGGAGATCGGGTGACCACAGACTGAAAATCGGAAGGTCGGCGGTTCGACCCCGCCCCTGGCCACATAGCCTTTCGCCGGGCTACCAGAGCGCCGACCAGCGGAAACGCCGGTCGGCGCTCTTGCGTTTCACCCGAGGGCACGTCTGTCCGGTCTGACCCTCCTTGACCCCGGAATCCCGCTGATGCCCGGCTCTTGTTGCACGTAGATTGCACGCCTGCCTCGCATCGCGCGTGGAGCTCGGCTGTCGGCCGATGAGGCGGAGGCCGGCCTTGCCGATGGCGGCGATCCGACCGACGCATGCCAGACCAGGACGGCTCTCCCGATCGGCGGCACAACCGAAGTCCCGGCAAAGATGGGACGCGAAGGACGTAACACGGCACTAATCCCCAACGCCTTCCCGGGGTGGAAGGTCGGGTGCGTGGCCTCCACGACCGGGCGGGACCGCACCGACCCCCAGCGGCCCCGCCCGGTTCCAAAACCCAAGCAACGCCCCACGGCGCCGTCGGAGGGCATCCCATGATGGCTGAGTCGAGACCCCATACCCCGCCACCGCTGTGGCCGGACCGCCGGCATGTGGTGGCAGTACCTGCCGCGTGGAACCAGCCGACTCAGCCTCTTCCGCAGCAACGGCAAGACTCCCGTCAGTGGTGGCCATTTGTCGTGTTCGGCGGGGTCATCCAGCTGGTCGGGGGCTTCGCCATAATGGTGGCGGTGTTGGCGCGGTGACCGGTGCCCACCCCTGGCTCCCACTGACTCACGACCGAACCCCTGCTTTGCAAAGATCAAGACCGCTGTCGGTCGGCGTCGGCTATTGCGGCTGGCCTGCTCGTCTCGTCGCCTCGCGTCCGTCCCTATCGGTTGGAGTCGCCCGGCTTGGCTGTACCGATGGCTGTACAGCCA
>NZ_QGGF01000169.1 GCF_003857015.1 Micromonospora globispora | reverse complement strand
GGGTGACCGGCCAGGGCGATCAACGCGATGCGGCACGCTCGCACTGACGCGGCGGCGGTCAGGCCGCCCCGTCGGTGAGGATCGGCAGGACGCCGGTCAGCTCGAGCACCCGTCGCACGTGGCCGGCGGCGTTCACCGCGCCGGAGGCCGGTCCCCACCTCCCCACTGGGGCGACCTTCGCCGGGCCATACGCTCCGTTGCCGACTGCTCACTCTAAGATGCACATGCCGACATCCGAGTAGGTGATTGCGCTGAGCACGACCGATCCTGCCGCCACTGCCGAAGTGACGCCTGAAACCGTCACACGGGCCGAGCCGGGCCGCCCTGCACCCCCCGCGGGTGCCGCCCATCCGCCACCATGGCAGGTGAAGGACGAGCCGATCGACTCGGTCGGGGTGCTCCTTAGCGTCCTGATCCTCGTCGCCGTCCTGCACCGGCAGATCGGGCATCTGCTCGCCGACCCGCGCCTGCAGACCTGGCTGACGGTGTTCGTGTCGGTGATGGTGCAGGCCGTGCCGTTCCTCGTCTTCGGCGTGGTCCTCTCGGCCGTCATCGCGGTGTTCGTACCCCGGTCGTTCTGGGCCCGCGCCCTGCCGCGCCACCCGGCGCTCGCGGTCCCCGTCGCCGGCGTCGCCGGCGTCGTCCTCCCCGGCTGCGAATGCGGATCCGTGCCGATCGCCGGCTCCCTCATCCGCCGCGGGGTCACTCCCGCCGCCGCCCTGACGTTCCTGCTCGCCGCACCGGCCATCAATCCGATCGTGCTCACCGCCACCGCCGTGGCCTTTCCGAAGAACCCGGAGATGGTGGCGGCTCGCGGCGGAGCCAGCCTGGCCGTCGCAGTGCTGATGGGCTGGTTGTGGCTGCGGCTGGGCCACGCCGAGTGGATCCGCCTGCCGCACCGCCCCCACCTCGACGGCCTGCCCAGGATGGAGGCGTTCTGGTCCGCCTGCCGACACGACGTCTTCCACGCCGGCGGCTTCCTCGTCCTCGGTGCGATGGCCGCCGCCACTATCAACGTGGCGGTACCCCAGTCGTTCCTGCACCACCTGGCAGGGCAGCCGGCGCTGTCGGTGCTCGCCCTGGCCACGCTCGCCGTGCTGCTGTCGATCTGCTCGGAGGCCGACGCGTTCGTCGCGGCGTCGCTGTCCCAGTTCTCCCTGACCGCGCGGCTGGCGTTCCTCGTCGTCGGCCCCATGGTCGACCTGAAACTCATTTCCATGCAGACCGGCATCTTCGGCCGGCGCTTCGCCGCCCGCTTCGCGCCGGCGACCTTCGCCCTCGCCGTGCTGGTCGCGGCTGCACTCGGGACGGTGATCTGGTGAACCGGCAGGCCCAAGCCGTGGTGATGCTGCTATTCGGCGGCGCCATCCTCCGTGCCAGCTGGACCGACGTCTACCTACGCTACGTCAAGCACGGGCTGCGGCCCTTCCTGATCGCCGCCGGCCTGCTCCTGGTCGCCGCCGCCGTGATGGCCCTGCGCGACGAACTACGCGACCGGCCGGCCGACCCTTCCGAGCGCGACGACGACGGCCACCGCCATGGCCACTCAGGCCCCAAATTGGGCTGGCTGCTCGTGCTCCCTGCTCTCGGGCTGCTCATGATCGCCCCGCCGGCCCTCGGCGCGGACACCGTCGCTCGCACCGGCTCCATGCTGAACGGCACCAAGGAGATCGCTTACTCGCCGCTGCCCCCAGGAGACCCGGCGAAGCTCACCCTGCTCGAGTTTGGCTACCGCGCCGTCTACGACTCCGGCCGCACCCTGCGAGACCGCCAGATCCAGCTCACCGGCTTCATCGCCACCGGACCGGACGGCCAGCCTATGCTCGCGCGCATCATCCTCGCCTGCTGCGCCGCCGACGGCGTACCCATCAAGATCGGCTTGCGCGGCGACGTGCCCCGACTGCCTCCCGACACATGGGTGCAGGTGCAGGGTCGGTGGGTCGCGCACACCGCCAAGGACCCGGTCAACGAGTCCGACATCCCCTACCTCGAGGTCGACACGTGGCAGAGGATCAGACCGCCCGCCGAGCAGTACGAGTGACCCAGGCGCTCCACCATGGACGTCGCCGGAGGCCTGCACGGGTGCTGATATGCGCACCTGACAGCTAGACCATCTTATTGGAAATGACTGCCGTTCCGGTCAACCAGTGAGGGGGAGCGGTAGCGACACCATCAATCCGCACACTCGGGGTTGCCCTGGCGGTCGCGGCGCTCGGCGCTGTGACCGGCTGCGGCGCCTCGGGCACCAGCGGCGCGTCCCAACCGAGCGCCACCGGCGGCATCGTGCCGGTCGTCGCCACGACGCCCGAGGTCGCCGACTTCGTCCGCAACGTGGGCGGAGATGCGGTCTCGGTCACGCAGATCATCAAGCCCAACGTCGACCCGCACGACTACGAGCCGACGCCACCGGACATCCAGGCCATCGGCAAGGCACGTTTCCCGGCGGCGTCACCGCATCCATCCTCGGCGTCAACATCTACCTCGGCGGCGCGCTCGCCGGGCTGCTCATGGCCGCCGCGGTGGCCGCGCTCGCCCGCACCCGAGGCCAGGAAGCCACCGCCGCGACCGGAGTCATCCTCTCCGCCGGCTTCGCCCTCGGCGTCGCACTGGTCGCCACCCAGAACGGCTTCAGCCGCGACCTGTCGTCCTTCCTGGTCGGCTCCATCCTCACCGTCAGCTCGCAGGATCTGATCGCCACCGTCACCATCCTGGCGGTCGTCACCGCGGCGCTGCTGCTGGGAAACCGACACCTTGCGTACGTCGGATTCGACCCCGCCGGCGCCCGGGCCGCCGGGTATCCGACCTGGCTGCTCGACCTCGGCCTGCTCGTCCTGGTCGAACTCGTCATCGTCGCGGTCGTGCCCGCCGTCGGCACCATCCTCGCCCTGGCCCTGATCGTCGCACCGGCCGCCGCCGCACGCGCCTGGACCGGCCGCCTCGCGCCGATGACCGCACTCACGATCACCTTCGGCGTCGCCAGCGCCAGCGGCGGACTCCGGATCTCCCGAACCGCGGCGGTCGCAGCCGGGGGAGCCATCTCCCTGACCGCCACCAGCCTGCTTCTGGTCTCCCTCGCCGCGAGCCGCCTTCGCGACCGGCTTCGCACCATCCGCGTGATCAGCCAATGACCGAGCGCCAGGCGACGAACGAGCGCGGCATCGACAACGGGTTCGAGATCCTCCGCGCGATCGCCCACCCGGTCCGGATCCCGATCCTGCTGCACGTGTCGAAGTCCGACCGCTGCGTGACCGAACTCAGCGCCGCTCTGGCGATACCGGCGCCGCGCGGGTCACACCAACTACGCCACCTGCGCCACGCACGCCTGGTCCACAGACAGGCTGCGCCGGCCCACCCCTCAGGGGTGGGCCGGCGCATGGGGTGAAGGTCAGTGGATGCGGCGGCGGCCGTAGGCGCCGGCGGCGATGGCGACACCGATCGCGGCGAAGACGACCTGGATGAGCAGTTCGATCCAGTCGATGCCACGGGTGTCCGCCACGCCGAGAGCCCGGGCGACGATCGTGCCGAGGAGCGCGGCGACCACACCGATGACGAGGGTGAGCCAGATCGGGATGTTCTGCCGGCCTGGTACGACCAGCCGGCCCAGCGCGCCGATGATCAGACCGATGATGATGGCGGTGAGGATGCCTGTAACTTCCATGAGAGCCGTCCCTCCAGAGGGGTATCGTCCACCCCGATCATTGTCCTCCCCCGCAAGCGGCGAAACCACCCGACCGCTGAGCTACTAAGAACTCCTAGCTCTTTGAGTGTCGGAGTCGTCGCCAGCAGATGATGGCGCAGGCGAGGGTGAGGAAGGCTTCGTGGACGAGCGATTCGCGGTCCTCGGCCGGTCGAGGGCCGGGAACCGCTTCTCGATCCATTCCGCTGGCGGGGTCAGGCGGTCGGATATGTCGACCGGCTCGACCAGGGCGTAGACGAAGGTTTGGCGTCCTGGTGGCGTGTCCGGTCAGGTGGGGCGGTTCTCGGCGCAGATCATGCGGCGCAGGCTGGCTCAGGCCGCGGCGAGGTTGTTTCTCAGCTCCGCGACTCTGGTGGTGAGCAGATCGTTGCTGCCGCGGAGTTGGTGGGTTTCGGCAAGCGGACCCTTCAGCATGGACGAGTCATGTCGACACTTGGGCTCGGCGGGCGACGGCGGTGAGGGTTACGGGGACTTCCGTCCGTGAGCATCGCCTCGACCGCCTGGCTGATGCGGGCCCGTCGTTCCCGGCTGTCGCGTCGACGAGCAGCAACATTCGGCAGGTCCATCCACATTCCTGCTCCTTCAAATTCGCGCCCGCTACTTGCCAGCCTGATCGACGCATCTAGATACTAGATGCATGTTGCGCCGCGGATGCGCGTGGCTGACCCCGATGAGGCGTCTCGCGGTGTGCACGGACGGGACCCCTGACGTCCCGCCGACTCGTGAGGAGGAAGCCCCCGTGAGGATCACCCCCAGCACGATGCGCAGCCGTATTGGTCGACTGCTCGTGGCCGCCGTCGGTGCGGTCACCCTCGGCGTGTTCACCCTGCCGAGCGGCGCCACCGCCGCACCCCAGTACAGCCCAGGCACCCTCGCCGCTGTGAACGCCGCGGTCGACCGGTCCGGCGTCGAAGGCATCTCCTGGTACACCGACGCTGCCAGCGGACGCGTCGTGGTCACCGCCGACAGCAGCGTCTCCGCGGCGGAGATCGCCACGCTCAAGCGCGCCGCCGGTGCCAACGCCGGCGCCCTGCGGATCGAGCGCACATCCGGCGTGCTCAGCCCACTGCTGTCTGCCGGTGATGCCATCTACGGCGGTAAGTACCGCTGCTCGCTCGGTTTCAACGTGGTCAGCGGCAGCACCTACTACTTCCTGACCGCCGGGCACTGCGGCAGCCTGGCCAGCACCTGGTACACCAACTCCGGCCACACCACGCTGATCGGCCCGACCATCGGCTACAGCTTCCCCGGTGACGACTACGCGCTGGTCCGCTACGACAACACGTCACTGACCCACCCCGGCGGCTTCACGCTCGCCGACGCGTTCGTGGGCGAGTCGGTCACCCGCGACGGGTCGACCACCGGCGTGCACACCGGCAAGGTCACCGCACTCAACGTGTCGGTGCGCTACGTCGGCCACCCCGGCGGCACGGTGAGCGGCCTGATCGAGACGAACGTCTGCGCCGAGGGCGGCGACTCCGGCGGTCCGCTCTACGACGGCACCAAGGCCCTCGGCCTGACCTCCGGAGGCAGCGGCGACTGCACGTCCGGCGGCATCACCTACTTCCAGCCCGCCCGCGAAGCCGCCAACGCCTACGGCGTGACCATTCTGTAAGACATCGACGTGCCCGGCTGACAGCCACCCCGGCCGACGGCCGGGCACGCTCCACGGGGGAGCTGGCGTGCTCCTCCAAGCGGCCGGCATCTGCGCCGGTGCAATTCATAGTCGCGTTGCGGGCGGCTACGCTCGCCGTCCTTGCCGCGGCGCCGCGGGCGTTCGCGTATGTGCCCGGGGCCGCGCCAATTAGATCGCGCGGACCGGTCGTGAGGTGTGTCGCGCAGCTCGAGCCGGCACACTGGCCTTGTGGGTCGTCGTGTCTCTCTTGTCGAGGCGATTTGGGAGGAGGGTCCAGACGCGTTCGCGTTCCTGGTCGATGAATGGGGCTTCCTGGGGCCCGAGCGAACCGATGGCGGCCTGGCCTACCACCGTCCAGGCCTTCATATCGACGTTGAGCTCTGGGCGTGGAAGAACGAGGCGGGGTTCACCACCACGGTGAGCGGTGGGGGTGGTAGCCGTGGGCGGGAGGCGTGGTGGGCGTCGCTGGGTTGCCTCTATGTGGCGTGCGGCCTGGGCGCTCTGCAGGCAGTCCCCGAGGGCGCCGGGTCCCACCACACGATCAGCAAGCGAATAGGACAGCACTCCCGTGCCTTACGGCAGGTCATGCCGCACCTTGACGGCCCCGCAGCACCGGATCTTCTCCGGCGGTGTCAGGGTCGAGAACTACCCAACGACTGACCGCTTTAACGCAACGAAGACATCCGGCGGGCTCATCTCAATGCTAGGACGCGCTTGCGACTGACGCGCAGGCCCAACCTTTGCTGATGTTCGATAACGTCCGCTCACTGCCGCGATCAGCGCGCGATGGAGTGTCACGGCAGGCGGATCGAGCCGGCGTCCGCTCGTGCCGATGCTCGCCCGTGGCGATTGGTTCCTCGTCACGGCAGAGACAGAAGGAGTGACGCTGGTCGCGCGGTGATGCCGATGGTTGGAGGTCTTGGCGAGCACGGCCCTGACGGGGCTACCGCCGTGCGGCACGTTCTCGGCCGCGGCCAGCAGCGTGGTCGCGCGCCTGTGCTGACGGCGTAGCCCGGCGATGATCGGCGGGCCGGTTACCAGGAAAATCGCGGCGAGGAGCCACCACCGTCGGTTCTCCACGACCGCGAAGGCCCGGCGACCAGGGCGAAGAATCCGAACAACACGGCCAGCAGGACGATGTCGATCCGCTGCCGGACGCGTTGCCGCGCCAGCGTCACGGCGGCCCGCCTGAATCCGGGGATTGTCCGAGGGTTGTCCGTGGTCGACCGCGCGGACCGCCTGGACCCGCTCGTCGGCCGTCAGCGGCCGAGGCCACGGGCGGCTGGCTGGCTCGACGCGTGGATCAAGCGAGCTTAGAGATGTCCTCAATTGGCGCCGAGAGGGCGGCTGGCTTGGGCTGACCGGCGCCGGCAGCACGTTTCGTTGAGCTGCGTGCGTGCCACCAACCGGTCGGTAAGTCGGCAACGGTCAGCGGGCCAGTCCGGCGATGAGGTTGACGGAACCCGCCACGATCACCACGCCGAATAGGTACGACAGGACGGCATGGGACAGCACGGTGCCCCGGATCCGCGGATCGCTGATCGCCGTGTCCGATACCTGGTAAGTCATGCCGATCGTAAAGGCGACGTAGGCCAAGTCACGGTAGGTGGGCCGCCCCTGCACAGACTGACCGCCGAAGCCGATCCCCCCGGTCGTTGATTGGAATTGCAGGTCGGCGTAGCGCAGGGTGAAGACCGTGTTGACAACGCTCCACGACAGCAGGACGGTCACTATTGCCACGCTGATGAGCAGCACCCGCAATGAGCCGCCCTGCCGTCCGGCAGTGCTGAGAGTAAAGCCGACGCCCAGCAGGCTGGTGACCCCGGCCCCTACCAGCAGCACTGCGGCGGATCCCCGCGTCTCGTCCTCCCGTGTGGCGAGTAGCTCGGTGTGGGAGCCGTCCGCTCGGATGATGATCGGCCAGATGGTAAGGAGGAAGGCGAGCGCGGCGGCGTCCCAGCCCCCGACCGCGGCCAACTCCCACGTCATGAGCCGCAGGAGCGCCACAGCGACGATGAGCCCGATGGAGGCGACGATGACAGCTCGCCGCAGAGCAGGGGCGTGCCAGCCTAACGCTCGGTGATACATCGTCTCCGGGGGCATGCCGGTCATCGTCCGAGTGTCGCATGCCTCTGCGCAGTGGAACGTCCGCAACTACCGCCGGCCGGGCGCTACGTTCTGTCACCGTCGCCTGGCGGGCTGCGCCGCCCGCTCGTGGCACCCGCCCAGGTCGCCCTCCACGCCCTGCGCGGCGGCCCCGGCAACGCCCCGGAAATCTGCGAGCGGACCGGCCACATCCGATCCGCCACCGACACGGCCCTCGCCGAACTCGCCACGGCCGAGTTGGCCAGCAGCGTCGACGGCGGGTGGGGAACCTCCACAGCCCCCCGCCACGTCGGCATGTACCTGGGTGACCGCCTCATCGTCCAAGCACCAAGATCTGGCGATGTCGTCAAGGTCAGCTCGCTAGATTCGTGGCTTCCCGAAGTCGTCGCAATTCGCCGCATGGTGGCTTGAGCGCCATACGGCTCACGACGGCCCAGACCAGTGACCACGTGATCGTGCGCCGTTGCCCGTCATCGTTGCTACAGGCACTGCTACACCCTGCAACGGCCGGACCAGCGGCGCATGTACCTCGTGCAGGCCCTCGGCCCTGTCTCGGCGGGGCCTTGGGCTGGCTAGGCTGCCGCCATGAATCCGGCCATGACCAGCGGTGTGACTGAGCCCGCCATCCTTGACGCCCTGGAGCTGACGTCCGATCCGGATCTGGAGGCCCGCTTTGCGGAGTCGGCCCGCCAGATCCTGGCGGACCTGGTCAGTGGAGGTGCCGCGCTTGGTTGGGTCGAACCACCCTCAGGGAAAGAGGTGGCGGAACTTCTCGGGCAAGTCGTTTCTGCCGTGCAGGCAGGGGATGCGGCGCTACGTGCCGCATACCTCGACCGTCGGCTTGTCGGGTTGGGGTACTGGCTCCGCTACGCCCGACCGACCCATCGGCCACACGCCGATCTCGAGAAGATCGCGGTAGATGCTGCTGCCCAGGGTCGTGGCGTCGGTCGAGCGCTGACCGCTGCCTTGATCTCTGACGCCCAGGAGGCGGGTATCGAGGTCCTCACCCTGGACGCCCGTGGCGATAACACCAACGCCCTGCACCTCTACCGATCGCTGGGTTTCACCGAATACGGCCGTCTCCCCGACTTCGTCGCCGTTGGCGAATGCCGCTACGACAAGGTCTTCTACATGCTGGACCTCCGCCAACAAGGCTGACCACTGCAACGGGCACACACCGCACGATGGCGGCCAGGTCCGCGGCGTCCTACTCATCCTCGCGGCGGCGTTCGCCCCACTCGGCCGAACACGCTAGTGCTTTGACCACGAACGTTGGGCGGGTTGGTCGGGGTTAAGAAAGTGTCGTACCGGTGGTGTTGGCTTCGGTTCGTGCCGCGTCGTCGGGATCCTGCCGCCCCGCGGGTGGTGCATCGCACCGCGCGCGTCGGGTTGCGGGTGACGCCCGGGCAGCGGCGGCGGTGTTTCGGGTTGCTGCGCTCGGCCGGTGACCTGTGGGCGTGCGTGTTGGAGGTCAACGCGTGGCGGTACCGCCGTCACGACGCGCCGCTGGTCGGCTATCAGCAGTTGTGCCGGGAGTTGTCCGCGTCGGGGCCAGGCACGTTCGCCGAGCTGGACACCACGGGCGCCCGGTCGGTGTTGCGCCGGTTCTCCGATGCGTGGTTCGCCGCGGCGAAACGCCGTAAGGACGGTGACCTGTCGGCGCGGTTCCCGCGTCGGCGGCGGGGGTTGGTGCCGGTGCGCTGGTATCACGGCACGTTCACCCTCGACGGGCGCCGGGTGCGGATCCCGACCGCCAAGGGCACCCCGCCGTTGTGGGTGCACCTGGCGCGGGATCTGCCGTATCCGGTCGAGCAGGTCCGGTCGGTCACGCTGCTGTGTGAGGGAGGTCGGCTGTTCCTGGACGTGACCGCCGAGGTGCCGGTGGCGGTCTACCCGGCCGGTGAACAACCGGACCCGGCCAGGGTGGCCGGGGTGGACCTGGGGATCATCCACCCGTACGCGGTGGCCGGTCCCGACGGGGAGGGGT
>NZ_QGGF01000028.1 GCF_003857015.1 Micromonospora globispora | reverse complement strand
GAGGGCGGGACCGGGGTGCCGGGGACCTGGTGGTCGGGGTGACGGCCGCCGGTGGGGCGGGCGAAGCCGGTCGGCACCGGTGCCGGCGTGCCGCTCGGTGCGGCTTCCGGCCAGTCCCAGTGCGCTGGGGTCGGTCGATCGCCGCGGGACGGACCCGTGCCCCGGTCGGTCGGGAAGAGACCCGGGTCGGCGGCCGCCGTGCTCGCGCTGCCCGCCACGGTCGGCGTACCGGTAGCGCTCGGGCCGGTCACGGCGAGCCCGCTGCCCGTCCGGTCCGTCGAGCCGGAAGCGCCCGTCGCCCGGGTGGGTCCGGCCGGCAGTGGCTGGAGGATGTCGGTCGGTTCGATGGCGTTCGTCGCGGGCGCTGGGGTCGACCGGCGCAGCGCGGTGACGGCGGTCGAGCCGAGCGCGCCGGCAGCCACCGCGATCAGTGCGCCGTAGTAGGGGGCCAGCTGGTACCGGTCGGCCGCGTCGCCGGGGCCGGCGGTCAGGTAGGCGAAGGCGACCAGGACCGGACCGGCCGCGCCGGCGGCCCCGCCGACCACCGGGGCGTGGCCCCGCCAGCGGGCCAGCGTGCCGACCACCGCACCGGCGACCAGGGCCACCGTGGGCAGGATCAGCATGGCGAAACGTTGGGTCGTCCCGCTGTCCAGCCAGGACGGCTCGAGGACACCGAGGCGTACGGTGGGCAGCAGGCCGCTGGCGGCCAGCGACGGCGCCACCGAGATCAGCGCGAGCAGCCAGACGGCGCCGGCGGTCAGCGCGATGTTCCAGCCCAGCGGCGGACTCAGCAGGACGGCGAGTGCGGCACCGGCGCCGACCACCGCGCCGAGGATGGCGCAGATGCCCACCGCCCACACCGGGTCCACCGTGCCGAGCTGGGCGGCCCGGGCGGGCTGCATGCAGAGCGGGGCGACGACGGTCGCGCCGAGCGCGGCGGCGCCCGCCACGGCGAGCTGCTCACCGGTGCCGCCCGGGAGGCCCAGCCGGCGGGCCAGCCGGGCGGTGAAGACGGCCCCGGCGACCGCGGCGACCGCGGCGAACCAGCCCACCCAGACGAGCTGAGCAGGCCACCGGTTGACCGAGCCGTCGGTGAACGTGCCGGTGAGGCGCACGATGCCGAACCCGTACGCGATGCCGAGCTGGCCGGCCCCGGCCAGCACGCTCACCCCGAATGCCGTGAGTAGCAGCCTGCCCCACGTCCGAAAGGCCATGTCGGGCACGTTACGGCCCGGTGCGCCCGATCGCCACCGTGGCACACGGGAAGTGGCGCGCCGCCTTTGACCTGGTTACTTCAGCTCGACCAGGCGCGCCAGGTAGGTGGTGTCCCCGACGTTGGTCAGCATGTGCACGGCACCCGGATCGCGGTAGACGACGCCGCCGGTGGGTTCGTCGGCGTCGATGCGGGTCCCGTCGATCGTCTGCACCACGTTCTTCGCGCCCTGGACGGCGATGACCAGGTAGGGGTGGTCGTGCCGGTGCAGCGGCTGCCGCTCACCCGGCTCCAGCCGGATGTGCCAGACCCGGACCCGGTCGTTCTCGTAGACGATCTCCTGCCCGACCGGGCCGAGTTCGACGTCCTGGGTGAGCTCGGTCATCGGGTTCCGCCCAGCTGGGGGAGCACCTCGGTGGCGATGAGCTCCAGGTGGTCGAGGTCGGCGAAGTCGATCAGCCGCAGGTGCACCCGGGTGGCGCCGATCGCGGCGAACTCGCCGAGCCGGTCGACCAGCTGCGCGGGGGAGCCAACCACCGGGTCCTCCGGCGGCAGCGCGCTCTTGATGTGCAGCGGTGCGGCCCGCCGCTGCGCCTCCGCGTCGGTACGTCCGATCGCCACCACCACGCCGGCGGAGAGCACCAGCGGCGGACGCCCCGACTCAGTACGGCCGAGGCGGTCGCACGCCTCGGTCACCCGCTCGTACGCGGCGGCCGTCTCGGCGACGGTCTTGAACGGCATGTTGAACTCGTCGGCGTACCGGGCGGCCAGTTCGGGGGTGCGCTTCGGGCCGCGGCCGCCGACGATGATCGGCGGGCCGGGGCGCTGCACCGGCTTGGGCAGCGCGGGCGCGTCCAGGAGGCGGTAGTGGTCGCCCTTGAAGCTGTACGTCTCGCCGGACGGGGTGGCCCACAGCCCGGTGATGATCTCCAGCTGCTCGGCCAGCCGGTCGAACCGCTCACCCACCGGCGGGAACGGGATGCCGTACGAGGTGTGCTCCCGCTCGTACCAGCCGGCCCCGATGCCCAGCTCGACCCGGCCGCCGCTCATCTGGTCGACCTGGGCCACCATCACGGCCAGCGGGCCGGGCAGCCGGAAGGTGGCGGAGCTGACCAGCGTCCCGAGCCGGATCCGGGAGGTCTCCCGGGCCAGCGCGGCCAGGGTGAGCCAGGCGTCGGTCGGGCCGGGCAGGCCGGGGTCGTCGCCCATCGACTGGTAGTGGTCGGCGCGGAAGAAGCCCTCGAAGCCGCCCGCCTCGACCAGCCGGGCGAAGCGCAGCTGGTCGTCGTAGCTGGCTCCCCGGTGCGGCTCGGTGAAGACCGACACCCGCATGGTCACCGCCCTCCCACGCCGGCCTCCGCCGGCGAATCCGTCTCGTCGCTTCCCGCCCCGCGCTGCTTCGGCGCGCCGACCGGGGCGGCCGGCTCCGGGGCGTCCCGTTCCATCAGCAGTTCGTGCAGGTCGGCGCTGACCCGGGCCACCTCGGCCAGGTGCGCGTTGCGGCCGAGGGTGCGCGGCCGGGGGATGTCCACCTCCACCACCTTGCGGATCCGGCCGGGGCGCGGGCTGAGCACGACGACCCGGTCGGCCAGCAGCACCGCCTCGTCGATCGAGTGGGTGACGAAGACGATGGTCGCCTTCGTCTCCATGTGCACCCGCTGGAGTTCCCCGGAGAGTTCCTCCCGGGTGAGCGCGTCGAGCGCGGAGAAGGGTTCGTCCATCAGCATCACCCGGGGCTGGCCGATCAGCGACCGGCACAGCGACACCCGCTGCTGCATGCCGCCGGAGAGCTCATGCGGCAGGCGCTTCTCAAAGCCGCCCAGCCCGGCCATCTCCAGCAGTTGCCGGGCGCGTTCCCGGTGCTTCGCCCGGCTCCAGCCGAAGATCTCGACCGGGAGGAGGACGTTGTCCAGCACCGAGCGCCAGGGGAGCAGGGCGGGGCGTTGGAACAGCATGGCGATGTCCCGGCGGGGGCGGGTGATTGGCGTACCGGCGACGGTGATCTCACCCTCGCTGACCGGGAGCAGCCCGGCGATCATGCGGAGCAGGGTGGACTTGCCGCAGCCCGAGCGGCCCAGGACGGCGACGAACTCACCCTCGGCGACGTCGAGGTCGATGCCGCGCAGCGCCTCGACCCGACCTGAGCGGCCGTCGAAGGTACGGGACACCCCGGACAACCGGATCATCTCCGCCGGCCTCCCTCCTGCTCGACGACGACGAGCCCGGCAAGGGTAACCGGCGACAGTCCCTATAGCACCGTCCGGGGTGGACGTCGGTCACTTTCCCTTACGCAACTTCGTTTCCGTTCCGCAACCGATACGGTCGCCGTGCGGAAACTGGCCTTCTCGTACGCTGTCCGCGCGAAGAGTCCCCTCACGACGGTCGTACCGGCTCACCCCTTCCGCCGGCACCGTCGGACCCACGACCCGTCCGGGTGAACGTGACCTGGTCGGAAAGGACATGGTGCACTGATGAGAAGGCTGACCCGTACGGTCGCGGCCGCCGCGCTGGCCACCGCCCTCGCGCTGGTCTCCGCCTGCAGCAGCGGCTCGGACAAGTCCGACGATGCCAAGGGCGCGGGCGGCGCGACGCTGGAGAAGGTGACGTACCTCACGTCTTTCGGCAACTTCGGCCGTGACTCCTACGCCTGGGTGGCGAAGGAGAAGGGCTTCTTCTCCGACGCCGGCTTCGACGTGGAGATCAAGCCCGGCGAGGGCACCGGCTCGGTCATCCAGACCGTCGTCGGCGGAAAGGCCGACTTCGGCCCGATCGACCTCACCGGCGGCATCCTCCAGCTCGGCAATGGCAAGGCCAAGGACTTCGTCGCGGTGGCGGCGATCCAGCAGCGGACCATGGCCGCCATCGTCTCGGTCGAGGGCAAGAACATCGCCACCCCGAAGGACCTGGAGGGCAAGAGGCTCGCCGACACCCCCAGCTCCGTCGTGCGCAACCTCTTCCCGACGTACGCCAAGCTGGCCGGCATCGACGCCAGCAAGGTGACCTGGGTCAACGGTGAGCCGCAGACCCTGATGGGCACGCTCGCCTCCGGCGCGGTCGACGGCATCGGGCAGTTCGTCGTCGGCCAGCCGACCGTGGAGGCGGTGACCAAGAAGAAGCCGGTCGTGCTGCCCTACAGCAACGTCATGCAGGACCTCTACGGCAACGCGCTGATCACCTCCACGAAGCTCGCCAAGGAGAAGCCGGAGATGGTCAAGCGCTTCACCGCGGCGCTGCTCAAGGGCCTGGAGTACGCCCTGGCCAACCCGCAGGAGGCGGCCGACATCCTGAAGAAGAACGTGCCCGCCGCCGTCCCGGCCGCGGCCGCCGCCGAGCTGCAGCTGATGGCCGGCTACGTTCGGTCCAGCAACTCGGGCACCGCGCTGGGCACCCTGGACAGCGGCCGGGTCGCCAAGAGCATCGCGCTGCTGCAGGGCGCGGGCGCGCTCACCCAGAACATCACCCCCGACCAGATCATCGACTTCAACCTGGTGCCGAAGGCCTGACCGGTCGGCTCGGACAACGGGGGTGCGGCCCGCCGGGGTTCCGGTGGGGCGCACCCCCTTCGCGTGCCGGTCGTCGCGCCGGCCGAGGAGAGGAGGACGTGTTGACGGAGTCGACCCGCACCCGGGCCGGTACGCCGGCGGCGGACCGGACCGCGTCGGAGGTGGCCGTGCCGCGCCGGGGCGGCGTACGGCCGGCGGCGGTGGGGCTGCCCGCGCTCGGGCTGGTGATCGCGGTGTCGGTCTGGTGGCTGGTCACCTCGGGCCTGCACCTCGTCCACCCGGCGTCGCTCCCGCCGCCGCAGCTGGTCTGGGCCTCGCTGACCGGGACGAGTCAGGTGCTGCTGCCGGCGCTCGGCATCACCGCCGGGATGACCGTCCTCGGCTTCCTGCTCTCCTCGATCGCCGGCGTGCTCATCGGCATGGCGCTGGCCGCCTCCCGGCGGGTGGAGCGGATGTTCGCGCCGCTGCTGGTGGCGGTCAACGCCGTGCCGAAGATCGCGTTCGGTCCGCTGCTGGTGGTCTCGGTGGGCTGGGGTGCGAAACCGATCCTGGTCATGGTGTTCCTGCTCTGCTTCTTCCCGATCGTGCTCTCCACCGCGACCGGGCTGACCACCACCCCGGCGGACCTGGCCGATCTGGCCCGGTCACTGAACGCGTCATGGTGGCAGTCGTTCCGCAAGGTGCGTCTCCCGGCCGCCCTCCCGCAGATCTTCGTGGGGTTGAAGGTCGCCATGCCGCTCGCCGCGATCGGTGCGGTGATCGGCGAGTTCTACTCGGACAAGCCGGGGCTGGGCTACCAGATCCTGCAGTACAACGGGGTCGGGGACACCGCGACGGCTTGGGCGGCGATCGTGCTGATCGCACTGATGAGCATCCTGCTCTACGCCGCCCTCAGCGTCGTCGAACGCCTCGCCCTGCCCTGGGTGAAGGCCACCACCTCGGCCCGCTGACCCACACCCACCGGCGCAGGTAGGACTCAGCCGGCCAGCCGCCAGCGCCCGCCCCGGGCGACCAGGGTCGTCAGCGCCTGAGGCATCAGGCCGGAGTGGTTGTCCGGGGTCATCCGGATCGGGCCGGAGAGGCCGTCGAGCTGCGAGGTCTCCAGGACGTCCCGCAGGCCGTCCCGGTTCACCTGACCGGCCGGTCCACCCGAGCGCAGCTCGGCGTCGGCGATGAGCTGGACCGCGTCGGCGGCGAAGGACGAGGAGCCGTTGTACCCGCCGAACCGGGCGGTGTAGTCCTGGAACCACTGCCGGCGGGCCGCCTTGGCCGGGGTGGTGGCGATGACGTCGTCGATCACCATGGTCTGGGTGAAGATCAGGGTGGCCTTCTCGGTGGAGCCCGCGGCGGGGCCGAGGAAGAGGTCGCCGGCGGCGGAGGCGTCGAAGAAGAGCGACCCGGAGAAGCCGGCCTGCCGGGCGCCGGCGGCGGCGAGGGTGGCCTGCTCCGGCGGCGCCCAGACGATGAGCCCGTCGGGCTTCTTGCCCACCAGCGCATCGACCTGTGTGCTCACGTCGGTGTCGGTGGTCCGCACCGCCTCGGCGCCGAGCAGCCGGATCTTCGCCTTGTCGAACTCGCGGCTCAGCGCGGCCAGCCCTTCCTGGCCGTAGCTGTCGGCGCCGTGCAGCACGGCTACCTTGTGGATGCTGCGCCGGCGCAGTTCCGTGGTCAGCGCACCGGCGCTGTCGGCCGCGTTCGGGGCCAGCTTGAACATGTAGCGGCGCTGGGCGACCGGGTCCGTGATCGCGGCGGAGGGGGCCAGCGCGATGGCCGGAATGCGCTTCTCGTTGATGGTGCGGACCGAACCGACCGCACATTCGTTGCAGCCGCCCATGATGATCGCGGTGACGTGCGAGTCGGTGCTGAAATCGTTGATGTTGCGCAACGATTCCGCGGCGTCGGAGCGGTTGTCCTTCACCTTGAGCTCGATCTTCCGTCCGCCCAGTGCGCCGGACGCGTTCAACTGCTCGACCTTCAGTTCCAGGGCGCGCTGGTACACCTTGCCGACCGGCGCGGCGGCGCCGGAGAGTTCGAGGTCCGCGGCGATCACGATGGGGTTCGTGTCCTGCTGCTCCTCGCCGAACTGGCAGCCGGTGAGCGTGGTGGCCAGCACGGCCGAAGCGAGCGCCGCGATGCTCGCGGAGCGGATGGGGCTCAACTCAGTCCTCCAGGTGCGGCGCGGGCGTACCCCGATCACCGCCGCTTGACCGTCCTCAGTAGAGAAACGGGATTGGTCTGCCGTACGGTGTGCGCGAAGCCTGCAAAACCTTGCCAATGCCGGGCCCTGTGGTCAAGCGTGGATGCGGGAGCCGTTTCGGGACACTCATCCCACATGGTGGGGTCGTCGAATTTTGACGAGCGCGCGCCGTCCATCTGCGACTTACCACTCTGGATGCACGTTCCCTGTTCAGGGGCCTGGAGAATAGAAGGTATTAGTTGACCGCACACCGGGTTGAAGCCCTTGCGACCGATTCCTGCCTCAGCGCGGCTTCCCAAACAGGATCTTCTCTGGTGAAATCGCGGCCGTGCCGCACGTGGCGCTGGCCGCTGCACGAGGCACGGGTCGGCGGGTCAGGCGTGGGAGAAACGACGGAGGCGATGTCGTGAGCACCGGACCTACGACCCTGCCCGAGAGCGCCCGCGCCCAGCAGCGAAACCGGCGACGACGGCTGCCCCGGCTGCGTGACGCCCGGATCCGGTCCAAGCTCGCCCTCATCCTCGTCGTCCCGGTCGCCGCCGTCATCGCACTGGCGACGATCCGACTCGTGTCCGTCGGCGAGGGCGCCTACGACGCCACCCGGATCCGCTCCCTCACCGCGCTCTCCATCGACATCTCGGCGCTCAGCCAGGACCTGCACAAGGAGCGGATGGCCGCGGCCGCCTACCTCGCGGCGCCCCGGCAGAAGCCGGACGAGTACAACCTGCGGGTCCGCCGTACCGACGAGCGGATCTCGGCGTACCGGGAGGAGCGCGGGCGGCTCGGTGACGTGCCGACGGCGGTCCGCGACCGGCTCAAGGTCATCGACGATCACCTGACGACGCTGAACGGCACCCGGCAGGAGGTGCTCGACCGTCAGCAGATGCCGGTGGCCGAGGCGAGCCTGCGCTACGGCATCATCCTCACCGACCTCGTCTCGTACGGCGACACGCTCGCCCAGCAGGCCGGTGGCGAGCGCGTGGCCGACGCCCGTCGGGCGGTCGCCGCGTTCGCCCACGCCAAGGCGGCCGTCGCCGAGGAGCAGGCGGTGGCCTTCACCGCGTTGGCCGGGGGCCGGCTCGACGAGGAGCAGTTCTCCTCCTTCGTGGCGACCCTGACCAGCCAGCAGGAGGCGTTGCTCGCCTTCGCCCGCTCCGCCGAGCCGGACCAGCGGAACCTGGTGAACGGCACGGTCTCCGGTGACGCGGTGGTGCTCGCCGACCGCGTCGCGACCGACCTGTCCCGCTCGGTCGAGAAGTCCCCGCTGGTCACCCGGGACGACGCCGCCGCGGCCATCGGCGCGGTCAACGACCTGATGCGGTGGGCGGAGATCCGGCTGCAGGAGCGGCTGCTCGCCGAGGCCGACGAGGCGCGCACGGAGGTCATCCGGCAGGCTGTCGTCGAGAGCCTGCTCGTGCTGCTCACCCTGATCATCGCGGTGACCCTCGCCGTGGTCCTCGCCCGGTCGCTCAACCACTCGCTGCGCCGGCTGCGCGAGGGGGCCCTGTCGGTGGCCAACCACGACCTGCCGGACGCGGTCAGCCGGCTGCAGACCGTCAACGCCGTCGGTGACGGCGGCGTGGAGGAGATCGTCAGCCAGGTCCGGGACCCGATCCAGCTCAGCAACCGCGACGAGATCGGCCAGGTGGCGCTGGCCTTCAACGTGGTCCACCGGGAGGCCGTCCGGGTGGCCGCCGAGCAGGCCGCGCTGCGGACGAGCGTGTCGGCGATGTTCCTCAACCTGGCCCGGCGCAGTCAGACCCTGGTCGATCGGATGATCGGCGAGCTGGACGCGATCGAGCGCGGCGAGGAGGACCCAAAGCGCCTCGCCCAGCTCTTCGAGCTCGACCACCTGGCCACCCGGATGCGCCGCAACGACGAGAACCTGCTGGTGCTGGCCGGTGCCGATTCGGCGGTGCCGCGCCGCGACGACGCACTCCTGGTGGACGTGCTGCGGGCCGCGCAGTCCGAGGTGGAGCTCTACAACCGGATCGAGTTCGGCAGCGTCGACACCGACATCTCGGTCGCCGCGCAAGCGGTCAACGACGTGGTCCGCCTGGTCGCCGAGCTGCTGGACAACGCCACCCGGTTCTCCCCGCCGAACACCACGGTGGTGGCCGACGGCCGGCGGATCCGGGACTACGTGCTGATCCAGGTGGAGGACCGGGGGCTCGGCCTCACCGACGAGCAGCTCGACGCGCTGAACCGGCGGCTCGCCGCCCCACCGACGGTGGACGTCGCGGCGTTCCGGCTGATGGGGCTGGCCGTGGTGAGCCGGCTCGCCTCCCGGTACGGCATCCGGGTGGAGCTGCGCCGCAATGTGGAGGGCGGGACGGTCGTCCAGGTGACGCTGCCCAACTCCACCGTGGTGCTGCCGGCGATCCGGGGCCGCGACCAGGCCGTGGGGCGGCCGCGCCAGCCGCTGGCCGTGGAGCAGGCCCCGCTGACCCCGGTCGGCCAGGCCGAGCCGTTGGCCGGTGCGGGGCGCACCGCCACCCTGACCGAGCAGTGGCGCAGCACCACCACCCCGCCGCCGGCGCAC
>NZ_QGGF01000212.1 GCF_003857015.1 Micromonospora globispora | reverse complement strand
GTAGCGCTGCCCGTCCCAGACCCCCAGCGGCGTCTGCGGGTCCCGCCCGACGAAGAACGCCCGGTACGCGGCGATCGCCTCCAGCAGTTCCCGTTCCTCGCGGGCGGTGCGTTCCCGGTCGACCGGCTTGCGGTCCAGTCCCCGGCGCATCCCGTCGCGCAGCAGCGCCAGCCGGGTGGCCGCGAACTGGTAGCCGCGCATCGCCTTCACGCCGCCGTCGCCGGCCACCCGGCGGGCCCAGGTGCGGGCGGCGTGCCGCCGGCCGAGGCTGCCCAGGGCGGCCACCTCCGGTGGAGTGAGCCAGCCGGCCCGCACGTAGTCCGGCAGGGTCCGCTCGGTGAGCCGGCCCTCCCAGGCGCGCAGCCAGATCGCCAGCCCCACCATGCCGAAGAAGATCGGCACCATCACGCCGATGTAGCCGTACAGGACGATCACCGGCTGGCCGGTCGCCACGGCCAGCGAGGGCAGCAGGTTCCAGGTGCCGTGCAGCATCATCGCGAGCAGCAGGCCGGCGATCGGGGCGAGGATGCGGACCCGCCGGTCGGCCGTCCGCGCGGCGATGCCCAGCCCCACCCCGGTCATCGAGGTGAACAGCGGGTGGGCGAAGCCGAACAGCAGGATCCGGACGATGAAGATCGCGATGACCTGGCGGGCGCCGGTGGCCGGGCCGTACTCCTCGACGCCCGTTCGGTAGCCGTAGCCGCCGAGGTAGAGGATGTTCTCCACCATGGCGAACCCGATCGCGGAGAGCCCGCAGTAGACCAGGGCGTCGGTGACCCCGGAGAACTCCCGCCGGCGGAAGATCAGCAGCAGGATCGGGAAGGTCGCCTTCGTCAGCTCCTCGATGAACGGGGCGACCAGCACGGCCACCAGGGCGCTCGGCAGCCCCCAGCGCTTGAACAGCACGGCGGAGAACTCGTTGACGTTCAGCGAGATGGCGGTGGCGACGAACGCGCCCCAGACGAAGCAGAAGATCAGATACAGGACCGGCTCCGGCTCGTAGCGGTCGAGCCAGAGGAAACACGAGACCAGCACCGGCACCGGCAGGACCGCCGCGATCACGCCGACCAGCAGCGCCTGGGCGCCCAGGCTCTCGCCCAGCGTGAAGACCATGAAGACCGCGCCGGCGGCGATCAGCAGGACGACCGCCGCGAGCGCCAGGAACCGCCGCCAGCCCAGCCGCCGGAGCGGCATCCGGGGGGCCGCCGAACCCGGTGGCGGGACGGCGGGCTCGGTCGACGGCGGCAGTGCTCCGCCGGACGGGGTGTCGGCCATACGGTCAGCGTAGTCATCCGCAGCCCACTGGTCCGGCCGCATCGCGGGCCGCTATGCTGCCGGGAAGGTCACGAGCGCCAGCGTCAAGCCCCGGCTTGCTGGCCGGCAACCCTCGTCGAGTTCGCGGTGGGGTGCCCCGGGTGATGACCGGGCCCAGCCCGAACCGCGTGCTGGGCAAGCGCGGACCCCGTCCCGGTGCCCACCCCCGGGGTCCCTGGACCCGGAGGCAACCGGCATGACCGTCACCCTCGTACCCTCGCTGCCCGCCATCTCGACGCCGGCCCGGCCGGACCCGCTCGGCGTGCTCGGCGTACCCGGACAGATCAACCTGGACTACGCGGCCAGCGCCCCGTGCGTGCGGGCCGCCGCCGACGCGGTGGCCGAGCTGCTGCCCTGGTACGCGAGCGTGCACCGCGGCGCGGGCGCGCTGTCGCGGCGCTGCACGCTGGCCTACGAGCGGGCCCGGCAGACGATCGGCGACTTCGTCGGCGCCCGCCCCGACGATCACGTGATCTTCACCCGGAACACCACGGACGCGGTGAACCTGCTGGCCCGGGCGCTCCCCGCGGGCACCACCGTGGTGACCTTCGCCGGCGAACACCACGCCAACCTGCTTCCCTGGCCGCGCGGCTCGGTCCGGCTGCCGGTGCCGGAGAGCCCCGCCGGAGCGGTCCGCGCGCTGGACGCCGCCCTCGGCGAGCTGCGCCGGGTAAGCGCGGGCACGCGCGTTCCGGGGCTGCCGGTGCTGGTCGCGGTGACCGGGGCGAGCAACGTGACCGGCGAACGCTGGCCGGTGGCCGAGCTGGCCCGGGTCGCCCACCGGTACGCCGCCCGGATCCTGGTCGACGCGGCCCAGCTCGCCCCGCACGCGCCGGTGGACCTGGCCGCGCTGGACGTGGACTACCTGGCCCTCTCCGGCCACAAGCTGTACGCGCCGTTCGGCGCCGGCGTGCTCGTCGGGCGGTCGGACTGGCTGGACGCCGCCCCGCCGTACCTGGCGGGGGGCGGGGCCACCGCGCACGTCGGTCCGGCCACCCACGAGGTGCGCTGGGCCAGCGGTCCGGCCCGGCACGAGGCGGGTACCCCTAACCTGCTCGGCGCGGTGGCCCTCGCCGCGGTCTGCGAGGCGTTCACCGAGGCCGACCGGGAGACCCTGCACGCCCGGGAGCAGGAGCTGCTGACCCGGCTGCGAGACGGGCTGGCCGCCCTGCCGCACGTGGTGGAGCTGCGCACCTTCGCACCCGAAGCGCCCCGGGTGGGCATCGTCTCCTTCGTGGTGGCCGGTCGGGACTCCGCCGAGGTCGCGGCCCACCTGGCCGGCGCGCACCAGATCGGGGTCCGGGATGGCCTCTTCTGCGCCCACCCGCTGGCCCGTCGGCTGCTCACCGAGGCGGCCGCGCGCAGCGGGCGGCGGGACCTGCCGTCCACCGCCCTGCGGGCCAGCATCGGCCTCGGCAGCACCGTCGCGGAGGTGGACCGGCTGCTCGCCGCCCTCGCCGAGCTGGGCTGAGGCGGAATCCGGGGCGCGCGGAGTCAGCCGAGCGGAGGCGCGGTCGGCGGCTTCGGCGCGCCGTGCTGCTCGGCCGGGCCGCTCGTCCGCTGCTCCTGCTCGCCGAACGACTGCCGGACCAGCCGGTTCGCCTCGTCCTGTTCAATGCCGGAGGCCACCATCAGGTCGCTGGCGGTGGTCCGTATCTGCGCGATCACCACGCTGCCGGAGAAGCCCACCCCCTCCGCGTACGCCCGGCCGGCCTCGCTGACCGCGCGCAGGTTCCGCTCTCGGGCCTCCTGGGGCTCCGCGCCGGCGGCGAACTCGTGCCGGAGCAGGCGTACCGACTCGGCGAGGTGCGCGATCGCGTCCGGCATCGGCCCCGGGACCGGCTCCTCGTCCTCGATCAGGGTGACCGCGCGACGGATCAAGGTGCCGCTGTTGCGCATCGCCCGGTCGATCGGGTCGGCCGCCTTGGCGTAGTGGGCCAGCTCGTCGCGCCGGTGCCAGCGGGCCGGGGAGATTGTGCTGGTCTCCTTGGCCCCCTCGATCGCCTCGCTGAACGCGGCCAGCTCATCCTTGTTCTCCCGTAATCGGAACAGCGCCTGCTGCGCCGTGCTGCGATCCCGCTTGCGCAGCGCCTCGGCGGTGAGGTCCAGCTGGTCGGCGAGCAGGTCCAGCGCCGGCCGGGCGGCCCGGTTGATCACCCGGAGCGGGTTCAGCGGCAGCAGGATCGCCGTGACCAGCAGCGCGATGCCACCGCCGACGAAGGCATCCACGAACCGCGGGATCTCCAGGTTCTGCGTGGACGGGCTCAGCGTCACGATCAGCACCGCGGTCGCCGCCGCCTGGATCACGATCGCGACGCTGCCGCCGAAGAAGATGGTCAGCAGGATCGCTGTGGTCACCACCAGGCCGAGCTGCCATCCACCGGCGCCGAGCAGGTAGATCAGGGCGTCCCCGAGAGCCACCCCGACCGCCACGCCGACGATGAGCTCGACGGTCCGGCGCAACCGCTGGCCGACCGACGCGGCGAGCGTGCCGACCGCCGAGATCGGCGCAAAGACCGGCTGCGGATTGCCGAGCAACTGGTGCGAGACGACCCAGGCCAGCGCGGCGGCCAGCCCCGCCTGGACGGCCAGGCCCAGCGCCATGCGGACCCGTTGCAGGCGGTCGTGCAGGGTGGCCTTGCTCTTGTGCCGGAGGTCCTCCACCGCCTCCGCGATCCGCGCCCCGTCGACGTCGACCAGCCCCTCGCGCAGCGGCGCACGCCGCATGAACGAGGGGCGTCGGTCCCGGGCCACGGCCATGGCCGGGACTACCCGCGTCACACCCGGTGAATCCTCTTCCACCCGGTGCCGGTCGGGCAGACTGCATCGGGTGGAAGAGCTGATCGATCGATGGCGGCGCGCGGCTCGCGGCGCCGGGGCGACCGACCCGGCCGGGGTGGACCGGGCCGGGGCGCGGCTGCTGGCCGGCTGGCGGGAGCCGCACCGGCACTACCACACGGTGGGGCACCTGACCGCGGTGCTGGACGTGGTCGACCGGTACGCGGGGCTGGCGCGCCGACCGGACCTGGTCCGGCTGGCCGCCTGGTGTCACGACGCGGTCTACGACCCGCGGGCCGGCGGCGACGCCAACGAGCGGGCGAGCGCCGCGCTCGGCAGCGCGCTGCTCACCGACGCCGGGCTGCCACCCGACGCGGTGGTCGAGGTGGGCCGCCTCGTCCTGCTCACCGCCGGGCACAAGGTCTCCCCGGACGACCCCGACGGCGCCCTGCTCTGCGACGCCGACCTGGCCGTCCTGGCCGGTGACGCGGCCGAGTACGACCGGTACGCCGCCGCCGTCCGCAGGGAGTACGCGCACGTGCCGGAGCCGGACTTCCGCGCCGGTCGGGCCCGGGTGCTCGACGGCTTGCTCGCCCTGCCCGCGCTATTCCGCCTCCCGCCGCTCGCCCGAGCCTGGGAGGAGCCTGCCCGCCGCAACCTCACCCGCGAGCTGACCGCCCTGCGCCGATGATCCGCCGATCTTGCAGTTGCCGCCCTGACAAAAAGGGGTGGATCACCCCAGATCGCGGGCCGGACCTGCAAGATCGCGCGCAGTCAGGTGTTTGGGGCGACGGAGACCGGAGTCGCGGAGCAGTCGGACGAGCTCCCGGCTGGGCACCACCCGGGCGCCGAGCCAGACCGCCATCGGGAACCGCTCGGCCGGGATGTCGTAGTGGTCCCGGTCGAAGCCGCGCCGGGGCGCGCCGAGCGCCTCGGCGAAGGCGTGCAGCTCGGCGTACGAGACGTCGCTGATCAGGTGCGACCAGAGCCGTCCCCGCCACGGCACGGTCGGCCGGTCCACGTACAGCATGGCGGCCAATCTAACTCGCGGGCCGGGCGGTTGATGATCACACGTCGGGCGACCTAGCCTTCCCCGCATGGCCGGTACCCCCCTCCTCGACGACCTGCGCGCCGCCCTCGGCGACGCCGCCGTGCTCACCGACCCCGACCTGCTCCGGATGCACGAGCGGGACGAGGCCGACCTCTGTGCCGCCGGTACGCCGCTCGTGGTCACCCGGCCAGGCAGCACGGAGGAGGTCGTCGCGGTGGTCCGGGCGGCCGCCCGGCACGGCGTACCGGTGGTGCCACAGGGGGCGCGGACGGGGCTGGCCGGTGCGGCCAACGCGGTCGACGGCGCGGTGGTGCTGAGCACCGTCGCGATGGACGGGATCCTGGAGATCGACCCGGTGAGCCGGATCGCCGTGGTGCAGCCCGGCGTGGTCAACGCCACCCTGGCCGGCGCGGTACGCAAGCACGGTCTCTACTACCCGCCCGACCCGGGCTCCTGGGAGTCCTCCACCATCGGCGGGAACGTCTCCACCAACGCCGGCGGCATGTGCTGCGTCAAGTACGGGGTGACCACCGAGTACGTGCTCGGCCTGGAGGTGGTGCTCGCCTCCGGCGAGGTGCTGCGCACCGGCCGGCGTACCGCCAAGGGGGTCGCCGGGTACGACCTCACCCGGCTCTTCGTCGGCTCGGAGGGCACCCTCGGGGTGATCACCGAGATCACCGTGTCGCTGCGTCCCGCGCCGGAGGAGTCGCTGACCCTGGTGGCCGTCTTCCCCTCCACCACCGCCGCCGGTTCGGCGGTCGCCGGGATCGCCGAGCGGGGGCTGAGCCCGAGCCTGCTGGAACTGCTGGACCGGACCCATCTGGCCGCCATCGAGGCGTACCAGCCGATGGGGCTGCGCACCGACGCCCAGGCGCTGCTGCTGGCCGCCGTGGACACCGGTACCCGGGCCGCCGACGACCTGGCCCGGGTCGCCGAGGTGTGCGAGGCGGCCGGTGCCGACGAGGTCTACGCGGCCACCGACGCGGTGGAGGCGGCGGCGCTGCTGCAGGCCCGCCGGCTGGCCCACCCGGCGATGGAGAAGTACGCCGCAGACGCGTACCCGGACGGCAACGGCGGCCTGGTCATCGACGACGTGGCGGTGCCGCGCGGCGCCCTCGCGGCGCTGCTGGACGGGGTGGCCCGGATCGCCGAGGAGTGCGACGTGCCGATCGGGGTGGTGGGGCACGCCGGCGACGGCAACATGCACCCGAACATCGTGGTCGACCGGGCCGACCCGGCCAGCGTGGCACGCGGCCGGCGGGCGTTCGACGAGATCATGCGGCTGGGGCTGGAACTGGGCGGCACCTGCACCGGGGAGCACGGCGTCGGACTGCTCAAGCGGGACTGGCTGGCCCGGGAGATCGGCCCGGTCGGGGTCCGGGTACACCAGGCGATCAAGGCCGCCCTGGACCCGACGGGCCTCTTCAACCCGGGCAAGGTGTTCTGAGCGTCGTTCAGGCGGTGGGCTCGGCCGGGGTGGCCTGGGTGAGCAGCAGCAGGATCTCGCCCGCGATCGGCGGCCGCTCCTCGCCCGGGCAGTCCTGCTGAGTGACGGTCAGGCCGGGCGGGATGAGCAGGGTGGAGGTCAGCGCGTCGATGCAGGTCTGCCGGTAGTGGCGGGCCTCGTCGGTCTCCTTCGCCAGCCCCGGGTCGAGGAGCATCTGCTGCAACCGCTGCGCCTGATCCGGTGAGAGCGCGCCCGTCGAGGTGACCCCGTCACCGGCGCAGTCGTCGCAGTTCCACTGTCCCCCCGGCTCCACCGTGAGCGACCGCACCGGGCCGTCCGTGCCGAGCTTCTGCACCAGGGAGACCCGTTTCCCCCCGCCCGGGCCGGACCCCGCCTGCTGCCGGGTGGTGGAACCCTCCGCCCGGCCGATGATCGAGCAGCCGGCCAGGCAGATCGCCAGCAGGACGCCGGCCGACAGAGGGATGACGCGCGACCATGAGGGGCGAACCACGCAGGGTAACCTACCCCACCGTAAGTAGCGCCGGTACCGGCCGAGCAGCCCGGTGTTGATCGCCGACGTGCCGGGGCGGGTCGGTCAGCGGGAGGACGAGCGGAGGTCGGCCGGGTCGCCGTCGACGCCCCGGTCGGCGGCGAACCCGCGGACGTCGGGGGCGCCGAGCCGGGCCGCGTCCGCGGTCACGTCGTCCGGCATGAGCTGGGACTGCCGTTCGGCCTCCACCCGGGCCCGGTAGTGGGCGACCTCGCGTTCCCGGGTGGCGTCGTCCCAGCCGAGCACCGCGCCCATCAGCTCGGCCGCGTGCTCGGCCGACTCCAGGCCGCGCTGGCTGGTCTCGAAGGAGATCCGGGTACGCCGGGTCAGCACGTCCTCCAGGTGCAGCGCCCCCTCGGCCCGGGCCGCGTACGTCACCTCGGCGGCCAGGTACTCCGGTGCGCCGGCGAGCGGGGAACCGAGCAGCGGATCGGCGTCGATCAGGGCGAGCAGGTCCAGGGTGAGGCTGCCGTACCGCTCCAGCAGGTGCTCGACCACACCGACGGGTACCCCGTGCCGGCGGGCCAGGTCCGCCCGGTCCCGCCACATCGCCGCGTACCCGTCGGCGCCGAGCAGCGGCAGGTCGGCGGTACGCGAGGGGCGTACCGAGCCGAGCCGGCGCGCCGCCCGGTCGACCACGTCGGTGGCCATCACCCGGTACGTCGTGTACTTGCCACCGGCGACCAGCAGCAGCCCGAGCATCGGCTCCACGACCGCGTGCTCCCGGGAGAGCTTGGAGGTGGAGTCCGCCTCGCCGGCGAGCAGCGGGCGCAGCCCGGCGTACACGCCCTCGATGTCGGCGGTGGTCAGCGGCCGGTCCAGCACGGCGTTGACCTGCTGAAGCAGGTAGTCGATGTCCTTCGCGGTGGCCGCCGGGTGGGACCGGTCCAGCCGCCAGTCGGTGTCGGTGGTGCCGATGATCCAGTGACCACCCCACGGGATGACGAAGAGCACGCTGGTGGCGGTCCGCAGGATGAGCCCGGTCTCGCCGGTGATCGCCGAGCGGGGCACCACCAGGTGGACCCCCTTGGAGGCCCGGACCCGCACCTTCGGGCGCAGCCCGACGTCGTTGAGCATCCGGGACATGTCGTCGCTCCACACGCCGGTGGCGGCGATCACCGTGCGGGCGCGTACCTCGAACTCGGCGTCCGGCGAGCCGGCCGGCGCCTCCAGATCGCGGACCCGGACGCCGGTGACCTCGCGGGCCTGCCGGAGCAGGCCGACCGCCCGGGCGCTGGTCACCACGGTCGCGCCGAGGCTGGCGGCGGTGCGGGCCAGGGTCACCACCAGCCGGGCGTCGTCGACCTGGCCGTCGTAGTAGCGGATCGCCCCGGCCAGGTTGTCGGTCCGGAGGCTGGGGAAGACCCGGCGGGCGCCCTCGCGGGTCAGGTGCCGGTGCAGCGGCATGCCGCGCCCGCCGCCGAAGACCCCGGCGAAGGCGTCGTAGGTGGCCACCCCGGCGCCGTAGTAGGAGCGGCGGAAGAGGCGTTTCGGCAGGTCCCGCAGTCCGCCTTCGGCGGGGAGCGGAACCAGGAACGGCACCGGCCGCACCAGGTGCGGCGCGAGCCGGGTGGCGAGCAGCCCCCGCTCGGTGAGCGCCTCGTGGACCAGGTGGAACTCCAGCTGCTCCAGGTAGCGCAGGCCACCGTGGATGAGCTTGCTCGACCGGCTGGAGGTGCCGGCTGCGTAGTCGCGCGCCTCCACCAGGGCGACCTTGAGCCCGCGGGACGCGGCGTCGAGCGCGGCTCCGGCCCCGGTCACCCCGCCGCCGATGACCAGGACGTCGAACCGCTCGGCGCGAAGTCGACGCAGGTCATCGGCGCGGCGCTCGACGGAGAGCTGACCGGCCATGGATCGGGACACGTTGGGGTCGCGCACGTGTCCACGGTAACCGTTCGCGGCGCTCCGGCGGCAGGCCGCCGCCGCGCCGTACCGTACTGGGCATGGAGGTCGGTCCAGTGCCACCCGCCGGTCCGCCCACCCCGCCCCCGGCTCCCGGGCCGGAGCGGACCAACCCGTGGGCGGTGGTCGCGGCGGTCCTGACCGGGTGCTGGGCCGTGCTGGTGACGTTGGTCGGACAGGTCGGCGGCTGGGGGGTCGACCAGGCGGTGCTCGCGGCCGGCCTGGACCGGGCGGTGCCGACCTGGCCGCTGGTGGCCCTGGGCACCGTCCTGCTGGTGGGCGCGCCCACCCTGGCGCTCGCCCTGCTCCCCCGGTCACCGGCGGTCCGGGCCACCGGCCGGGCCTGGCTGGCCGGCACGCTCGCGCTCGGTGCGCTGACCCTGCTGCGGGCGGTGCCACCGGTGCACGAGGAGGCGTACCTGGCCGCGC
>NZ_QGGF01000488.1 GCF_003857015.1 Micromonospora globispora | reverse complement strand
GGCGGCCGCCCGGCTGCGGGACGCCGACGAGCGGCTGCTCGACGCGGCGGTGGGCGGGGACGCCGGGGCGCGCACCCTCTACCAGACCCTGATCAACAGCGTGTCGCACGACCTGTCCCTGCTGCGGCTCTTCACCGGGGCGCCGGCCACCGTGGACCACGTGGCGACCTGGCCGCTGAGCCCGGACGGGCCGGCGGAGCCGTCGGTGGAGATCTCCGGCCGGCTGCCCGACGGCGGCCGGTACGGCATCCGGTGGCTCAACCTGCCGGACTGCCCGGCCTACCGGGAGACGGTGACGCTGCACCACGCCCGGGGCGCGCTGGAGCTGGTCTTCCCGTCGCCGTACCTGCTCAACGCCCCGACCACGCTGACCGCGGTGGACCGGCACGACGGGGGCGAGCGGCGGGCGGTGTTCCGGTCGGTGACCGAGGCCTTCGAGCAGGAACTGGTCGCCTTCCACGCGATGGTGACCGCGGGCGTGCGACCGCTGACCGGCATCGCGGAGGGCGCGACCGACGTACGGACCAGCCAGCAGGTGGTACGCCGCTACGGGGAGCTGACCGGCGCGGCGATCGGTGGAGAGGCGGCGAGCTGATGGACCGACCGACCGAGATCATCGTCGTCCCGCACACCCACTGGGACCGGGAGTGGTACGAGCCGTTCCAGCGGTTCCGGCTGCGGCTGGTGGCCCTGCTCGACGAGGTGTTCGACCGGATGGCGCGCGACGAGCGGCAGCGGTTCACCCTGGACGGGCAGCTCGCCGCCGTCGACGACTACCTGGAGGTCCGCCCCGAGCGTCGGGAGCAGGTGGTGGCGCTGGTCCGCGCCGGGCGGCTCGCCGTCGGGCCGTGGCAGATCCTGCTCGACGAGTTCCTCTGCTCCGGGGAGAACATCGTCCGCAACCTGGAGCGCGGGCTGGCCCGCAGCGCGGAACTCGGCGGGGCGATGCCGGTCGGCTACCTGCCCGACATGTTCGGCCACATCGCGCAGATGCCGCAGCTCCTCACCCGGGCCGGACTGGCGCACGCCTGCGTGTTCCGGGGCGTACCCGACCGGGTCCGGACACACGCCTTCGCCTGGCAGTCCCCGGACGGCAGCACGATCCGCACCGAGTACCTGCCCGGCGGCTACGGCAACGCCGCCGCTCTGATGGACGACCGCCGCCTGGTCACCCGCCGGGCGACCGACCTGGCGGCCCGGCTCGGCGGCTGGCGACTCCCGGACGAGGAGACCCCCGTCCTGGCGATGTACGGCACCGACCACGCCGCGCCGGCGCCGGACGCCCCCGACATCCTGGCCGGGGCCGCGGTCGACAGCGTGCAGCTGCGGCTCGGCACCCTCGCCGAGTACTTCGCCACCCAGCCGACGACGGTGGACGGCCTGCCCCCCGTCCGGGGGGAGCTGCGCTCGCACGCCCGGGCCAACATCCTGCCCGGCGTGATCTCCGTACGGGCGCACCTGAAGCAGGCGATGGGACGCGCCGAGCGGCGGGTCGAGCGGTACGCCGAACCCGTCGCCGCGCTCTACGGCGACCCGTCCGTGCAGCGCTTCCTGGACATGGCCTGGACCCGGCTGATCGACGCAAGCTGCCACGACTCGGTGACCGGCTGCGGCTGCGACGAGACGGCCGAACAGGTGGCCGCCCGGCTGGCCGAGGCGGACCAGCTCGGCCGGGCGGTCTGCGACCTGGTGGGCGCCCGGCTCGCCGCCCCGGTGCCGCGCGACGGGTACCTGGTGGTCAACCCGACCCCGGCGGCCCGGACCGCCCTCGTCCGCCTGGACGTCGAGGCGCCGGCCGACGGGCCGGTCGGACTCGCCGACGCCGACGGCAGGATCGCGCCCGCCCAGGTCCTCGATTCGGCCCGGACGCTGCTCGCCGACGACCTGGTGCCGGCCGCCGACCTGCCGGCGATCCTCACCCGGGTGCACGGGCGCGAGCTGTACGGGCAGGAGGTCACCGCCTGGTCGGTGTCGCCGGACGACGGCACGCTCACCTTCGAGGTGGCCCGGCACGGCGACCCGGACTTCGACGTCGAAGACGTGCGGTTGGCGCTCGCCGGCGCGGGCGACCGGGACCGGTGGCGGGTGCGGATCGTCGCCGCCCTCCGGCTCACCGTCGCCGCGCTGGTGGACGTGCCCGCGCTCGGGCACGCCGCCGTGCGTCCGGTGCCGCTGCCGGAGGGCGGGGCGCTGCCGCCCGCTTCCGTGACCATGGCCGGGCGGGTGGTAGACAACGGCCTGCTGCGCGTCGAGGTGGCCGAGGACGGCACCCTGCGGCTGTCCACGCCGGACGGCCTGAGCGTGGAGGGGGTCGGGCGGATCGTCGACGGCGGCGACGTAGGCGACAGCTACAACTACGCCCCGCCGGCCGCCGACGAGCTGGTCGACAAGCCCCGGGCGGTGCGGACCGACGTGGTGCACGCCGGTCCGGCGGTCGGGGTCCTCGACGTGGTACGCGAGTACCGCTGGCCGGTCGGCGCCGACGTCGACGCCGGTTCCCGACGGGTGGACCGGGAGACCATCACGGTGACCACCCGGGTCGAGCTGCGCGCCGGTGAACGCTTCGCCCGGCTGCGGCTGGATTTCGACAACCGCTGCGACGACCACCGGGTACGCCTGCACCTGCCGCTGCCGTCAGCGGCCACCGCGTCGTACGCCGAGGGCCAGTTCGCGGTCGTCGAGCGCGGGCTGACCGCGGAGGGCGGCGGCGGGGAGGTCCCGCTGCCGACGTTCCCGGCGTCCGGGTTCGTCGCCGCGGGTGGCGCCGGCGGCTCGCTGGCCGTCCTGCTGACGCAGCCGACGGAGTACGAGCTGACCGACTCCGGCCGGGAGCTGGCGATCACGGTGCTGCGCTCCATCGGGATGTTGTCCCGCAACCGGCACGCCCTGCGCGACGAGCCCGCGGGTCCGCAGCTGCCCACGCCGGAGGCGCAGTGCCGGGGCGCGCGCAGCGTCGAGCTGGCGGTGCTGCCGTTCCGCGGCGAGTGGCACTCCGCCGGGGTGCTCGCGGCGGCGGAGGCGTACCGGCACGAGCTGCTCGCCTTCCCCGGCGCCGCCGAGGCGTCCGCCGCACTGCCTGCGCCGGTGACCGGGCTGACGGTTGCCGGGGACGGCGTCGCGGTGACCAGCGTCCGGGAACGGGACGGCCGCGTGGAGCTCCGGATGGTGGCGCAGACGCCGGCGGAGACCACGGCCGTCATCGGGTCGGGGCGGGACGTACACGGAGCGCGGCGCTGCGACCTGCTGGGCCGGCCCGGCGAGCCGCTTCCCGTCGACGAAGACGGCCTGGTCCGCCTACCGCTGCACGGATGGGAGATTGCGGCGGTGCAGCTCGACCTGGTCGCTCCCGCCTGATGGGGGTGACCTCCGCGGCGTGAAGCCGAGTTCGATCGTGTCCAGCGGCGTGATCACAGCTCCTTCAGGCGCGGGATGACGTGCCCACCGAGTCCTTCGATGAACCCGACCGGGTCACCGGTCCACGGCATGACATGCACTTCCTCGATGCCTACGGCGGCATAGCCGGCCAGCTGGTCGGTGAAGGCCTTGCCGCCCTCGGCGTCGGCGGCGACGGGCGCCGCCCACAGCACGGTCTTCTGGATGCGGTCGTAGTCGGTGCCTTCCCGGGCACAGTGCTCGGCGAGGACGTCGAGCTTCGCCCGGACCTGGTCCGGACCGGTGTCGGGGCGGGCGAACAGGTTGGTGGCATCGGCGTAGCGGGCGACCAGACGCAGGGTCTTCTTCTCCCCCCCGCCGCCGACCATGACGGGTGGCCGGCGCAGCGGCTGCGGGGAGTTGATCGTCTCGGCCAGCCGGTAGTGCTTGCCGTGGAACGGGCCGTCGTCGTCGCTCCACATCTGGTGCACGATCTGCAGCGTCTCCTCCAGGCGCTCGAACCGCTCGGCCAGGGGCGGGAACGGCACTCCGAACGCGACGTGTTCGCGTTCGTACCAGGCCGCGCCCAGTCCGAGGACCGCCCGCCCGCCGGAGAGCACGTCCAGCGTCGACACGATCTTGGCGAGAAGGCCGGGGTGCCGGTAGGTGACGCCGGTGACCAGCAACTGCAGCTCGACCGAGGTGGTGTGCGCGGCGAGGAACGCGAGGGTGGTGTAGCCCTCCGGCATGGGCGCGTCGACGTCGCCGATGCCCATGCCGGCTATCTGCAGGTAGTGGTCCATCGCCGACAGGTTGTCCACGCCGGCGGCTTCGGCTGCGACGCCGACCCGGGCCAGGGTCGGGCCGATCGCGGCCGGGCCGCCGGGAAAGTCGAAGTTGACCAGGTGTACGCCGAGCTTCATCGCCGATCTACCTTTCGTCGGTGCCGCTCATGAGGGTTGGTGCTGCTTGCCGGATGTGCTCGTGTCGTGGGCCAGGCCGGTCAGGTCGGCGCTGACCTGCCCCAGCCGGGCGGTGGCGGTGCGGTCGTAGGACGCCTTGTTGGAGCGCTGGGGCTTGCGGTTGGTTGTGGGCCCGCTGGCCGGAGTACCTGCGCTCGCCGTTGCGAGGGAGTGAGCAGGAATCAGCTCATACACTCGCAGTCCGGCGTTACCACCGGACGCTCCTCGTCTTGCCCGCTTATGCGGTGCGAGGTTGACGCTTCAGCGACCATCGCCAGCGAAGGTGCTGGACTTACATAGTCTCCGCGTCCGTTCGACCCCTTAGGGTCCGGTTCCCGAGGCACTCCCGGTACCGATCAAGATGGCGCATTTAACCTGCCGCCGCAGGAGCCTTGCCTGCCGGACGAGCTTGGCTATCGCCCATCCGGCGGCAGTCACTCTACCACCACAGTGCACCTAAATGCGTCAGCGCCTACTCCGCCGGCAACAGCTGGCAGCGCCATGGCCTGACCGCCGGTGGACACGGTGACGACCCGGCGGGCGCGGAGGCGATGAGCCGGTCCAGGAGCGGGTTGGTCAGCAGGAACGGCGCGAGGTCGTTGAGCGCGAACGTGTGCTCCAGCCCGTCCGCGGTGACATGCCGGTGGGCCCAGTAACCGCCCACGTTGTTGATCAGCACGTCCAGCCGCGGGTACGCGGCGAGCACCGCGCGGGCCAGCCCGCGGACCTCCGCCTGCGAGGACAGGTCGGCGGCGTACGCGTCGACGGCGGGGTTGCCGGACGCGGCAGCGATCTGCGCCGCGGCGGCCTCCGCGCGGGTCAGGTCCCGGCCGGTGATCGCCACGCGGGTGCCCAGCCGCGCGAGGCCCTCCGCGGTGGCGCGGCCGATCCCGCCGGTGCCACCGGTGATCAGCACCGTCCTGCCGGCCATAAGAGAGGTGGTGTCGGTCATCACCGACTCCTTGTCGAGGCGACGAAGCCCGGTTCGGGTGGCCGGGCGGTGTTGCCTGGCCACCCGCCTCCGGATGTGGTCAGCGGACGATCTTGAAGTTGAACATCGGGGTGTTCAGCGCGCCCATCAGGCGCAGCCACACCGGCAGCAGCATCTCGGTGCCGCGGGCGGTGGTGATGTCACCGAGGTCGATCACGTCGGTGTGGCCGAAGGACTCCAGGATGCCGGTCACGGTCTTCTTGGCCTCGGCGTCGTTGCCGGACACGAAGATCGAGTGATCGCCGTCGGCGAGGGCCTTCGGGTTGACCATCAGCGCCGCGGTGAGCGTGTTGAGCGCCTTGACCACGCGCAGCTGCGGGAAGGCGGCCTGGATCTGCTCGCCGAGGCTGTCGGTGTCCTTGACGAACAGGGTGGGCGGGAACCCGTTGCTGAAGTCCAGGGGGTTGGCGATGTCGATGAGGATCTTGCCGGTCAGGTTCTCGGTGCCGGCGGCCTGCAGCGCCGCGATCGACACGCCGCCGGAGGTGGCGTTGACCAGCAGCTCGGCGCCGGCGGCGGCGTCGGCGAACGGGGCGAGCCGCACCTGCGGGTGGTCGGCGGCCCACGCCACGTAAGGCGGGTTGCCCATCCCGTCCGGGGTGGTCCTGGCCAGCGTCGCGTCGACGTCGCGGGTTCCGACGGTGACCTCGTGGCCGAGCTCCGCGAGGCGGCCAGCCAGCGCCTGGCCGACCATGCCGGTGCCCAGAACTGCGATCTTCATGGGGGTACTCCTCGGAATTCTTGGTGGGTGCCGGTGACGGATTCCCGTCCTGGCACGCACTAACCTAACAGACAGGTCTGTCTACTACAAGACTTGATGCAGCGAGGCGTGTTGGAGGTTCGCGTTAGCTGACGGCGCAGACAGACTGGTCTGTATTATTGGGCAGGTCAGGCTTCGGGAGGTGAACGGATGACTCGGTCGGCCTAGCCCCCGCGTGTACCGCAAGCTCAAACGCTAGCCTTAAAGATCTTCAGACACGCGAAGCTAGCGATGCGGGTCGATTCTCGGTGCCGGCTCGTGGAGGGTTCGTTGGGCGATCATGGCGTCCACGGCTTCGACGCTCGCCTTGAGCTCCATGCCGGTAAGCTCGCGGTACATCTTGATGGCCTGGATCCTCAGCCCGGCCCGGGCGAGCTCATTGACCGACGCCATGCTGGGCGGCAGCTGCGTCCAGGGCGGCGGCTCCCGTCGCGGCCACAGCGCCTCGCGCCAGGTCATCCCGGACACCCTGCGCAACACCCAGCTGGTGACCAACGCCAGGAAGAACACAACGCCCACGGCAGCCAGTCCGCCGCGCTGGTGGCCGAGGAGTCTTTCGTCCACGAGGTACGTGCCCAACCCGAACAACGCGCCACTGAACGGAAGCCGATCCGCGAGCCGGCGCAACTTCTGTCGGTCCACCCCGGTACTCCCTTCAGCCCGTTGAGCTTCCCACGACGAGGGCCAGGATCAACAGAGTGCAGGGTGTGCAGCTGGCCAACGTCGTCACGATGCGGAAACCCCGGCCCGGAGCCACGGCCTGCGACAAGCTTGAGCACCACAACCGGAGATCGCGAAGCTGGCGGGTAGAGCACGCTAGCGTCAAATCACTTCAGACACGCGACACGAGTTCAATGCAACAAGCAGCTGGAGCTCACCGGTTCCGCTGCGAGAGCATGAGAGCCCGGCAGCGTACGGAGGCGACGAATGAGCGACACTGAGCCGCAGACCGCAGGCGGGAAGGTGCTCTGGCACTTCACGATGTCGCTGGACGGTTTCGTGGCGGGGCCGAACCACGAGATGAACTGGATGACCGGGATCTCGTTCCGTCCGGGCCTGGTCGGCGAGTACGTCGGGACCACGGGCGCCGTGCTGGGGGGTCGAGACGGTTGGGACGGTGCCGTGAATGGCAGTCGCCCGTACGGCGGCTCCTGGGACGGTCCGATCTTCGTGCTCACCCACCACCCCGAGGACGCGACGCCCGCCGACGGGGTCACGTTCCTGAACTGTGGTCCGGCCGAGGCGGTGCGGATCGGGCTGGAGGCGGCCGGCGGCAAGAACCTCGAAGTGTTCTCGCCGACCATCGGCCGCCAGCTTCTCGAACTAGGACTGATCGACGAGATCGACCTGCACATCGCACCGATCCTGCTCGGCGAGGGCATCCGGCTGTACGACAACTCCGGCAGCGCGCCGATCCGCCTCCACCGGGTCGGCGAAGGCGACCCCACGTCGGTCGTGAACGTGCGGTACCGCCCCACCACAAGGGCGAAGATCCCCACCGAGAGCTTCGAGCAACTGAGGCCGTTCAGTCCCAGCGGCGGGCGGTCGCGGCGAACAGTTCCGGATCGCACGCCACCGGGATGACGCAGGGCAGGTGGGCGCTCGGGGCGCGCAGGACGTGGCACTCCTGCCACCGGGACACCGGGGTGGCGCCGAGCCCGACCAGGCGGTCCACCTCGGCCCGCACGTCGTCGGTCTCGATGTCGAGGTGGTAGCGCGGCGCGTCGTCCACCGCCTGGATCGCGGTGACCAGGTCGGGTACGACGTCGGGCAGGTTGGTGAACTCCGACTCGGCGGCGTCCGGGCGCGCCGGGGCGCCGAGCGCGGCGGACCAGAACGCGGCGGCGGCCGGTGCGGACTCCTGCGGTACGTCGAGGATCAGGGCGTGGACCCGGGACCGGTGCATCCGCGGAGTTTAACGGTGATCACTGTCGATGGCACGGGACGCGGGTCGGTCACGCCTTGGGGGTGACGGCGCGCAGCCACTGCTGGGCGAGCAGCGCGTGGCCGAACGGAGTCAGGTGCACGCCGTCGTTCGTCCAGATCCGCTCGTCGACATCCGCTTCCTGGAACAGCGCGTCCACCGCGACGAGTGCCGCGTCGAAGTCGGCGGCCAGTCTGCGGACCACGTCGACCTTCGGGTCGAGGTCCTTTCGCCAGCCGTGCTGCGCGTCGTCGAGTGGGATCAGGAACGGCTCGACGAGGACGATCTGCGCGTCCAGCCGCTGCCGGGTGGCCTCCAGGACGTGCCGGTAGTCGCGTTCGAAGTCCGCGACGCTGGTCGGGTCGTGCTGGGCGTAGCGCCGCCAGGTGTCGTTGATGCCGATCAGCACCGACACCATCTGCGGGGCCAGGTCGAGGCAGTCCCGCTCCCACCGGGCGCGCAGGTCGCGGACCCGGTCGCCGCTGATCCCGCGGTTGAGGAAGCTGACGTGGTGGCCCGGGTGGCGGGCGGTGAACCAGGCCGAGGCCATCATCGCGTACCCGCAGCCGAGGTCGTTGCCGGTGGACCGGTCGCGCCCGGCGTCGGTGATGCTGTCGCCGATGAAGAGGACCCGTCCGCCGCGCGGCACGTCCACCGTCATCTGCTTCCCTCCGCTCCTCCTCGACGTCGCCGCCATGATCATGCCGCTCGGCCCGCTGCCTGTCGCCCGTTGAGGGTGAGCGTCACATCTGCCGGAATCGGCTGTTGCGTTCCGCCGGTCGCCGCCGATGAAGCATCCGTGGGACCTACGACGGGTGCCGGCCGAGGGCGGCGGGACGGCTGTGAGAAACCGCCCTAAGTTGACCTTGGCCGTTGCTGTCGCCACAACACGGTGGTTGACTGCTGCACCATGCCATAGCCCACGATTAGCGATAGGTCGGTATTTTCGTGAAAAGCAGCGCTGTATCCATAGTGCAACCGGCGGATCAACGCCGCGTGACGTGGCGGCAGCGAGCGGCGCGTTGGCTGGACCCGACGGTCGCCCGGTGGGCCGTCGCCCCGGAGGAGCCACCCCCTCCCCCGCCACCCGAGGAACAGGCCGGACCGTGGCCGGAGATCTGTGAACAGTTCGCGATGCGGATCCTCGCCTCGGCGTACCAGATGGGCAGCCACCTGGAGGCCGTCGAGGCCGACGAGCAGGATCCCGAACGCCTGGAGCGGCTCTACCGGATCGACCACGCCAACACCCGCATCCGCCGGCACGCCGAGAACCTCCAGGTCCTGCTGGGCCGCCGGGTGGAGGACGCCGACCGGCAGACGGTGACCCTGGTCGACGTCGTCCGGGCCGCGACGTCGGCCGTCGAGTACTACCCCCGGATCCGGGTCGGCCACGTGGTGGACCTGGCGGTGGTCGAGTTCGCCGCCGACGACGTGATCCGGGTCCTCACCGAACTGCTCGACAACGCCACCCGCTTCTCGCCACCCACCTCGTCGGTGATCGTGTCGG
>NZ_QGGF01000179.1 GCF_003857015.1 Micromonospora globispora | reverse complement strand
GTACGCGAAGGCGCGTAACCGGATGAGTGCCACCGCCGCGGTCACCCCCAGCTGGACCGTGACCATCCCCGTGGCCTGGTGCACCTCGGGATGCTGCAGACCGGCCTGCTCGGGCCGACCCTCGTCCCGGGCCGACCGGTGACGCCACCCGCCGTCCAGCAGTACGGCACAGGCCGTGTCCGCCAACACCAGCGCGTCGGCCAACTGTTCGCCATCAAGGCCGCCGGACCGCGCACGGTAGAGGTCCAGCACACCGAGGCGGATCCCGCCAACCTGGAGCGGCAGGGCGAACACCGCACGGACCCCGGCGAGCACCGCCGCCGGCGCGAACGCCGGCCAGCGGGTCAGACATTCCGGCGCCGCCAGATCGGCGATCAGATCCGGGCCGCCGAAGCTGGCGTCCACGCACGGGCCCTCACCGAGGGTAAGTGTCAGCTCCTCCAGCTCCGACGCGGTCCGGTCACTGGCACACAGCACCTCCCGCGGGGTGGCGCGCAGCGTCACGGCGACGGCGGCGGAGTCGACACCGGTGGCCGAGACCGACGCGGCGCAGACATGGTCAACCTCGACCCTCCCGCTCCGGGCCGCGTCGACGACGAGGGCCCACAGCCGGCTCCTGCGCTCGGAGTTCATCGATCCGCCGTACCGGGGACGACCGCGCGCCCACGATTCGAGTCGGGCAGCCGCCGCGCGTTCACCGGGACACCGCTCGGAAGCTGCGCAGCGTCCCGCTGCTTCCCTCTTTCACGGTCGGCTCCGACCCGATCATCCTGCGCGGACATCCGTCTTGTGGAACCGGCAACCCGGCGACGCTCACACCGTACTCCTGGACTGCGCCCCCTGCGCGGCGTAGCATTCGCCGGCCCTGACCCGAAGCCCTTGGGAATAGGGGGCTCCGCGAGGTCCTGTGCGGCTCAACCTTGCTGCGATGCAACCTCGACAGGTGACATGGCGGCTGGGTCGATGTCGAGCGTCCTGAGTAGTGAATCGTTCTTGTACGTGTCGACGAGCCGGGGCAGTTGCCGGTCGACCCAGTCGGCCCTGGCGTGCAGACCTCTGGACCGCAGCGTTGCAATGATCTCGGCTTTTTCGATGTGCATGGTATGTATCCTCACCTTCGTCGCGTAGATGGCGGCGTGGAGGCCCAGCAGCGCGGCTGTGTGGTCAATGCGATCCGCAGCCGCTTACGCGGGCGACGACCGGCAGCGCAGCCCCGCATACCGCACGTCCCGCCCTGGCGAAACCGGCGGTGTATCCGCCAGATAAGCCCGACCACGATGCCCCTTCCACCGATGGAGTCCGGCATATCAACGGACTTTCACGGCACCGGGGTCTTGGGCGATACCCCTACCGTACGCCCACGGCCAGGTCATCCCCTCGGCCGGCTGCACGTCCCGCTGGTGTCGTCAAGGTCAGGAGCGAAGTTGTGGGGTGAGGTCACCCCGCGTCAAGACGGCGAGGCCGTCCTGCTCGATGCGTACGACCAGAGCGCGCGCCCAGGCGACGAGACCAGCCACGTCCACGCCGTGTGGCGCAGCGTCGGCGTAGCCTTCCACACGCTCCGCGGCGCGCCTCAAGAGCTCCACCGCCCCGACTGCGTTACCTCGCCGCGCGTGTGTGAGGCCCACGGCGAGTTGGGCCAGCCCCCGCCATAGCTCACGTTCGCCCCCTGGGGCAGCCTTCCAGGTGCTCTCCAGTACCTCGTGCGCCTGAAACGCTCGGCCCGCGTCGAGGAGTCGCTGCGCCTCGGTGAGCGTCTCGTCCGGAGATAGCGCGAGATCGTCGGGAACGCCTTCGACCCCAGCCGCGCCGCGGGGTAGGGGTCGACCCAGTTCGTCACGTGGGCGGGCGTTGCGCGGGCGCCCCGCGACATCCCTGTCGCGCTCACGGTCACCGGCTGAACTCACCGTTTCGGCTCCGGAGCAGCCCACCGGCGGTGCGAGACATGACGGTGAGACCACACGCCCACGCCCTCGGAACCTTCCCGACTGGCAAACCAGCATGACGGAACCGCGGGACCCCTTCGCGACGACACGGTCGCCCCCTTCAACGCTGCCCGGTGCACCTGATCGCAAAAGCCCACGCCTGTTGCAGGCCCAAAACACGAGGCGAGCGACGACGTCATCACACTACGCCGAAAGTACGACATGCGAGCGGCGGAGGCGCTGTCGGCGGATAGCCATGTCATGGCGCCCTGGAGGCCGGGCCAATAACGCTGCGCCCTGGTGTGGTCACAGAGGGCCTGCTCATCAGCGGCTGCCGCGGCGCGCCCCCACGTGGGTCCGAGCGGAAAAGGCTGCTGCGCCCGACGACCGGGCGGGTGCCGCAGCCGCCGTACGGCCACCTCGGCCCGAGCCCGACTGCGGCGATGACGTCCCATGCGGTGACACGGATCCGGTGTGAGGCATGGTGGAGGAAAGTGGCTTCGCGTTCCGACGTGAACGGTCGTGCCGTGACGTGTCGGTCACGGCCGGATGGTCGACCGGTGGTGTGACGAACGAACGTTGACCGGGGGCGAGTCGGGTGAGCAGCGGATGGCCGGGCCGCAGCCGGGTGGTCGTCGGCGCGATGCCCGCCTTGCGGGCCAGCTCGCGCACGTCGCCGACCTGGTCGTCGGTCATGAGCGTGACCACTGTGCCGTGTGCACCGGCACGGGCCGTTCGGCCGGAACGGTGCAGATACGCCTTGTGCTCGACCGGCGGATCAGCGTGGATGACGAGGGTGATGCCGTCGACGTGGATGCCGCGGGCCGCGATGTCTGTGGCGACCAGCGTCTTCGCGCTGCCTTCGGAAAAGGCAAGCAGGTTGCGGTCACGCGCGGATTGGGCCAGGTTGCCGTGTAGCTCCACGGCCTGCACCCCGGCGGCGACGAGCCGGCGGGTCAGTGTCTTCGCCCCGCGTTTAGTGCGGGTGAACACCAGCGTGCGACCCGGCGCGGCCGCGAGATCGACCAGGACGGGAAGCCGGTCGTCATGGCTCACATGCAACACGTGGTGCGACATCGCCGCGACCGGTGACAGCGACGAATCGACGCTGTGGGTGACCGGGTCGGTGAGGAACCGGCGCACGAGGACTTCGACCCCGGCGTCGAGCGTCGCGGAGAACAGTAGCCGCTGGCCGGATCGCGGGGTCTGGTCCAGTAGTTGCCGAACCACGGGGAGGAAGCCGAGGTCGGCCATGTGGTCGGCCTCGTCGAGCACGGTGATCTCGACCGCGTCGAGACGTGCGTGGCCCGTCTTGAGATGGTCGGCGAGCCGGCCCGGGCAGGCCACAAGGATGTCCACGCCCGCGCGCAGGCCGGAGACCTGGGGGTTCGGGCTCACCCCGCCGAAGACGGTGAGGGTGCGTAGCGACAGCGCCCTGGCCAGCGGGGCGATGGTCGCCTCGATCTGGGTAGCGAGTTCGCGGGTGGGAGCGAGGATCAGCGCACGCGGACGACCGGGCCGCCGCGGCGAGGTGCTGGCAGCCAGCCGGGTCAGCACGGGCAACGCGAATGCGTAGGTCTTGCCCGAGCCTGTTCGGCCCCGGCCGAGCACGTCGCGTCCGGCGAGCGTGTCGGGCAGCGTCGCCGTCTGGATCGGGAACGGCGTGGTGATACCGCCGGCCGCAAGCGCCTCGGTGAGCGCGGCGGGTACGCCGAGGTCCGTGAACGTGGTGGACGTAGACGAAGGTGTGGTGTGGGGGCGGCGTACCGCCATGAAATCTCCGAACGTGGAAGGGTCGTCCTGCCCGGCGCAGACTGAGCGGTCGCGGCGCGTGGTGGTCGACGTCAACACGGCCCGAGGCAGAACGATGCGAGCCGTGTACCGAAGTCTACCCGCGCCGGCGAGTTACTTGGGCGCCTGCGGCGTCTAGGTTGCCCGTCCTGAACCGGCGGGTGGGGGAACGGGAATTTAACGCTGTGGTGGCCGGTTGCATCGGTTGGTCGTGTTTTTGCGTGTCTGTGGTGATCTGTGACGCCCGCGCGTCAGGTGGCGCGGGCGTTTGTCATCTCCTCCTCCCGACGGGCTGACGCTGCCGGCCGACGCCGGCCCAGCGGGCTCGCATGGCGCGGGCCCCACTCCGAAGGGAGACAGTTATGGCACAGGGAACTGTGAAATGGTTCAACGACAACAAGGGCTTCGGCTTCATCACCGTCGACGACGGCGGTAAGGACGTCTTCGTTCACTTCTCCGAGATCCGCAACGACGGCTTCCGTAGCCTCAAGGAGGATCAGCGCGTCGAGTTCGACATCACGCAGGGCGCCAAGGGTCCGCAGGCGACCGCGGTGCGCGTCCTCTGACCGCTCGTTTCGCTGCCGTCGTGAGCTTCGACAGGCTCCCGGCCGCGGTGGCGGCCGCCCAGATTCCTGCAGCCGCATCTGACGACACCGCCCGACTGATCTGGCTGTTCGAGAAATTCCGCTGGCACGCGACGTGCGCGAGCCCAGTCCCCCAGCGCCTCGCCGCCAAACGCTCTCCCGCGACGCCGCCGGCATAGGGGCGCCTCAAGCGACGGTCGGCTCACTGCGTCATCCGCTGGTGGGCCGACCGTCTCCTCCCCCACGACGCCTGGATGGCGACTTGCCCTTCAGGTGAGCAAGCATGGCTGAGCACTCCGGTGTGAACCGGGACGCTGCACCGCCTCTGACCAGCCAAAACGTGGAACCGCAGGTCGGGGCCAGTGCCGTTCAGAGCAGTTCAACGCTGTTGAGTGCAGTTGCGGGCCGTTCAGTGCAACCTGCTGCTCCCAATCTGCTCCCCCGTGCCGGCAGATCTACCCGGTTGGCGTTCGGGATCACCGCTGTCTGGGCGCCCAAGTCAGGGCAGATCGGGGTATGTCTCGTCGATGGCGGCCGGGGCGGCGACGCCCCGCATCGTGTCGGAGTGGTCGACCGGGTGTTGGGGTCCGACCACGGGGAGGTTGATCTTCGTGTTCCTTGCACTCTCAGGTGGCGAGTGCTAGACCGTAGTTAGCACTCGCCCTGTGCGAGTGCCAGCCGATTGGGATGAGCCCTCTGGTGGGCGTACGTGTACGTCATCGCAGGTCGGTCCGATCAGTGCTGCCCGTCAGCACGACGAGTAGAGGACGACGCAGATGGCCAAGTTGATCGCATTCGGTGAAGACGCCCGTCGCGGCCTCGAACGTGGCATGAACATCCTCGCCGACACGGTGAAGGTGACGCTGGGCCCGAAGGGCCGCAACGTCGTGCTAGCCAGCAGCTGGGGCGCGCCGACCATCACCAACGACGGTGTCAGCATCGCCAAGGAGATCGAACTCGACGACCCGTACGAGAAGCTCGGTGCCGAGCTGGTCAAGGAAGTCGCCAAGCAAACCGACGACGTGGCCGGCGACGGCACCACGACGGCGACCGTCCTGGCCCAGGCCCTGGTACGGGAGGGGCTGCGCAACGTCGCCGCGGGCGCGAACCCGATCGCGCTCAAGCGCGGCATCGAGCAGGCCGTGGCCGCGGTGACCGAGGCGTTGCGTAACCAGGCCCAGGACGTCGAGACCAGAGCGCAGATCGCGGCCACCGCGTCCATCTCCGCCGCCGACGCAAACGTCGGTGAACTCATCGCCGAGGCGATGGACAAGGTCGGCAAGGAAGGCGTCATCACCGTCGAGGAGAGCAACACCTTCGGCCTGGAGCTGGAGCTCACCGAGGGCATGCGCTTCGACAAGGGCTTCATCTCGCCCTACTTCGTCACCGACACGGAACGGATGGATGCCGTTCTCGACGACCCGTACCTCCTCATCGTCGAGAACAGGATCTCGAACCTGACCGACCTGCTCCCGATCCTGGAGAAGGTCATGCAGACGGGCAAGCCGCTGGCCATCGTCGCCGAGGACGTCGAGGCCGAGGCTCTCGCAACCCTGATCGTCAACAAGGTCCGTGGCACTTTCACGTCGCTGGCTGTCAAGGCACCAGGCTTCGGTGACCGCCGCAAGGCCATGCTGGCCGACCTTGCCGTCCTCACCAATGGTCAGGTCGTCAGCGACACCGTAGGTCTCACGCTGGAAAACGTCACCCTCGACATGCTCGGCCGGGCCCGCAAGGTGGTCGCCACCTTGGACGAGACCACCATCGTCGACGGTGCCGGTGACGTGGAGCAGATCGCCGGCCGGGTCGCCCAGCTCCGCGCCGAGATCGACAACAGTGACTCCGACTACGACCGGGAGAAACTGCAGGAGCGGCTGGCCAAGCTGGCCGGCGGCATCGCGGTGATCAAGGTCGGCGCGGCCACCGAGGTGGAGCTCAAGGAGCGCAAGCACCGCATCGAGGACGCCGTCCGCAACGCCAAGGCCGCCATCGAAGAGGGCCTACTCCCCGGCGGCGGCGTGGCCTTGGCCAACGCCGCGGTCACGGCGTTCGACAAGCTCGACCTTGCCGGTGACGAGGCCACCGGCGCGAACATCGTGCGGGTCGCGTTGACCGCGCCGCTCAAGCAGATCGCCAGCAACGCCGGCCTTGAGGGCGCCGTGGTGGCAGAGAAGGTCAACTCACTTCCCGCCGGCCACGGCCTCGATGCTGCCAGCGGCGAGTACGTCGACATGATCAAAGCGGGTATCGTCGAACCGGCCAAGGTGACCCGTTCCGCTTTGCAGAACGCCGCGTCGATCGCCGCATTGTTCCTGACCACCGAGGTACTCATCGCCGACAAGCCATAGACGCCCGGCGTCGGCTTGCCGGGCAGCGACGACCTTCGGGGCTGTCACAGACCGGGGCCGGCCAGTGCGGCTGCGTGCCGCATTCGCCGGCCCCGTCAAGGGATTGAGCTGGCGTGCCGTCAGGGACGGCGGGGTGGATCTAGAATCAGGCGGTGACGGTGAGATGGTTCTTGACGCTGATCACGCCGGAACCTGACCACGACACCTTCTCGGCCTGACGGCGTTCGGCCCACGATCGCACGGACCCGCGCAGCGTCACCTCCGCGCCGTTGACATCAGCCTTGATCTGGTGGGAGTCGAGCTGGGCGTTGCGCAGGATCGCCCCGTCGATCGCGGCTTTCAGATCGTCGGACGCTGGAGTGGTCGCGATCAGCCTGATGGTGTTGGCGACCGCGGTGACGCCCTTGAGGTACATGACCGCGCGTGTCGCGGCCTCCCGCTGGTACTGCCAGTTGACGGTGCCGGACAGGGTGACCACGTGATCGCGGACCCCTGCCTTGACCGTGTCGGAGGGTACGTCGACCGCCCAGCTGAGCATCTGGTTCGCCGCCTCGGCGATGTCGCTGTCCTTGGCGCCGGACGCACCCGGGTCGCGGACCACGATGTCGACGGTGACGGCCTGGACGCCGGCTACTCGCATGGCCGCCCGTTTCGCCGTATGCCGCTCGGGCAGGCTGCCCACGTCGCCGGAAAGTGTCACCACGCCGCCGTTCGCCAGTACCACGAGATGCGCGGCGTCGATGCTGGAATCAAACAACAGTTCGTCGGTTACGTTGGTCTGCAGGTCCTTGTCGCTCCTCCGGACAGTCAGTGTCATAGGCCAACCATGACCCTCCGGCTGCCAGCACGCCAGCCGATTTGGTGCATATTCGAATAAATCTTGAGATTGATTCTCAACTGCATGTGTTTAACATGTTATGCCGGCTTATTCGGTGCGGCATTGTTTATCACCACCGCGGGGCGACCCTCAGTCACGCCTACCCCGGGCAGCCAACCACCCGCTCATGAGCATGAAGAAAATGGCGCCGTTGCGTTGTGGGATCGACAGACTCGTTGGACCCGTGTCGGTCCGAGGCTAGATCGCCAGGGCGAGGTCGGCGAACGCCGCGGCCACCCGCGTTGCCGGCGACGCGTCGACGGCGAGTTCGTAGTGTCCGCGGCGGAGGTTCTGCATGAACGCGTGTCCGGCGATGATGACCTGTGCTGTCTTGTCGGTCCGTAGCCCGCGCATCGGTCTCAACCGGTGCTTGAGCTGGCTGTGATCAGCCTCGATCGGATTATTGGCGTACTGCTCGACGTGGTGCCACGCGGACGGGACCAACTGGTCGAGCACGGCGGGGTAGACCGGCGCTGCGTCGGTGACGACTTCGCTGGGGGTCACCTTCAACGTCGACAGCGCGCGTCGGAAGAACCGCCGGGCGGCGCCGGCGTCACGGCGGGCCGAGACCAGCACGTCTATGACCTGCCCGTACTGGTCGACCGCCCGGTACACGTACCGCCATACCCCGTTGACCCTGACGTACGTCTCGTCGACATACCACCTGTCACCCGGTGAGTGGCGGCAGAATCGAGCGGCGTCGGCCAGCAGCGGCGTGAACCGCTGCACCCACCGGAACACGGTGACGTGATCGACCTCCACGCCGCGCTCGACCAGCAACTCCTCCACGTCCCGATACGACAGGTTGAACCGCAGATACCAGCGCACCGCGCCCACGATCACCTCCGGCGGGAACCGGAACCCGGCGAACGCCGACTTTGGAGGCAGCCATGGGCGAGAGCGGGTCAATGACTTCACTGCTCAAGCCTGCCTCGATCATGCCAACGCCCAACGCAACGGAGCCGCTTCGTCTGCCTCATCGCGGCCTGCTTCGTGCTGGCCAACCGCTTCTCGCGGGAGGGGCGGCGCGGGCTGGCCGGGTTTTCTCTCATCACCGGGGTGGTCTTCCTCGCCGGGTTCGCGGGCATCGCCAGCGGCTCACACGGGCCGACGACGTTGGCGTTCGTCGCGGGGGTCGGGCTCGTCTGGGCCTGGCTCGCCACGGTCTGCATCCACTTCTACCGCGCCCTCGCGGACGCGGCCGCCTGAAAATCATGGCACCTGAAAGACATCCCAGGAGCTTGAATGTCAAGCAGCGGCCTTGTTGAGGTGATGGGACCAGGCGGTCGCCTCGTCGTAGAGCGCGCCGGTTTTGAGGCATCCGTGCAGGATGCCGACGAGCCGGTTGGCGAGCTGGCGCAGCGCGGCGTTGTAGCTGGTGCCGCGGGCGCGTTGCCGGTCGTAGTAGGCGCGGGCGCCCGGCGAGGCTTTCAACGCGGAGAACGCCTGGGTCATCAGCGCGTCGATGAGCCGGTCGTTGTGCACGAACCGGGCGGCGACGGTCTTCTTCTTGCCCGATGCGCGGGTGATCGGGCTGGTCGCGGCGTAGTTCTTGCGGGCCTTGGCCGAGGCGTAGCGGCCGTGGTCGTCGCCGAACTCTGCGAGCACCCGGGCGCCGAGGACGGCACCCAGTCCGGGCTGGGACAGGATGGTCTCAGCGTCCGGGTGCCGGCCAAAATGGGCCTCAACCTGCCCTTGCAGGGCCGTGACCTGCTCGTTGAGGGTGACCAGCAGCGCGACCAGAGCGCGCACGGACGCGGCGTAGGCGGCAGTGACCACGGCCGGCTGGCCGAGGTGCTCGGCGCGCAGGACGGCCTGGATCGCCGTGGCCTTGGCAGCGATGTCGCGGCGGCGGGCCCGTTTGAGGGCCGCGCTGATCTGCGCCAAGCTCAGCTTCGCCGCGCTCGCCGGGTCGGGTGCCTTCGCGAGCAGTTCCAGGGTGTCGGCGGCGTCGAGGTCCTCGAAGGCGGCCAACGCGGCGGGGAAGTACTCCCGCAACGCGTGCCGCAGCCGC
>NZ_QGGF01000381.1 GCF_003857015.1 Micromonospora globispora | reverse complement strand
GCTCGCGGCCGCGCAGGAGCGGCTGGCCCGCTGGCGCCGGGCCGCCGCTCCTGCGCGGCCGCGAGCAGGTCGTCGGTCCAGGACCGGTCGGTGCGGTAGTGGCCGCTCATCAGGGCCAGCCGGACCGCCATCGGATCCACCTTGTCGGCACGGAGCCGGGAGACGAAGACCAGGTTCCCCTTGGACTTGGACATCTTCTCGCCGTTCAGGCCGATCATGCCGGCGTGCACGTAGTGGTCGGCGAAGGGCGCCTGGCCGGTGAGCCGCTCGGCGTGCGCGGCCGAGCACTCGTGATGCGGGAAGAGCAGGTCGTTCCCGCCGCCCTGCACGTCGATCCGGTCGCCGAGCAGGTTCAGCGCGATCACCGCGCATTCGATGTGCCAACCGGGGCGGCCGGCGCCGAGTTCGCCGCCCGGCCAGGACGGCTCGCCCTCCCGAGCGCCGCGCCAGAGCAGCGGGTCCAGCGGGTCCCGCTTGCCGGCCCGGTCCGGGTCGCCGCCGCGCTCCGGGAAGATCTCCAGCATCTGCTCGCGGGACAGGTTGGACTCGTAGCCGAACTGCGGGGCGGCGCTGATGTCGAAGTAGACATCACCGGTGCCGTCGTCCAGCCGGTACGCGGCACCCTCCTTGAGCAGGACCAGCACCTTCTCGGCGATGTCCGGGATCGACTCGACCGCGCCCACGTAGTGCGCCGGCGGGATGATCCGCAGCGCCTCCATGTCCTCCCGGAACAGCGCGGTCTCCCGCATGGCGAGGACCTTCCAGTCCTCACCGTCGCGCTCGGCGCGCTCCAGCAGCGGGTCGTCGATGTCGGTGACGTTCTGCACGTAGCGCACGTCCACGCCGGCGTCCCGCCACATCCGCTGCACCAGGTCGAAGGTGATCATGGTGGCGGCGTGGCCGAGGTGGGTGGCGTCGTACGGGGTGATGCCGCAGACGTACATCGAGGCGGCCTGGTCCGGCTGGCTGGGGTGGGCACCACGTCGCGCCGAGTCGTACAACCTCAGCGGCCGCCCCTCACCGGGAAGCCGTGGCACCTCGTGTCCCGCCCAAGACTCCATGACCGTCAGCCTAACGATCTGTCAGGCCGCCGGGTGCCGCCCCTCGGGTGATCAACGCGACAACGGCTCACATCGGGGGCCAGGGCATCGCCGGCCAGTCCTCCGGCGGCAGGGGGAACCGGCCGGTCTCCCGCAGCCGCTCGATCCGCGCCGCCAGCTCGGCGACCTCGCTGATCGTCAGGTGCTCGGCCAGCTCGTCGCCGAGGACCCCGGTGACCTGCCCGGCGAGGCCGTCGAGCATCTCCACCGCGTCCGGCGGGAGCTGGCGGCCCGCCCAGCCCCAGAGCACGGTGCGCAACTTCTCCTCGACGTGGAACGTCACCCCGTGGTCCACGCCGTAGATCCGGTCGTCCGGCCCGACCAGCACGTGACCGCCCTTCCGGTCGGCGTTGTTGATCACCGCGTCGAGGACGGCCAGCCGGGCCAGCCGGGGGTCGTCGGCGTGCGCCAGGGCGTACGGGGCACCGTCGTCGTCCCGGGCCGCCGCGACCGGGAACCAGCGCGGCGGCACCGCCTTCGCGGGCACGAAGCCGACCAGCGGCTCGGCGTCCTCCGGCTCCTCGATCCACAGCTGGCACGAGCCGGGGCCGAACGGCCCGTCGCGCAGCACCGTCGGCGGCACCAGATCCCACCCGGTGGCGCGGGAGACCAGGTAGGCGGCGACCTCCCGGCCGGCGAGGGTGCCGTCCGGGAAGTCCCAGAGCGGACGCTCGCCGCGCACCGGTTTGTAGACGCAGTGGGCCGTCACCCCGTCGAGGGTGAGGATCCCACGCAGGGTGGCGTTGGAGGCGTCGACCAGCCGCCCCTCCAGGTCGAGCTCACCGTCGCTGAGCAGTCGGAGAGCGGCGGCGCCGTCCTGTCGGGGCTGGAGTTCCGACGACGTCACCGGTGATAACCGTTGTGCCGCGGGCAGAGATGGCCGGCGGGGTCCAACGGCTGGCCGCAGAGCGGGCAGGGCGGACGGCCGGCGTTGACCACCCGACGGGCCCGCTCGATGAACGCGCGGGTCGCCTCGGGAGTCAGCCGCACCCGGAGCCGGTCGAGGTCGTCGTCCGGCTCGTCCGGATCCTCGTCCTCGTCGTCGTCGGCGTCGCCCAGCTCGACCTCGACCTCGGTCTCGCCCACCGCGATCGCTTCGATCACCACGGTGGCGGTGTCCACGTCGAACGCCAGGCCCAGGGTGCCGACCCGGAACTCCTCGTCGACCGGGGTGTCCAGCGGGTCGTTGTCGCCGACGGCGGCAGTCGTCGTCTCCGGCAGGTCCACGCCGAACCGGCGCTGCGCCTCGGAGAGCAGCTCCTCGAGCTTCTCGGCGAGCAGGGACACCTGGACCTTCTCCAGCGCGACGCTGACCAGCCGGCCACCGCCGCGCGCCTGGAGGAAGAACGTGCGCTCCCCCGGCGAGCCGACGGTCCCGGCGACGAACCGCTCCGGCGGCTCGAAGGCGTGCACCTGGTGGGTCATACCCACGACCCTATCCGGCGCGCGGAAGCATCGCGCACCGCACCGAGCGCGAATCCCCGCCGGGCGACGGCCGGAAACCGCCCGGGCATGGTCCGGCTCACCGCGCCGCTCCCGCGCCACCACCCACGGCCGCGTCCGAATCCGTCGTACGGGTCGCCCGCCGACGCCGCTTCCGGGACGGCGGCACCAGCCCGGCCAGGTCGCCGCCGGTGTCGTTGAGCCGGACCAGGAACGGCCGCAGCGGCGTGTAGCGGATCGCGGTCACCGACGCCGGGTCCGCCACGATCCGCTGGAAAAGATCCAGATGTACGCCGAGCGCGTCCGCCACGATGGCCTTGATCACATCGCCGTGGCTGCACGCGAGCCAGACCGCCTCCGGCCCGTGCTCGGCGGTGACCCGGGCATCCCAGGAGCGCACCGCGGCCACCGCCCGCGCCGACATCGCCGCCATTGACTCCCCCTGCGGGAAGACGGCGGCGCTCGGATGCTGCTGGACGACCGGCCAGAGCGGCTCCTTCGCGAGCTTCTTCAACGGCTGCCCCTCCCAGCCGCCGTACCCGCACTCGATCAACCCCTCCTCCACCACCGGCTCCGCCCGCGGCAGGGCCAACTCCAAGGTCTGCCGGCAGCGGATCAGCGGGCTGGTCACCACCGCGGCCAGGGGAAGGTTGCGCAGCCGCTCCCCCACCGCGGTGGCCTGGGCGCGACCGGTGTCGTCCAGCTCGACTGGCTGCCGGCCGGCGAGGCCGCCGTCGGCGTTCGCGGTGGTCCGGCCGTGTCGCAGAAGCAGAAGGGTCGCCACGGTGACCACCCTAGGGCCTTGGTCGGGGTGGGGTTCTTTTCCGTCTGGCTCCGCCGTGCCTTCTGCTCATTGGGGTGGCCAGCTTGGCCCGTCCGTGCGTTAGGTCCCCGGGTGGTTGCGGTGGTGGGGTGTGGCCCGCCGTGCCCGGCTCCGGGTGGTCAGGCTTGATCCCTGCGCCGGTCACGGGGGGCCACACCCGTGACCTGGGCGCGGTCCGTGCCGGCCGTGCGGCCGGGGCGCTTCGCGCGGCCGGTGCGCGCCGTTTCCCGCAACTCGCGCCTGCCTGCCCAAGATCCGCGCTGTTTCCCGGAAGTTGGTGCCTCCCCGCGTTGCGAGGGCGGAACCGCGCCTGCCTGCCCAAGATCCGCACAGTTTCCCCGAAGTTGGTGCCTGAACGCGTTCGGAGGGGCCTGTTTCCCTGAAGTTGCGCGGATCTTGCCGTGCCAGCGGCAGTGACCCGGCTGCGACATGTGGGGTGGATTGCCCGTCCGCCGCTGTGGCCGACTGGGCCGTGTGGGGTCGGTGTCCGGTTTGTGGGTGTGACCGGCGGCATCGCGGGGCCGGAATCGTGGCGGGGGTGGGGGCGTTACACATCCCCGACGGCCGAGGTAGCAGCCCCGCCCCCGCGGGATCCTGCCGGATGGCCTGGCCCGGAATGATGGCCGGCCGGTGGTCGTTACACATGGTCCCGGCGCCGCGAGCAGGCCCCCGGCCCCGCGGTCGACCCGGATGAAGACTTTCCCCCCTTTTTGCTTTCTTGGGCGCCTGACGGTGCTTGCGCGCGGCCCTGACCCCCGTCGGGCGTGCGCCGACCCCCGAATGGAGCTTTCCCCCATGAACACGATCTTCCGTAAGAGCGTTCTTGGTGTTGCTGGTCTCGCCTTCGCCGGTGGTGTGTTCGCCGGTCCGCTGACCGCCCACGCCGCCACCCCGGTCGACGCCACGCCCGCCGCGGTCGCGGTGCAGGCCGACAAGCCGGGCGTGGACACCGCCAAGCTGATCCCGCATGGTGTGCAGGGCGCGCAGTCGCACATCGACCTGAACGACGAGCAGACCGCCAACGCCAAGGCGATCATCGCCGCCACCAAGAAGTCGGGCCTGAACGAGCGGGCCGCGGTCATCTCCATCGCCACGTCGCTGCAGGAGTCGAAGCTGGAGAACCTGGGTCACCTGGGTGACCGCAACGACCACGACTCGCTGGGCCTGTTCCAGCAGCGCCCCTCCTCGGGTTGGGGTACCCCGGAGCAGATCACCGACCCCGAGTACTCGACCATGGCCTTCCAGAAGGGTCTGAAGCAGGTCGACGGGTGGCAGGACATGCCCCTGACGCAGGCCGCGCAGACGGTGCAGGTGTCGGCCTACCCGGACGCCTACGCCCAGTGGGAGCAGCAGGCCGCCGACCTGGTCGCCCAGCACTGGAACAGCTGACCCAACCGAACACCGTGAACCGACCACTGGCCGGCACCCTCACCAGGGTGCCGGCCAGCGGCTTTGTTCTGTGTGGTGACGGCACTCACCGGGCGGAACAGGGGAGGGGCCCGTACCGTTGTGCAGAGCGTCGGTGTGCCCAGTGTCCCCGGGCCTCACCTAAATTGCCTTCGCGGAATACCGTTCGGCTGGAGCCGCGTCGCGCCACTCGCCGAGAGGCGACCTGCACACCGACGCCCAGCGGCGCCCCGGCCATCCGGCCGGGGCGCCGCTGTCTGTGCCTCCCCACGTGTCGGGGCGGCGGAGAAATGATCAGCGACTCGAGTCGCGCGGGCCCCACTGCTGCCCTATGTTCAGGAGGTCAGCTTCCGCCACTGGCGAAGGAGGGTGTCGGAGTGGGTCTCAAGACCTTCATCGAGGGGTGGCCGGTCTACCGGCAGCTCACCGGCACCGACCCGCTCGGTCGGGGTGCCGCGGCCCAGTCGGCCCGTTCGGCGACCCTGACGGCACGCACCGAGACCGCCGACAGCATGGCACGTTCGGTCTGCCCGTACTGCGCGGTGGGCTGCGGTCAGCGGGTGTTCGTCAAGGACGGGCAGGTCACCCAGATCGAGGGTGATCCGGACAGCCCGATCTCCCGTGGCCGGCTCTGTCCTAAGGGCTCGGCCAGCAAGAACCTGGTCACCAGCCCGCTGCGGGAGACCACGGTCCGCTACCGCCGGCCGTACGCCACCGAGTGGGAGGATCTCGACCTCGAGACGGCGATGGACATGATCGCCGACCGGGTCATCGCCGCGCGCGACGAGACCTGGGAGGACACCGACGACCAGGGTCGGGTGTTGAACCGCACCCTCGGGTTCGCCAGCCTCGGCGGCGCCACGCTGGACAACGAAGAGAACTACGTCATCAAGAAGCTCTTCACAGCGCTCGGCGCACTACAGATCGAGAACCAGGCCCGCATTTGACACTCCGCCACCGTCCCCGGTCTGGGGACCAGCTTCGGTCGCGGCGGCGCGACGGTCTTCCAGCAGGATGTCGCCAACGCTGACGTCGTCATCATCCAGGGCTCGAACATGGCCGAGGCCCACCCGGTGGGCTTCCAGTGGGTGATGGAGGCCAAGGGGCGGGGAGCGAAGGTCTTCCACGTCGACCCGAGGTTCACCCGCACCAGCGCGCTGGCCGACACCTACCTGCCGATCCGGGCGGGTAGCGACATCGCGCTGCTCGGCGGCATCGTGCGCTACATCCTGGAGAACGAACTCGACTTCCGGGAGTACGTGCTGGCGTACACGAACGCGGCGACCATCGTCAGCGACGAGTTCGTCGACACCGAGGACCTGGACGGCCTCTTCTCCGGTTACGACCCGCGGACCCACACGTACAACGAGCGCAGCTGGCAGTACGTGGGCCAGGAGGAGACCACCGGCTACCGCGCCGCCGACCGGGAGCGGGACACCGCTGCCGGCCTGCGCCACGAGTCGCACGGCATTCCGGTCGGCGGCCAGGTGCGGCGGGACGAGACGTTGCAGCACCCCCGCTGCGTCTACCAGATCCTGAAACGGCACTACTCCCGCTACACGCCCGAGATGGTGGAACGGGTCTGCGGCATCCCGCACGAGAAGTTCCTGGAGCTGGCGCGCGCCTGGACGGAGAACTCCGGTCGGGAGCGCACCGGGGTGCTGATCTACTCCGTGGGGTGGACCCAGCACACCGTGGGCGTGCAGTACATCCGCACCGGGGCGATCATCCAGCTGCTGCTGGGGAACATGGGCCGCCCGGGGGGCGGGGTGCTGGCCCTGCGCGGGCATGCCAGCATCCAGGGGTCCACCGACATCCCGACACTGTTCAACCTGCTGCCGGGCTACCTGCCGATGCCGAACTGCCACAACCACGCGACCTTCACCGACTGGGTGGACAGCATCCGGCACCCGGGCCAGAAGGGCTTCTGGGCCAACGCGCGAGCGTTCGGGGCAAGCCTGCTCAAGGCGTACTGGGGCGACGCGGCGACCCCGGAGAACGACTTCTGCTACGACTACCTGCCGCGGATGACCGGCGACCACGGGACGTACCAGACGGTGCTGAACATGATCGACGGCAAGGTCAAGGGGTACTTCCTGCTCGGCCAGAACCCGGCGGTCGGCTCGGCGCACGGCAAGGCCCAGCGCCTGGGCATGGCGAACCTCGACTGGCTGGTGGTTCGCGACCTGTTCATGATCGAGAGCGCGACGTTCTGGAAGAACAGCCCGGAGGTGGAGACCGGCGAGATCGTGCCGGAGGAGTGCCGCACCGAGGTGTTCTTCATCCCGGCGGCCTCGCACGTGGAGAAGGAGGGCACCTTCACCCAGACGCAGCGGCTGCTGCAGTGGCGGGAGAAGGCGCTCGACCCGCCGGGTGACGCCCGCTCCGAGCTGTGGTTCTTCTACCACCTCGGCCGCATCATCCGGCAGAAGCTGGCCGCCTCGGACAAGCCACGCGACCGCGCGGTGCGTGACCTCAAGTGGGACTACCCCACGCACGGCGACCTCGCGGAGCCGAGCGCGGAGGCGGTGCTGAAGGAGATCAACGGGTACGAGGTGGCGACCGGGCGCCCGCTGTCCGCGTTCACGGAGGCGAAGGACGACGGCTCCACCGCGATCGGCTGCTGGATCTACACCGGGGTGTACGCCGACGGGGTGAACCAGGCCGCCCGCCGCAAGTCCCGGCACGAGCAGGACTGGGTGGCCGCCGAGTGGGGCTGGGCCTGGCCGGCGAACCGCCGCATCCTGTACAACCGCGCCTCGGCCGACCCCGAGGGTCGACCGTGGAGCGAACGCAAGCAGTACGTGTGGTGGGACGCCGACAAGGGCGAGTGGACCGGCTACGACGTGCCGGACTTCGAGAAGAAGAAGCCGCCGACGTACCGGCCGCCGGAGGGCGCCACCGGTGTGCAGGGGCTGGCCGGCGACGACGCGTTCATCATGCAGGGCGACGGCAAGGGCTGGCTGTACGTCCCGTCGGGGCTGCAGGACGGGCCGATGCCGACGCACTACGAGCCGGCCGAGTCGCCGATGCGCAACCCGCTGTACGGGCAGCAGGCCAACCCGACGCGGAAGGTCTACGACAACCCGATCAACTCGGTGAACCCGAGTCCGCCGCAGCCGCACAGCGACGTCTTCCCGTACGTGTTCACCGTCAGCCGGCTCACCGAGCACCACACCGCCGGCGGGATGAGCCGGACGGTGCCACGCCTGGCCGAACTCCAGCCGGAGATGTTCGTCGAGGTCTCCCCGGAGCTGGCGGGCGAACTCGGGTTGGCACACCTCGGGTGGGCGCACCTGATCAGCGGGCGGGCCGCCATCGAGGCCCGGGTCCTGGTGACCGACCGGCTCACCCCGCTGCGGCTGGACGGTCGGGTGATCCACCAGGTGTGGCTGCCGTACCACTTCGGTCGGGAGGGGATCGTCACCGGCGACTCGGTCAACGACCTGTTCGGTATCACGCTGGACCCGAACGTGCTGATCCAGGAGAGCAAGGTCGGCACGTGCGACATCCGGCCCGGCCGGCGCCCGACCGGGCCCGCCCTGCTCGAGCTGGTGGACGACTATCGGCGGCGGGCCGAAATGACCGGCGGTCGCCCGCCGATCGTCACGACCGACGCGTCCGAACGGGAGGTCGGATGATCGAGGCCAACAGCCTGTACGGCCCGCTCGACCCCGCACCGGACGCCGGCTGGGACGAGGCGGGCCCACGGATGGGCTTCTTCACCGACACCAGCGTCTGCATCGGCTGCAAGGCGTGCGAGGTGGCCTGCAAGGAGTGGAACGGCGTACCGGACTCGGGGTTCGACCTGCTCGGCATGTCGTACGACAACACCGGGGCGCTGACCGCCAACTCCTGGCGGCACGTTGCCTTCATCGAGCAGCCCCGCCCGGCCGGGCACCGCACCCCGCCATTCGCCGGCGACCCGACCGGTCCGGCGGTCAGCCCGGCCAGCGCGGCCGCCGCGGCCGGCACGGTCAACGAGACCGGCACGACTCCCGGCGTGCCCCCGGGTGACCCGCAGGCCGCCGCCCGGATGGCCGCCGGGCCGGAGTTCCTCGGCATGCCCGGCGCCCAGCCGCCCGGCCGGTCCACCGGAGCCGAGTCGCGCACCGACTTTCGCTGGCTGATGATGTCGGACGTCTGCAAGCACTGCACCCACGCCGCGTGCCTCGACGTCTGCCCGACCGGTTCGCTGTTCCGCACCGAGTTCGGCACGGTGGTGGTGCAGGAGGACATCTGCAACGGCTGCGGCTACTGCATCTCCGCATGCCCGTACGGCGTCATCGACCAGCGCAAGGGCGACGGCCGGGCGTGGAAGTGCACCCTCTGCTACGACCGGCTCGGCGCCGGCATGACGCCGGCCTGCGCGCAGGCGTGCCCGACCGAGTCGATCCAGTTCGGTCCCCTCGACGAGCTGCGGGAACGCGCCGCCCAGCGGGTGGCCGTGCTGCACGAGCGGGGGGTGCCGGAGGCCCGCCTCTACGGCCACGACCCGACCGACGGCGTGGGTGGCGACGGCGCGTTCTTCCTGCTGCTCGACGAGCCCGAGGTCTACGGCCTGCCCCCGGACCCGGTGGTCACCACCCGGGATCTGCCGAAGATGTGGAAGCGGGCCGGGCTGGCCGCCCTGGCCATGGCGGCGGCGGCCGTCGCCGCGTTCGTCGGAGGTTCATCGTGAGTCCGGAGCGTGCCCCGGTCGGCGACCTGTTCCGCCGGTTCCGCGAGCGGCTGGCGGCCGAGGGGCCGGAGCGCCTCGGCGGGCG
>NZ_QGGF01000329.1 GCF_003857015.1 Micromonospora globispora | reverse complement strand
GCAGGCCTCGGAGGAGGGGTGGGCGGCCGGCGTTGATGCGGTGGGCGTTGGTGACGACGCCGGACTGGGCGGCTTGGCGGAAGATCTGGGTCAGCCGCACCCGGGGGATGGTGGGGGCGGCGAGCAGGTCGCGCAGGACTTCTCCGGCGCCGACGGAGGGAAGCTGGTCGACGTCACCGACGAGGAGCAGGTGCGCGCCGGGTGCGACGGCCTTGACGAGTTTGTTGGCCAGGATGAGGTCGAGCATGGAGGCTTCGTCGACGACGAGCAGGTCGACGTCGAGGGGGTTGTCCCGGTCGTAGGAGGCGTCCCCGCCGGGGCGTAGTTGCAGCAGCCGGTGCACGGTGGCGGCGGGGTGGCAGGTGAGCTCGGACAGGCGTTTGGCGGCGCGGCCGGTCGGGGCGACGAGGGTGACCTTGGCCTTCTTCGCGGCGGCGAGTTCGACGATGGAGCGGACGGTGAAGCTCTTGCCGCAGCCCGGCCCGCCGGTCAGCACCGCCGCCTTCGAGATCAGGGCGAGACGGACTGCCTGCTCCTGCTCGGCAGCGAGGTCGTTGCCGGTGCGTGCCTTCAACCACGCGAGAGCCTTGCCCCAGTCGACGTTCGTGAAGTGGGGCAACCTGTCGGCCGGCGTGTCGAGCAGACGGTGTAGGGAGCTGGCGAGGGACTGCTCGGCGCGGTGGAACGGCACCAGGTACACCGCCTGCACCGCCTCCCCGTCCCCGGCGGGCAGCGTCTCGCTGACGACGCCCTCGCCGGCGACCAGGTCGTCGAGGCAGCGGGTGACGAGGTCGGCGGGCACGTCGAGGATCTTCGTCGCGTCGGCGACCAGCTCGGGAGCAGGTAGGTAGCAGTGCCCGTCATCGGTGGCCTCGGACAGGGTGTATTGCAGGCCGGCCATGACGCGCTGGGGGCTGTTGTGGGGGATGCCGACGGCTTGGGCGATGGTGTCGGCGGTCTTGAAGCCGATGCCCCACACGTCCGCGGCCAGCCGGTACGGCTCCTTGGTGACCACGTCGGTGGAGGCGTCGCCGTACTGCTTGTAGATCCGCACCGCCAGGGAGGTGGAGACGCCGACGCCTTGCAGGAAGACCATCACCTCCTTGATGGCCTTCTGCTCCTCCCACGCGGCGGTGATCTTCGCCGTGCGCTTCGGCCCCAGCCCGGGCACCTCCACCAGGCGGGCAGGTTCTTCCTCGATCACCCGCAGGGTGTCCAGGCCGAAATGGGCGACGATCCGCTCGGCGAACACCGGGCCGATGTCTTTCACGAGGCCGGACCCGAGGTAACGCTGGATGCCCTGGATCGTGGCCGGCAGCATCGTGGTGTAGGAGTCGACCTCGAATTGCCGACCGTACTTCGGGTGCGACGACCACCGCCCGTGCAGCCGCAGGCTCTCGCCCGGTTGCGCGCCGAGCAGCGCCCCGACCACGGTCAGCAGGTCGCTGCCACGGTCGGTGGCCACGCGGGCAACGGCGTACCCGGTCTCCTCGTTGACGTATGTCAACCGCTCCAGCACCGCGTCCAGGACGGCAAGCGGCGGACGGGCTGGCGTGGTCACGCCTGACATCGTGCCGCTTGCCGCCATGGCGCGGACACCCGCCTGCCCGGTCGCCTGGAACCGCTTGCCAATAGCCCTGTGCCCACTTGTTCGATTAAAGAAAATTTCCGCTCGATCTCTTGCACGTGCCAATGCTTGCCGCCGACAGTCTGGACCACCACCAACCTTCGACGCACGTCGATGTATTTCCCGGTGGGCAGCTGAGGAGGAAGCATGGCACCCGTCGTCCCCCGCCGCAGAAGCCGCCTCGTCACACTCGCTGTAGCCGTCGTCGCCGGCCTGACGCCGGCCGTGCTGTGGGCGCTGCCCGCGCAGGCGGCCGCGCCGCTCTACACCGCCTTGGGCGATTCGTACGCCTCGGGCGTCGGCACCCGCACGTACTACTCCGACGGCACCAGCTGCTACCGCTCCCCGTACGCGTACCCGGTCCTCGACGCGAACCAGATCGGCGCCAGCCTCACCTTCGCCGCCTGCTCCGGCGCGAAGGTCGCCGACGTGTCCAACAACCAGCTCGCCAGCCTCAGCTCCTCGACCAACTACGTCACGCTCACCGTCGGCGGCAACGACGCCGGCTTCACCAGTGTCATCACGCAATGCGCCAAGCCCTGGCCGTACACCTGCTGGGGTGACATCGACAACGCCAACAACTACATCCGGAACACCCTGCCCGGCACCCTGGACACGCTCTACAACAAGATCCGCTCACGGGCGCCGTACGCCCGAGTGGTGATCGTCGGGTACCCGCGCCTGTTCAACGAGAGCGACTGCCAGTCGCTGTCCCGGATAAGCCCGGGGGAGCAGGCGGCACTGAACGACACCGCCGATCTGCTGAACCAGACCATCCAGGCCCGGGCGGTCGCGCACTCGTTCCCATTCGTGGACCCGCGAACCGCGTTCACCGGGCACGCCGTCTGCGACTCCATCGAATGGATCAACGGCCTGTCGGACCCGATCATGGAGTCGTACCACCCGAACCGCACCGGCCAGTCCAGCGGATACGCCCCGCTGATCAAGAACACCATGCTCAGCACGATGGCGGCCGCCGACAAGGCATAGACACCGCCCCCGGGTACCGGCCGGCGGACACGCCCAGCCGGTACCCGGCTTCGTCGCATCACGGAAAGGCTTGTACTGCATCAGGAAACGTTCGCCCTGTCTCGGGTAATCGACGCCTTATCGCCCCTACTTTCCACGACACGTGCAACCTCGAGGCGTCGGCGCCCCAGGCCCGACGCACATCTGACGGATGCCCGATGTAATCGTCATTCCGCAGCCAGCCTGCCCAACTGGCCCCGCCGCGACGACTCAGGCGGCCCACCGCGATCCTGCTCGCGCCACTTCGATCCCGCCGTAGTGGTTGATATTGAGGTGGACGCGGCCTATGAGCACCACTGGTGGCGTCACTGCATCCTGTACGCGCGCACCAGCCCGGACATGTCGGTGTACGACGTGCCGCTGATCCTCGACGAAGGCGAAGATCCCTTCTCCGGCTACGCCAGGACCGCCTGACTGACCTCGGTCGGTGCCATTCAGGAAGGGCGCGTGAACGGACTCCGTGATCAGCCACGATGATCAGTCACGGAGAGCTCGGCGGGGATTCGGTGGTGCGGCCGCCTTTGCCGCCGCGGGCGGTGTTCCACGGCCCGGCGTACCTTGTTCAGGGCGTCGGTGACCCAGGACACCAGATGGTACGAGTCCAGGCAGCGCACTGCCTGCGGCGCGCGCGCCGCGACGATTCAATGCGGGTGCGCCGGGTGTTGATCATCATGGCGTCGGCGTCGGGTACGCCGGTGCCGGCGATCGCCAGGCTGGTCGCGGCTCATGAGGACACGGTGCGTGATGTGATCCACACGTTCAACGAGATGGGTCTTCGTGCGCTGGACCCTCAGTGGGCGGGAGGCCGTACCCGCCGGATCAGCGACGGCGATGAGGCCTTCATCGTCGCGACGGCCACCACGCGTCCGGGCAATCTCGGGCGCCCGTTTACCTGCTGGTGCCTGCGTAAACTCGCCGACTACCTCGCCAACCATGCCGAGCGGCGGGTGGTCATCGGGCGGGAAAGGCCGCGGCAGCTGGTGCGCGACAACCGGGTCAGCTGGGTGCCTACCCCACATGGGCCGGGCTACAGGCAGTTACGGTCGCGCCGCCGGGCGGCGCGCACGATCGGCGGCATAGCGGTCAGTGTTCGTGCTGATCCATCGCCATCTCCACCGCGATGAAACCCCCGAGCCGGGTGGTTCGCGGCCATGGTGGCGCCTCGGGCTTCCGTATCCAACTGAGATGGACAATCGCGAACGTGTCGTCCGACAAGCGGAAGACCACCGAGTCACAGCCCTCGCACTTCGCCACGGCTGCCAGGGCAAGACCATGCAGTTCATGGCCCGCCGCGATCTCAGTCGCTGCCTCCTGCTCGAACGTCCGAGCGCTCTCGCCTTCTAGACGAAACCAGGGCTCGCGGAAGTCGGCTGAACTCACATACGCAGGGTGCCACGGAACGCGCGCTCATCGGCATGTCCGCGCGCGGCCCCAGGGACGGGCTGGCCACGCTCTGTGACGCGCGGTCCGCGATCCTGGGCACATTCCCTCGTACGCCGACGGTCCCCTTTGCCGACGTTCGCCCGCGGAACAGGTCTTCGTGAGCACGGACAGCGCCATGCTGAGCATCCGTACCTTCTTCGTGCCGACGCCGGAGCGGCCCGAGGCGACGCTCCGGATCGAACTGCGCGACCACGGTCCCGCCGGAGTGTTCGGCGTTGGTCGACACTCCGGCCCGGCGTCGACCAAGGTCACGTGTACGCATCCGCGATCCGTGCGTCACGCATGTGACAGTGGCTCGTGCCGAACAACCGCAACTGCCGATGAGCGGACATCCGATCTTCCAGGGCAGGAGCGTCTACTAGGGCGAGGCCGGCTGCGTCGCGTGTTGTCAATCTGCGGGTGCCGGCTCGGTGGGCCGCGGCGTGAAGAAGCGGATGATGTCGTCGGCTGCGGTGGGGGACAGCATCATTGCCTGGACTCGTGCGGACATTTCGGCGATCGGGTGGGTTCTGATGAACATCGCCTCCTCGTACGTCCGGATCGCCGAGTCGGGGTCGGCGGGGTTGGTGGCGAGTTCGGCGGCGAGTTCGGCGGCGTCGAGCATGGCTTGGTTGGCGCCCTCGCCGACCAATGGACACCCCCGCGCCGCAGAACCCCAACGCCGCGCCGGCACCGTCGACCACGGTGCCGGCGGACAAGCAGCAGGTGGCGGCGCAGTGGGACGAGTGGAAGTCGCACCAGCGGCTGACCGGGCCCGACGCCAAGCCCGACTTCGCGAACCCCGCGCAGATGAACCACTTCATCTGGTACCAGACGCACGAGTGGACGCAGCCGTACCCCGGCGAGGACAAGATCTTCGCGCCGGAGGACGTGCCGGGCGCCTACATCCCGTCGTCGGAGTCCGACGACTGACGTAGGCTGATCGCGTCAAGGGGCCCCTGACCGGCGTCACCGCTGGCCAGGGGCCCCTTCTGTCCTCTGTATGGCACGCACCTCGAGGTCGCCGTCCACACGGGCGGTGGCCTGCGCGAGCAGTACCACGCCAGCCGGTCGATCGCTGCCGACCTCTCCGGCTGGGGCTGGGGGCGCCGGCAGATGGTGGCGACTCGGCCGAGTGCGCTGGGCGGAGTCGCACCGGTTGCTCGCGCTGCGATGCCGGGACCTCGCTAGAAGCCCATCGCCTGCCTCCGCAACGTGCTTCTGAGGCGCAGCTCGTGCAGCGACGCCGCTGTCAAGCTGTCAACCGGTACGGCGCTTTGCCGGGTTCAACCAGTACGACCGGGCGGGCTGCGGCGTGGGTCACCGCAGTGGTGAAGCTGCCGTCGGCGAACTGGGCCACCGGCCCGCGCGGGGACCGGCCGACCGCAATGACGCGCGCGTCGACGTCGTCGGCGTGCTGAGCGAGGACCCGACCTGCAGCGGCGTGGTCGCCGACGCTGGCGAGTACCTGACCGGTGGCGGCGATGCCCTGCGCGGCCAGCCGGTCGAGGTGGCCCAGGACCGCGGAGTGTGCCTGCTCGGCGTCCTCGGCGTCGATGGCCAGTTCCTCGACTACGGCGGTCTCGCGGACGTGGACAACCTCCAACGGGCGGCCGGCGTCGCGGGCGATTGCGGCGGCCGCGTCGACGATCTTGGCGGCGTCTTCGGTGGCGCCGACCGCGACGATGACAGGTTGGTAACCAGCCGGCGGTGTGGCCCCGACGCGCTGCAGGCTCGGGCGCACCGTCTCCCCCTCGACCAGGCCCTTCTCGGCCGCGGCGACCAGCTTGTGGCCGGAGGCGAGAACGACGATGGCCAGGATGAAGGTGACGCCGCCGAGGTAGAAGGGGACGCTGAGGTTGGTGGCGTCGGCGAGCTTGCCCGCGGCGAATGGGGCGAGACCGCCGCCGATGAACCGGACGAAGCCGTACGCCGAGGAGGCGACCGGCCGCTCCACCGGCGAGACGAGCATGACCGCCTGGGTGGTCAGCGTGTTGTTGATGCCGATGAACGCGCCACTGACGATGACCGCACCGATGACCGCCGCCGGGGTGTTCACGCCGATCGCGATGATGGCCATGACGATGCCGAGGCTGAGCAGGTTGACGTAGAGCACCGGCGCGGTGCCGAACCGCGCCTGCAGCCGCGGGGCGAAGAACACGCTGAAGGCGGCGACCAGCAGGCCCCAGCCGGTGAAGACCAGGCCGAGCTGGTGGGCGTTGAGTTCCATGGGGTACGGCGCGTAGCCGAGCATGGTGAAGAAGCCCCAGTTGTAGAGCAGGGCCATGATGCCCATGGTCAGCAGGCCGCGGTGCCGCAAGGCCTTGAGCGGCGCGGCCAACGATGTCTTGTGCTCTGGCTTCGGTAGGGCCGGGACGAACGCGACGGTCGCGACGAGGGCGATGAACATCAGCGCCGCGACGCCGAAGAACGGTCCGCGCCAGCTGATGCTGCCGAGCTCGCCGCCGAGCAGTGGCCCGACCGCGATGCCGAGACCTAGCGCGGTCTCGTACAGGATGATCGCCCCGGCGAAGCCGCCGCTGGCCGAGGCCACGATGACGGCGAGGCTGGTCGCGATGAACAGGGCGTTGCCCAGGCCCCAGCCGGCGCGGAAACCGACAATGCCGCCGATCGAGTTCGTCGTGCCGGCGAGCGCGGCGAACACGACGATGAGGATCAGGCCGACGACCAGTGTGAGCTTGGCGCCGATGCGGCTGGATACCCAGCCGACTACCAGCATCGCGACCGCGGTCACGACCAGATAGCTGGTGAACAGCAGCGACACCTGGCTCGGCGTGGCGTGCAAGCTGCTGGCCAGTGCGGGCAGGATCGGATCGACGAGCCCGATGCCCATGAACGAGACGACACAGGCGAACGCCACGGCCCAGACGGCACGCGGCTGCTTGAACGGGCTCGGGGCCGTCCCATGTGATGCGGTCATTTTCAGGTTCTCCTGAAGGTGGTGTTTGTCGATGCGGGTATTCAGTCGGACGCCCGGGCCTCGACGAGCCGGGCGAGCGCGGGTAGCGCGGCGGCGATAGCGGCCTGATCCTGCGGATCGAGTCGGTCGAGCAGGTGCTGCAGGGCGTCGGCGCGCTCCGCACGCCGGCGCCTGACGAGGTCGAGGCCGGCGTCGGTCGCCTCCACCAGAACGGCGCGGCGGTCGTCGCTGTTCGCGGTGCGGCGCACCAGACCCTCGCGTTCCATGCGGGTAACCAGCTGCGTCATCCCTGGCTGGGAGACGCCCTGGGCGTGAGCCAGCTCCGTCAGCCTGTGGGGTCCGTCACGTCCGAGACGGTTCAGCGCGGACGAGGCTGCCGTGCTGAGACCGCCGGCGGTGGAGACCTGGCGGATGAGCGTCACGAGGTGCTCGAGCACCACAACCAGCTCAGTGCCGGAGGCATTCGAGTGCATAACCCCATTATGCATAACCTGCTTATGGATGTAGCACGCCGCCTGCAAAAGTGACCTGGAACTCACTTCCTGGGTCGTACCGCCTGGGTCTTTCCCAAGGGCGACCGGCTCAGTCCAGGTGGGGTGCGTCTTGCGCAGGCAGTGGTATACAGCCGTACGGACGGTCGCTTACTCCGCGAACGCCTCGTACCGGCGCGGCAAGTGATGCGGATCCTGGCGCCCGACCAGCGCCCAGGGCGCGACGCGGCACGGGATCACCCCACATCTCGCCCGCAGCTCGCCAGTATGTGCCGAGATATATCGATCTGTTCCTTATCCCAGGTACCGCTTCGGTCAAGCTTGCGCAGTTGGCGGGGTGAGACCCCTTGACGATCCAACATGATCGGGCGTAAACACAGAGGAAGCCACATCGAAACGGCGGTGAAACCAAGTGATGTACGCCGAGGAACGGCAGCAGGAGATCCTGCGCAGAGCCCGGGCCCAGGGGCGGGTTGACGTCATGGTGCTGGCCGAGGAACTGGCGGTGACCAGCGAGACCATCCGGCGGGACCTGACCGCGTTGGAGCGTGCGGGGGTACTGCGCCGCGTACACGGCGGCGCGATCCCGGTCGAACGCCTCGGTTTCGAGCCCGCCCTCGCCGCCCGGGACGCGGTGCTGACCGCGGAGAAGGAGCGCATCGCCAAGGCCGCGCTCGCCGAGGTCCCGGAGGAGGGGGCGATCATCATCGACGCCGGCTCGACCACCGGGCGGCTGGCCCAGGTGCTGAACACGGAGCGCGAGCTGACCGTGATCGTCAACGCCCCGCCACTGGCCACCCTGCTGGCCGCCCGACCGAACCTCAACGTGATCATGCTCGGCGGCCGTGTCCGGAGCCGAACCATGGCGACGGTCGACGACTGGGCCATGCAGGCGCTTTCCCAGATCTACGTCGACGTGGCCTTCATGGCGACCAACGGCTGCTCGGTCGAGCGCGGGCTCACCACGCCGGATCCGGCCGAGGCCGCCGTCAAGCGGGCGATGATCGCCTCGGCCCGGCGTACGGTTCTGCTCGCCGACCACACCAAGTTCGGCGACGACTACCTCGCGCGCTTCGGCCGGCTCGCGGACGTCGACCTCATCATCACCGACACCGGGCTGAGCGCCGCCGCCGCCGGCGGGCTGCAGCACGCCGGTCCGGAGGTGATCCGGGCGTGATCCTCACCGTCACCCTCAACCCGAGCCTGGACCGGGCCGTCGCCATCGAGTCCCTGGTGCGGGGCGAGGTGCTGCGCGTCGCACCCGCACACCTCGACCCGGGCGGCAAGGGGGTCAACGTCTCCCGGGCCCTGCTCGCCAACGGCGTGCCGTCGCGGGCGGTCATTCCGTGCGGCGGCCCCGAGGGGGAGCAGCTGGTGCGGCTGCTGGCGGCGGAGGGTGTACCCATGATCGCCGTACCGATTGCCGGCCGGACCAGGTCCAACATCACGCTGGCCGAGCCGGACGGCACGATCACGAAGATCAACGAGCCCGGCCCGGCGCTCTCCGGCGCCGAGCTGAAGGCGGTCGTCGAGGTGGTGCTCTCCGCCGCCGGCTCGGCCGACTGGGCGGTGGTCTGCGGCAGCATCCCGCCGTCCCTGCCGGTCGAGGAGTTCAGCGAGCTCTGCTCCCGACTGATCGACGCAGGCGTCCCGCTCGCAGTCGACACCAGCGGCCCGGCGCTGGTCGCCGCGGCGGCCGCGGGAGCGTCGCTGATCAAGCCCAACCGGGAGGAACTCGCCCAGGCCACCGGGCGGGCCGTCAACTCGACCGAAGACGTCGTCAGCGCCGCCCAGCAGCTGCGCGCCCTTGGTGCAAAGGCGGTGCTGGCCAGCCTCGGCGCCGAGGGCGCCGTGCTGGTCGATGCGGACGGCGTCGTCACCGGAATCGCACCCGTCGCCGAGCCCCGCAGCAACGTCGGGGCCGGGGATGCGCTGCTCGCCGGCTTCCTGGCCGGCGGTACCGCCGGGGCAGAGGCGCTCGCCGAGGGCCTCGCGTGGGCCGCGGCGGCGGTCAGCCTGCCGGGCAGCCGGATGCCCCGGCCCGGCGACCTGCGCCGCGACCACGTCC
>NZ_QGGF01000259.1 GCF_003857015.1 Micromonospora globispora | reverse complement strand
CTCATAGTCCAGCCCCTCGGGCGGGACGCGGTGCAGCCGGAGCAGGACCTGCCAGTCGCCGGGCTCCAGCTCGCCGGGCAGGTAGCCGGGGGTGGCCCGGTCCGCGGCGATGGTGAAGCCGTCGCGAGCCCCGCCCGACCAGCCGCGGAAGCCGGCCGGTCCAATGCAACCGAGGTCGAGGACCCCGGCCTGGCGCGGATAGTCCAGCCGTACGGTGAGCGCGGCGGTGCCCGGTGGCACGGTGACCGGCAGGGCCCGCATCATGTTCTCCGCGCGGTCCCGCAGCGTCCACCTGCCCCGGTGCACCACCATGGTCAGGCGTCCGCCCCGACGCCGGTGCGCGGAGCCGGCACCGCCGCCTCGGCCGTGCTGCCGATCAATTCGCCGTCCCGGTAGATCAGCGAGCGTCCGGGTCGCGGCGTCACCCAGCCGGTGTCCCCGGGTTCCGGCTCCCGCCCCTCCGGCACCACGACCTGCACGCTGGTCGTCGCCCCTGCGTCGGGCTCCTCCGCCGGCACGTCGAGCGAGACCAGCGAGAAGCTGCCGAGGTTCTCCACCACGACGACCTGCCCGGTCAGCGCCCCGGACGCCGGCTCGGGGGAGTAGTCGAGGTACTCGGGTCGGACCCCGTACACCACCTGCTCGCCGTCGGTGAGCTCGCCGCGGACGTCCTCTGGTACCGGCAGTCGCACCGCGGCGACGGCCAGCTCGTCGCCGCGGACCCGGGCCGGGACCAGGTTCATCGGGGTCGAGCCGATGAAACCGGCGACGAACGTGTTGGCCGGGCGGCGGAAGACCTCCGTCGGCGTGCCGACCTGGCGGATCCGGCCGCCCTCCATCACCGCGATCCGGTCGGCCAGCGCCAGCGCCTCGGCCTGGTCGTGGGTGACGAAGACGGTGGTGACGCCCAGCTCACGCTGCAGCCGCTTGAGGAAGGTACGCGCCTCCAGGCGCAGCCGGGCGTCGAGGTTGGACAGCGGCTCGTCGAGCAGGAAGACCTGCGGATGGCAGGCCATCGCCCGGGCCAGGGCGACCCGCTGCTGCTGCCCGCCGGAGAGCTGCCCGGGGCGGCGGTCCAGCAGCGCCGACAGGCCCAGCTCGTCCGCGGTACGGGCGGCCTTGTCCTGCCGGTCCGCCTTGCCGACCTTCTTGATCCGCAGCGGGTACGCGATGTTGTCCCGGACGGTCATGTGCGGGAAGAGCGCGTAGTCCTGGAAGACCATCGCTACGTCGCGCTGCCCGGGCGGCAGGCTCGTGACGTCGCGGTCGCCGATGCGGACGCTGCCGCCGGAGGACAGCTCCAGCCCGGCGATGGTGCGCAGCAGGGTGGTCTTGCCGCAGCCCGAGGGGCCGAGCAGGGCGAAGAACTCGCCGTCGGCGATCTCCAGGTCCAGGGCGTCCAGGGCGCGTACGCCGTTGGGGTAGACCTTGGTGAGCTCGCGCAGGGTGATGGCGGCCATCAGCGCTTGATCCCTCCGTGGAAGCGGAATCCGTACCTGCTGCTGACGAAGACGAACATCAGCGCCACCGGCAGCGAGTAGAGCAGTGAGAAGGTGGAGAGCAGGCGCAGGTCGGCCTGGCCGCCCTCGGTGTAGAGGGTGTACATGATCACCGCGGCGGGCGCCTTGTCCGGGCCGCGCAGCAGCAGGAACGGGACGAGGAAGTTGCCCCACACGTTCGCCACCGCCCACACCCCGACGGTGGCCAGTCCCGGCCGGACGACCGGCACCACGATGTGCCGCATGATCTGCAGCGGGCTGGCGCCGAACACCCGGGCGGACTCCTCGTAGGACGTCGGTGTGGCGTCCATGAAGTCCTTCAGGATGAAGATCGCCGCCGGCAGCAGGCCACCGGTGAGGATCAGGATCACCCCGAGCCGGGAGTCGATCAGGTTGAGCCGGAACGCCAGCTCGAACAGCGGCACCATGGTGGCCGTGCCGGTCACGATCGACGAGAGCAGCAGCAGCCCGTACAGCAGCGCGTCCCGGCCGGGTACCCGCACCCGGCTCAGCGCGTACGCGGCGAGGGCGGCGAACGTCACCACCAGCAGCGCGGTGCCGCCGGCCAGCCAGACCGAGTTCAGCAGCGAGGTCATCGCGTACGGGTTGTCCAGCAGGGCGCGGAAGTTGTCGAGGGTGAACTGCGGCAGCGAGGCGGCGATCGTGGGGGTGTCGTCGAACGGCGCGGTGGCCAGCCAGAGCAGGGGCAGGGCGAAGAACGCCAGCACGACGCAGAGGAAGACGTACCGCCCGATCCGGGCCAGGACGTCCCGTACCGCGACCCGGGACGGTTCCGTGCGGGTCTCGTCCGCCGTAGGGGTCACGGTGCTCATGCCCGCTCCTTCCGCCGGCCCAGCATTCGCAGGTAGATCAGCGCGATGACCAGGTTGATCAGCAGCATGATGAACGAGATGGCCGCGCCGAAGCCCAGCTCACCGCCGGAGAGCGCCACCTTGTAGACGTAGACCGCCAGGATCTCGGAGCGCTGCTCCGGACCACCGGCGGTGATCAGGAACGGCGAGAAGTCGTTGAAGGTCCAGAGGCTGATTAACAGCAGGTTGGTCAGCACGTGGCCGCGGATGCGCGGGAACACCACGTCGCGCAGCTGCTGCCCGGTCGACGCGCCGGCCAGCCGGGCGGTCTCCAGGTGCGAGCGGGGCACGTTCTCCAGGGCGGCGGCGTAGAGCATCATCGAGAACGCGGTGCCGCGCCAGGTGTTGAAGATGATGATCGACAACATCGGGTAGTCGAGCAGCCAGGCCATGCCGGGCATCCCCAGCAGCGCGTTCAGGGTGCCGGCGTCCCGGTCCAGCAGCGCGATCCACAGGAACGCGACCACCGAGCTGGGCAGGATCCAGGCCAGCAGGATGAACGCCTCGACCACCCGGCGCAGCGGGCCGCGCCGGTCGCGCAGCGCGTAGGCGATGGCGAAGCCGAGGCAGGCCTGGCCGATCACCGCGGAGCCGAGCACGAACTGCAGGGTCAGCACCAGCGAGTTGCGGAACCGTTCGTCGCTCAGCGCCCGGGTGTAGTTCTCCAGTCCGACGACCTCGGGGTTCGCGGCGGCCAGCCCGGTGAGCCGGTAGTTCGTCACGCCCAGGTAGATCGTCCAGGCGGCCGGCACCACGAGGAAGAGCAGGATCAGCACCATGCTCGGGACGAGGAAACCGGCGGCCCGGGCCCGGCCCAGCCCGGCGGCGTCGGGGGCGGGGGAGGGGCCCGTGACCGGGCCCGCTCCCTCGACCGTCTCGTCAGGACGAGACGTTACCTGGACCACCGACGATCCCTTCGACCTTCTTCTGGTACGCCGAGGCGGCCTCGTCGACGCTCTTGCCCGACGCCACATCCGCGGTCGCCTCCTGGAGCGCCACCGACACCTGCGGGTAGACCGCCAGCGGCGGCCGGTACGCGGTGAGCGGCAGGACCTTCTCGGCGACGAAGCTGAGCAGGGGGTCGCCGGCCAGCACCTCCTTGTTGACGTCCATCCGGGAGGTGATCCGCGCCGCGCCGGCGAGCTGCTCCTTGGTGGCCTCTGCGGAGTGCATGAACGCCAGCAGCTCGAACGCCTGCGCCGGGAACTTCGAGTTCGGGTTCAGCACGTCGACACCGCCGCCGGACATGCTGACGAAGTCCTGGCCCCGGATGCCGGCGCCGGGCTGCTTGGCCGGAATCATCGCCCACCCGACGGTGGTGTCCCGGTCGGGCATCTTGGCGACGCCGTCCTTCGGGTTGACGACGCCGCGCCAGAAGTAGTCACCCTCGGCGAGGATGCCGATCTTCCCGGCGGCGAACTCGGCGAAGGACTTGTCCCGCCCCTTCGCCTCCTGCTGGAGCTTCGGATCGCCCAGCCCGCCGCCGTAGACCTTGGCGTAGAAGTCGAGCATGTCCTTGACCTGCTGGTTGGCGCCGGCCCACTTGTTGTCCTTGTAGATTTCGCCGCCGGCGCCGACCAGTAGCGGCAGCGCGCCCTGCATGGTGGTCGCCTCACCCATCGCCGTGCCGGCGTTGATCTGGATCGGCGTGACGCCGGGCAGCGCCTTGAGCTTGGTGCCCGCGTCGAGGATCTCCTGCCAGCTCTTCGGCTGCCAGTCGGCGGGCAGGCCGGCCCTGGCGAAGAGCTTCTTGTTGAAGAACAGGACGCGGCCGTCGGTGCCCTGCGGGATGCCGTACTTCTTGTCCTCGAACGTGCCCAGGCCCTGCACGCTCTCCGGGATCTGCGACCAGCCGTCCCACTTGTCGGCCTGGTCGCCGGCCACCTCGGACAGCGGCTTGAGGTAGCCGGCCTGGGCGAACTCGCCGACCCAGATGCCGTCGACCGACATCACGTCGGCGCCGCCCTTGGACCGCAGGTCCAGGGCCAACTTCGTCTTGTACTGCTCGTCGTCGACGCCGCTGGGCACGAACGACACCTTGGCGGTGACGCCCTTGGCCTTCTGGGCCTCGATGAACCGAGGGATGACCCACTTCTCGATCCACTCGGCACTGGCGGAGTTCTTGCCACCGGCGATGGCGTTGGTGGAGATGGTGAGGGTGATGTTCTTGGCGTCCTTGCCGGCGGGCTCGTCGGAGCCACCGCAGGCCGTGGCGGCGAGGGTGACGGCGGTGAACGCGGCGAGCACACCAGTGACGCGTTTCGGTGTGAGTGACATGGGCTGTGTTCCCTTCGCAAGGAGTGACTTCGAAGAGACTCGCGGGTCGCCCGCCGGCCGCAGGTCCATGCCGGCGGTGCTTGTCGGCCACAATGTCATGACAGCCTGACGACGTAAATACCTGTCACTGAAATGAGCGTGAAACACGCCCCTCACCGCTCGGCGACGGTCACCTCCAGTGAGTACCGAGAGGCGCGGTAGATGTGCGCGCCGTGTTCGACGTACCGGCCGTGGTCGTCGTACGCCGTGCGGGTCATGGTCAGCAGCGGGGCGCCGCGCCGCTCGCCGAGCATCTGCGCCTCCGCCCCGGTGGCCGCGCGCGCCCCGATCCGCTGCTGGGCGCCGCGCACCCGGATGCCGGCCGCGCGGAGGATCGCGTACAGGCCCCGGGCCTGCAGGGCGTCCAGGGTGAGCCGGACCGGGTGGAGCGGGAGCCAGTTCTCCATCACCGCCAAGGGCTCGCCGTCGGCGAAGCGCAGCCGGCGCAGGTGCTGCACCTCGCTGCCGGCGGTGACGTCGAGCGCCGTCGCCACCTCGACCGGGCAGGCCACGGTGGCCAGCTCCAGCACCGAGGTGGAGGGTTGCCGGCCGGCCCGGGCGAGGTCGTCGTGCAGGCTGGTCAGCTCGACGCCGCGGCGCACCTCGCCGCGGACCACCTGGGTGCCGACGCCCCGCCGACGGACGATCAGTCCCTTGTCGACGAGGTGCTGGATCGCCTGGCGGACGGTGGGGCGGGACAGCCCGAGCCGGTCGGCGAGCTGCAGTTCGCTGTCGAGCCGGTCACCCGGCGCCAGCTCGCCGCGCTGTATCGCGGCGGCGAACTGCTCCGCGACCTGGAAGTAGAGCGGGACCGGGCTGCTCCGGTCGACCGCGATCTCGGGGCCGGTCACGGGACCTCCTCGGGGCGGACGCGCGGTATCGGGGGGCGCGATGCTGGCCGTCACTGTACCGAAGCGGTCACTCCGCGGCCCGGCCGAATGTCAGGACAACACATTGACACAACTCGCGGCCACTGTTACCAATCAGGGACCAGGATCGAGCTGGCGGTCACGCCGTCGCCGGCCCGGACAAAGGACGCCGCATGCTCGATGTGCTCACCATCGGCCGGGTCGGGGTCGACATCTATCCGCTGCAGGTGGCCACGCCGCTGGCCGAGGTCGAGACGTTCGGCAAGTTCCTCGGCGGTAGTCCCACCAATGTGGCCGTCGCCGCCAGCCAGTACGGGCTGCGCGCCGGGGTGATCACCCGCACCGGCGCCGACGCCTTCGCCGAGTACGTGCACCGCGCGCTGCGCGACTTCGGCGTCGACGACAGCCAGGTACGCCCGGTGCCGGGGCTGCCCACCCCGGTGACGTTCTGCGAGATCTACCCGCCGGACCACTTCCCGCTCTGGTTCTACCGCACGCCCACCGCGCCGGATCTGCAGATTCACCCGGAGGAACTCGACCTCGCCGCCATCGAAGCGGCCGGGGTCTTCTGGCTCACCGGGACCGGCCTGTGCCAACGGCCCAGCCGCGACGCGCACACCACGGCACTGGCCGCCCGGGGCGGACGCGCGCACACCGTGCTCGACCTCGACTACCGGCCGATGTTCTGGTCCGACCCGGCCGCCGCCACGGCCGCGTACGCCGAGGTGCTGCCCCGGGTCACCGTCGCGGTCGGCAACCTCGACGAGGCCGAGGTGGCGGTCGGCGTCCGGGACCCGGAACGCGCCGCCCGGCTGCTGCTCGACCGGGGACCACGCCTGGCCGTGGTCAAGCTCGGCCCGGACGGAGTCCTGGCCAGCACCGGCGAGGAGACGGTCCGGGTGCCGCCGGTGCCGGTGGAGGTGGTGAACGGGCTCGGCGCGGGGGACGCCTTCGGCGGCGCGCTCTGCCTTGGCCTGCTGCGTGACTGGCCACTGGAACGGACGCTGCGGTTCGCCAACGCCGCGGGGGCCATCGTCGCCTCCCGGCTGTCCTGTTCGGCCGCGATGCCGGACGAGGCCGAGACCTCGGCGCTGGCCGCAACGATCCAACCGGAGCCGGCCCCCGCGACGGGAGGAGAGTGGTGAGCACCGAGTACGAGGCGTTGACCCTGACCCGGGCGCACCGGCCCCAGGCGATCGCGGAGGCCGCCGCCCGGCGTACCCGCCGACCCTGGCCCGACCACGGCCGCCCGCTGTTCATCATCGCGGCGGACCACGCCGCCCGCGGCGCCCTCGGGGTCCGCGACCGGCCGATGGCGATGGCCGGCCGCACCGACCTGCTCGACCGGCTGCGGCTCGCCCTGTCCCGGCCCGGCGTCGACGGCGTGCTCGGCACCCCGGACATCCTGGAGGACCTGCTCCTGCTCGGTGCGCTCGAGGACCGGCTGGCGATCGGCTCGATGAACCGCGGCGGCCTCTCCGGCGCCGCGTTCGAGCTCGACGACCGGTTCACCGCCTACGACGCCGACAGCATCGCCGCGATGGGGTACGACGGCGGGAAGATGCTCTGCCGGATCGATCCGGAGGACCACGGCAGCGTTGCCACCCTCCAGGCGTGCGCCCGCGCGGTCAGCGCGCTCGCCGCGCACCGGACGGTCGCCCTGGTCGAGCCGCTGTGGGTCACCCGCTCGGGCGGTCGGGTCCGCGTCGACCTATCGCCGGAGGCGGTGATCAAGAGTGTGAGCGTCGGCCAGGCGCTCGGCGCCACGTCCGCGTACACCTGGCTGAAGCTGCCGGCGATCGACGAGATGGACCGGGTGATGGCCGCCACCACGCTGCCCGCCCTGCTGCTCGGCGGCGACCCCACCGAGGCGCCCGACCTGGTGTACGCCCGGTGGCAGCGGGCGCTGCGCCTGCCCGGCGTACGCGGGCTGGTGGTCGGCCGGGCGCTGCTCTACCCGCCCGACGACGACGTGGCCGCTGCGGTGGACCTCGCCCATTCGCTGCTGCCCGCCCGGCAGGAAGCATGACCGCCGACCTGCACCTGCCTTGGGGGACGACGGCCCGACCGCCATGGGCGCTGGAGGTCACCCCGGAGCGGGCCGGCTGGACGTATGCGGGCCTGCGGGTGCTCGTCCTGCCCGCCGGCGGCGAGGTCACCTTCGCCACCGGTGACGAGGAGATGCTCGTCCTGCCGCTGGCCGGTGCGGCGACCGTGGAATGCGATGGGCTGCGGATGGAACTGGCCGGGCGGGCCTCAGTCTTCGCCGCCGTCACCGACTTCGCTTACGTGCCACGGGACGCGACGGTGACCATCCGCGGCGAGGGACGCCTCGCGCTGCCGTCGACCCGGGCGACCCGGCGGCTGTCGCCTCGCTACGGCGCCGCCCGGGACGTCCCCGTGGAGCTGCGCGGCGCCGGGTCGGCCAGCCGCCAGGTCAACAACTTCTGCGCGCCGGACGCCTTCGGCTGCGACCGCCTGGTCGCGGTCGAGGTGCTCACCCCCGGCGGCAACTGGTCGTCCTACCCGCCGCACAAGCACGAGGACGACCGGACCTACGACGACGGCCGGGTCGAGGCGGCGCTGGAGGAGATCTACTACTTCGAGGTGTCCGGCGGGGTGCCCGGCGACCCCGCCGGGCCGGTGGGCTACCAGCGGGTCTACGGCACCGACCGGCGACCGATCGACGTGCTCGCCGAGGTGCGCGCCGGTGACGTGGTCCTCGTGCCGTACGGCTACCACGGGCCGTCGATGGCGGCGCCCGGCTACCACCTCTACTACCTCAACGTGCTGGCCGGGCCCGGCCCGAAGCGCACCATGGCGTGCGTGGACGACCCGCGGCACGGCTGGATCCGGGACAGCTGGGCCGACCAGCCGGTCGACCCGCGGCTGCCGATGACCGGGACGGGAGCGCTGTGATGCGCAGACTGACCGTGGCGCAGGCCCTGGTGGCCTTCCTCGCCCAGCAGTGGTCCGAACGCGACGGACAGCGGCGCCGGCTGATCCCGGCGTGCTTCGGCATCTTCGGCCACGGCAACGTGGCCGGCCTCGGCGAGGCCCTGGCGGGGGCCGCCGCCGCGGGCGTCGACCTGCCGTACCGGCTGTGCCGCAACGAGCAGGGGATGGTGCACACCGCCTCGGCGTACGCCCGGATGACCGACCGGCTCAGCACCCTGGCCTGCACCACCTCCATCGGGCCCGGCGCGACCAACCTGGTCACCGGGGCCGCCGGCGCGACCATCAACCGGCTGCCGGTGCTGCTGCTGCCCGGCGACATCTTCGCCACCCGACCGGCCAACCCCGTGCTGCAGGAGCTGGAGGACTCCCGCTCGTACGACGTGAGCGTCACCGACGCGCTGCGCCCGGTCTCCCGCTACTGGGACCGGATCAACCGCCCGGAGCAGCTGCCGGCGGCGCTGCTGGCCGCGATGCGGGTGCTGACCGACCCGGTGGAGACCGGTGCGGTCACCGTCGCCCTGCCGCAGGACGTGCAGGCCGAGGCGTACGACTGGCCGGAGGAGCTGTTCGCCGAGCGCACCTGGCACGTGCCGCGTCCCCGCCCCGACGACGGGGCCGTCCAGCGGGCCGCCCGGATCGTCACCGCCGCCCGGCGACCGGTGGTGGTGGCCGGCGGCGGGGTGATCTACAGCGGGGCGACCGAGGCGCTGCGCGGCTTCGTCGAGCGGCACGGCGTGCCGGTGGTCGAGACCCAGGCCGGCAAGGGCGCTCTGCCCCACGACCATCCCCTGTCGCTGGGCGCGGTCGGGGTCACCGGGACCGCCGCGGCCAACGAGGTCGCGGCGCACGCCGACGTGGTCATCGGCGTCGGCACCCGGTACAGCGACTTCACCACCGCCTCGGGCACCCTCTTCGGCGACGCCCGGTTCGTCAACCTCAACGTCACCGGATTCGACGCCGCGAAGCTCTCCGGCGTGCAGGTCGTCGGCGACGCCCGGGAGAGCCTGGCCGCGCTCGGCGCCGCCTGCGACGGGTGGGCCAGCGAGCCGGCGTACCGGGCCGGCGCTGCGGACCGGCGCGAACGGTGGACGGCGGTGGTGGACCGGGCCCGGCACGCCG
>NZ_QGGF01000164.1 GCF_003857015.1 Micromonospora globispora | reverse complement strand
GGTCAGCGTCGGCGACTACCACATCCCGAACACGGTGGCCTGGGCGCTGGCCGGCGACCGGGTCGACGCGGCGGCGGTGGGCCGGGTGGCCGAGGAGGGGCAGCGCCGCTACCAGCGCGGCGGTGCGGGCATCGGCGGGGAGCGGCCCCGGCCGCCGGAGGTACGCACCTGGGCCGCGGTCCGGGCGGAACTCGGCGGCAGCGGCGTGAACGGCCTGCTCGTCTTCGGCTTCACCATCGGCGCGGTCGGTGGCGGGGTGCTGGGGCTGCTCGCCCTCGCGTTCGCGGTGCTGGCCGGGGCGCGCAGCCGGGGCCAGGTGCTGTCCCGGCTGCGCACCATGGGACTGTCCCGCCGGCAGTGGCGGGGGCTGCTGCTGGTCGAGCTGACCCCGCTGGTGCTGGTGTCGGTGCTCACCGGGGCCGTGGTGGGCGCGCTGCTGCCGGTGCTGCTCACCCCGGTGCTGGGGCTGCCCGCGTTCACCGGTGGCGCGGCGGTGCGGGTGCGCTTCGAACCCGGCCTGGTGGCCGGCGTGCTCGGGCTGGCCGTGCTGGCCCTCGGCTTCGCGATCACCGTCGAGGCCCTGAACAACCGCCGGATGCGCCTCGGCGAGGTGCTCCGGCTCGGAGAGGAGAGCTGAGATGACAGCCACCGCCGAGGCGTCCGTCGTGCCGGATCTGGCCGCCCTCCAGCAGCGGGCCGCGCAGCGCGCCGCGGAGCGGGCCGGCGGCCAGGACCGGCTGCGCGGGCACATCGTCTGCGACGGCCTGGTCCGCATCTTCAAGACCGAGGGGGTGGAGGTGGTCGCCCTGCAGGGGCTCGACCTGGTCATCGACCGGGGCGAGCTGGTGGCGATCGTGGGGGCCTCCGGCTCCGGGAAGTCGACCCTGCTGAACATCCTCTCCGGCCTGGACACCCCGACCGCCGGCATCGCCCGGGTCGCCGAGTACGACCTGCTCGCCCTGTCGAACCGGCGCCGGCTCAGCTACCGCCGGCAGGTGGTCGGCTTCGTCTGGCAGCAGACCGGCCGGAACCTGCTGCCGTACCTGACCGCGCTGGAGAACGTGGAGCTGCCGATGCGGCTCGCCGGTGGGCGGTCCCGCCGGGCCCGCCGGGAGCGGGCGCGCGAGCTGCTCGACCTGGTCGGCGTCGGCTACTGCGCCGACCGCCGGCCCGGGCAGATGAGCGGCGGCGAGCAGCAGCGCTGCGCGGTCGCGGTGGCGGTGGCCAACGACCCGGAGGTGCTCTTCGCCGACGAGCCGACCGGCGAGCTGGACGAGGCGACCGGCGCCGAGGTCTTCGCCGCGCTGCGCACGATCAACGCCGAACTGGGCGTGACCATCGTCGTGGTGACCCACGACCACGCCGTGGCCGGCCAGGTCCGCCGGACCGTCGCCATCCGCGACGGCCGGACCTCCTCCGAGGTACGCCGTACCGCCCGGGTGGCCGCCGACGGCAGCACCGAGCTAATCAGCGAGGAGTACGCGGTGCTCGACCGGACCGGCCGGATGCAGCTGCCGGCGTCCTTCGTCGACGCCCTGTCCCTGCGCGACCGGGTACGGCTCAACCTGGAACCCGACCACGTCGAGGTGCGGCCCGGTGACCGGACGCACGCCGAACGGAGTGACGCATGAGCGAGCAGCTGTCCCCGGCGCGGGTGCGCGTCGCGACCACCGACGAGGTGGTCCGGGTCGAGGGGGTGAGCCGCACCTTCGGCCGGGGTGAGCACGCGGTGCACGCGGTCCGGAACGTCTCCTTCTCCGCCGGCCGGGGCGAGCTGGTCGCCGTGCGCGGCCGCTCGGGCGCCGGCAAGACCACGCTGCTCAACCTGGTCGGCGGGCTGGACCGCCCGGACTCCGGCCGGGTGCGGGTGGCCGGGCACGACGTGACCGCCGCCGGCGAGCGGGAGCTGCTGCGACTGCGCCGGGGGACGGTCGGCTTCGTCTTCCAGACCTTCGGGCTGGTCCCGATCCTCTCCGCCGCCGAGAACGTCGGGGTGCCGCTGCGGCTGGCCCGCGTGCCGGCCGCCGAGCGGGAGGAGCGGGTGGCGGTGCTGCTGGAGCTGGTCGGGCTGGGCGCGCACGCCGCGCAGCGCCCGTACGAGCTCTCCGGCGGTCAGCAGCAACGGGTGGCGGTGGCCCGGGCCCTGGCCAACGAGCCGGACCTGCTGATCGCCGACGAGCCGACCGGCCAGCTGGACTCGGAGACCGGCCGGTCCATCATGGACCTGCTGCGGGCGGTGGTGCACGCGCGCGGGATGACCGCGCTCGTCGCGACCCACGACCTGGCCCTGATCGAGATGGCCGACCGCACCCTGACGCTGCGGGACGGTCACCTGGTCCACGACTGACGACGGGGCCGGGACCACCGACCGGCAGCCGAGCGCGGCCGGCGCTGGTCGGTGTGTGGCACTGGGCCACCGCGGCGGCCATGGTCAGTCGCGGCAGCGGCGGTGGTGGTAGGCGGCGGTGACGGCGAGGAGCAGCGGGCCCCAGAGCAGCAGCGGGGTGTAGCAGGTCACCAGCAGCGCGAAGCCGGCCGGCGAGAAGCCCAGGTCGTTGCCGTTGACGAGCACGCCCCAGGCGGCGTACCCCCAGATCAGGGTGACCGCGACGCCGCCGGCGGTGGCCGCGGCCTCGGCGAACAGCGGCGGCACCCGCCGGCCGCCGATCCACGGCAGCCAGCGCGGGAAGACCTCGCCCCACGGCTGGACGAGGCCCAGCGCGAGCAACGCGAACGCCTCGGAGACGACGCTCAGCGAGACGATGTAGACGCTCTGCCAGCCGGCGGTGTGCACGGGTTCGCCGTGTTCGAACGCGCCCACCGGCACGCCGGCGACCAGGGCGATCCGCCACAGCCCGGACGGCAGGGTGACCAGCGGGATGAGATCGGCGGCGCGGATCGCCCAGCGGGGCGCGGGCCGTCCGTCGCGCGGGTGCACGGCCGGACTGGTCGGTACGGTGACGGTCGTCATGGCGGATCCCCCGGGTTCCTCGGCTGCCCGTTCAGCCTGGCTCGGTGGCCGACGGCGGCCATCCCGCCCGGCGGGGATCCGGCTCCCCGCGGCGGGGGAGGGGCGGCGCGGTCGAGCCGGGCGGTATCGCCGCCGGCCGCCCGGCCGGGGACGCGTCAGAGCGCCAGCTTCATCCCCTCGTGGCTGGCCACGAAGCCGAGGTTGCGGTAGAAGCGATGCGCGTCGGCGCGGCTCTTGTCGGTGGTGAGCTGCACCAGCGCGCAGCCCCGCTCCCGGGCCCGGTCGATGGCCCAGGTCATCATGTCCCGCCCGAGCCCACGGCCCCGCAGGTCGGAGCGGACCCGGACCGACTCGATCAGCGAACGCTCCGCGCCGTGCCGGCCCAGGCCGGGAATGTACGTGATCTGCATGCAGCCGACCAGTTCACCGTCGGCGTCGGCGACGATCAGGTGGTTGCGCGGGTCCGCCGTGATGTCCGCGAACGCCTTCTCGTACGCCTCGTCGACCTCGGTGAAGTCACGGGCCTTGCCGAGCACGTCGTCGGCGAGCAGGGCAATGATGCCGGGCAAATCGGCCCGGACGGCTTCCCGGAAGATCACATCGGTCACGCCAGCAGCCTGGCACAGCGGCGCGGGTCGATGTGCGGGCGTCGGTTGCCGGTACCGGGCAGCATGTGCGCCATGGACCTCCTGCTTCTGCCGTTCCGCTGGATCTACCGAGGTCTCGTCTGGTTCGCCAACTCCCCGCGGACGCTCATCACGTCGTACCTGCTGATGATCGTGGTGGCGGGCGTCCTCTACAGCCACTTTGAGCACAAGACCGCCGCCGACTCGGTCTGGTGGGCGGTGGTCACGGCCTCCACCGTCGGGTACGGCCACGCCGGCTGCGCGCCCTGCTGGAGGAGATGGCCGCCCAGCAGGGCATCGACGTGCCGGAACCGGAGCCCCGCCAGCCGCTCAACGCGCCGGGCAGCGCAGCCCCTCTCTGGGAACGGTCAGCGAGATCAGGTAGGCGTCGACGGCGGCGGTGACGCAGGCCGTCTGCGGGTAGGCGGTGTGCCCCTCGCCCTCCCAGGTCAGCACCCGGCCGACGCCCAGCATCGAGGCCAGCGCCGCGGTCTGCTCGTACGGCGTGGCCGGGTCGCCGGTGGTGCCGACCACCACGATCGGCGGCGCGCCGACCGCCTTGCCGGTCGGGTACGGGTCCCGCTGGCCGGGCCACTCCACGCAGCCGAGCATCCCCACCGCCAGGGACGGGCCGAACAGCGGGTACTTCTCCCGCCACTGGGACTGGAGCTGGCGGATCTGCTCCCGGGTCGGCTTCTCCGATTCGTCGGCGCAGTTGACCGCGAGATTGGCGTCAAAGAGGTTCGAGTAGTGCCCGTCGTCCTCGCGGCCCGCGTACGCGTCGGCGAGCTTGAACACCTCGGTCGGGTCGCCGCCCTGCAGCCGCTCGATCGCCCGGGCCAGCTCCTGCCACCCGGACTCGGTGTAGAGCGAGGAGATGATCGCGTAGAAGACCCAGCCGGAGGTGGCCTCCCGGCCGTTCGCGCCGCGTACCGGGGAGACCCTCGCCTTGTCGATCGCCGTGGTGACCGCCGCCCGGGCGTCCGGCGCGATCGGGCAGCGTCCCGCGTTGGCCGCGCACCACTGGGCAAAGTTGTTGAACGCCCGCTCGAAGCCCTTCGCCTGGCTCTCCGAGCCGGCGATCAGCTTCTGCTGCGGGTCCACGGCACCGTCGAGCACCAAAGCCCGCACCCGCTGCGGGTAGAGCTGGGCGTAGGTCGCGCCGAGCAGGGTGCCGTACGAGTAGCCCAGGTAGGTGAGCTTCTCGTCGCCGACCGCGGCCCGCACCGCGTCCATGTCCCGGGCCGCCTGCTCGGTGCCGTACAGCGGGAGCTGGTCGCCGTACTTGTCGCCGCAGCCCTTGCCAACCTTGCGGTTCAGCGCGACGAACCCGTCGAACGACGCCTGGCTGGCCGGGTCGGGGTCGTAGCCGAAGCTGGCGTCCAGGTCGGCGTCGGAGATGCACTTCACCGGGCTGGACCGGGACACCCCGCGCGGGTCGAAGCCGACGATGTCGAAGCGGTCCGTGATCTCGGCGGGCAGCCCGCCGAACGCCGGGCCGAAGGAGAGGTAGACGGCGGTGTCCACACCGGAGGCACCCGGGCCGCCCGGGTTGATCACCAGCGAGCCGATCCGGTCGTGCTGCTTCGTCGAACGGGCCCGGATCAGGGAGATCTGGAAGGTCTCCCCGCTGCCCGGCCCGGCGGTGGCCCCGCTGGTGACGCCGTTGCCCCAGTTGCGCGGTACGGCGATCCGGGCGCAGTCGTACCGCATGCCGGGGGCGCCCCGGCCGACCAGGTCGTCGGGGACCTCCGGGCAGGCCCGCCAGGTCGGCGCGGTGCCCGGCGCGGCCGCCTCGCCCTCGGTCTCGGTTCGCGGCGCGAACGCCGGCAGCGTGCAGCCGGCGGTCACCACCAGCGCCGCGGCGAACCCGGCCACGGTGGGACGGATGCGGCGGAGCCGGTCGGAGAAGCGGGTCACGTGCGAGCCTTCCGTGATCGGGTCGACGGTCAGGCTACGCCGGGCCCGGTGCGCTGCCGGCGGTCGCCGCCGGGTCGCCGCGCAGCACCTGGTCGACGTCGTAGCGGATCGGACGCTCGAGCTGGTCGTAGCGGCAGGAGCGGGGATCCCGGTCGGGCCGCCACCGGACGAACTGGGCGGTGTGCCGCAGCCGGTCGCCCTCCATCGCGTCGTACCCCACCTCGGCCACCAGTTCCGGGCGCAGCGGCTCCCACTCCAGGTTCCGCGTGCCGGTCCACCGGCTCACCCCGCCGGGGAGGCGCTGGCCGCGCTCGTGGTCGCCGTGCACCCACGGGTGGTCGCCGCCCACGTCGCGGTACGGCTCCAGCTCCGCCAGCAGCTCCTTACGGCGAGCCGCGGTGAACGACGAGCTGACCCCGATGTGGTGCAGGACCCCCGCGTCGTCGTAGAGGCCGAGCAGCAGGGAGCCGACCACCGGGCCGGACTTGTGCCAGCGGAAGCCGGCCACCACCACGTCGGCGGTGCGCGCGTGCTTCACCTTGAACATCAGCCGCTTGCCCGGCTCGTACGGCAGGTCGGCCGACTTGACGATCAGGCCGTCCAGCCCGGCGCCCTCGAAGACCTCGAACCAGCGCCGGGCCGCCTCCGGGTCGGTGGTGATCTGGGTGACGTGCACCGGCGGACGGACCTTCGCCAGCGCCTTCTCCAGCCGGGCCCGGCGCTCCGGGTACGGCTGGTCGAGCAGCGCCTCGTCGTCGATGGCGAGCAGGTCGAAGGCGACGAAGTCGGCCGGGGTGGTCTCGGCGAGCATCTTCACCCGGGAGGCGGCGGGGTGGATGCGCTGGGCGAGCAGCTCGAAGTCGAGCCGGGGCTGGCCGCCGGGACCGTCCCGACGGATCACGATCAGCTCACCGTCGACGGCGCACCGGGGCGGAAGCTGCCGCCGCGCCTGCTCGACCACCTCGGGGAAGTAGCGGGTCATCGTCTTGCCGCCCCGGCTGGCCAGCTCGACCTCGTCGCCGTCGCGGAAGATGATGCAGCGGAAGCCGTCCCACTTCGGCTCATAGGTCATGCCGGGGGCGGTGGGCAGTTGGGGCACGCTCTTGGCGAGCATGGGCTCGACCGGCGGCTTGATCGGCAGGTCCACGGCGACCAGTCAATCAGACGGCACCGACAGTCGTGAGGCAGATCACCGCCGGTGTCGGGCGGCGTGTCCCCGCTCGGCCCCGTTCGTCACCCCTCGACCGGATGATGAAACCGCAGGTCAGAGCTACCTTTCGCCGATGCGGGAGTGGGTGTGCGGCTGCTGCGGGCGCTGGCGGGTGAGTGTGGAACTGATCCGGGGCCGGTACCGCTACCGCCTGGTGCACCGCTACCGCGCCGAGTTCGGCGGCGGCAGCAACGTCATCGGGGAGGTCTCCTCGGTGGCCGAGCTGGAGGAACTCCTGCGCCGCCGTACCCGGATCGGCCTGGCCGACCTGCACGAGGCCGCCTGAAACCCGACACGGCGCGGGATCACCCGGCGTCGATCCCGCGCGTAGCCTGAACCCGTCGGGCACGGGGGAGGGGACGACCCATGCGGTTTGTCGAGGTCACTGAGGTCGCCGCCGACATCGACCAGGTCTGGGCGGTGCAGACCGACATCGAGCGCTGGCCGGAATGGACCGCCTCGGTGCGGTCCGCCCGGCGGCTGGAGTCCGGGCCGTTCACGCTCGGTTCCAGCGCCCGGCTGGAGCAGCCCTGGCTGCGCCCGGCCGTGTGGCGGGTCACCGAGATCGACCCGCCCCGCTTCTTCGCCTGGGAGTCCGACGGCCCGGGCGTGCACAGCCGGGGCGAGCACCGGCTGACGCCGCTGCCCGACGGTCGGGTCCGGGTCGAACTGGTGGCGGTCCAGACCGGCCCGCTGACGGCGGTCACCGGGCTGCTCGGCGGCCGGGCGCTCCGCCGTTACCTGCGGATGGAGGCCGACGGGCTCAAGCGCCGCTGCGCGCAGGTCTGACCACCGTCTTCACCAGGTCCACCAGATCGGGACCCTGCTCCATGGGATGGGGCCCGACGAGGACGTAGCCGTGCCGCCGGTACAGCCGCAGGTTCTCGTCGCTGTCGAGCCCGGTGAAGAGCGTGAACCGGCCGACCTGGCCCGGGCAGGCGGCCTCCACGGCGGTGAGCAGCCGGCCACCGATGCCCCGGCCCTGCTGGTCCGGCACCACGGAGAGCCGTGCCACGTGGGCGGTGCCGCCGTCGATCCGCGCGCGTACCGAGCCGACGAGCCGGGTCCCGAGCCGGGCGACCAGCACGATCGTCGGGCCGGCCAGCACCGCGCGTACCTCGTCGAGGGTCTCGGTCAGCGGCGGCAGGAACGGGTCGGCGTAGCGCTGCGCTTCGGCCAGGTAGGCGGCGCGCTGCACGGTGAGGATCTCGCCGGCGTCCCGTGCCTCGGCGGGAGCGATGATGGCCTGCTCGGTCACCGGCCCAGCCCACCACATCCCGGTCTCCGGGAGCCGGGCGGGCCGCCGGCAGCGGCCGTAGGCTGACCGGGTCCGGACTCGACCGTGGGGGTGCGTACCGTGCCGGAGCTGACCTACCCGGACGTGGGTGCCACCCGCGAGGGTCAGCTGCCCACCCGCTGGCGGCACGTCCGGCACCGGGTCCGGCTGCCGGTGGGATCGTTCGCCGCCGCCGGTCAGGCCGTCCTCAGCTGGCGGCTGCACCGGGCGGCCGGCATCCGGATCGACGCCGACACGCCGCGCGCCGCACCGGGCGTCCGGGTGGTCTCCCGGCTGGGCGTCGGCCCGCTGCGGCTCGCCGCGCCCTGCGCAGTGGTGTGGGCCGCCGACGACGACCGCCAAGCCGGTTTCGGGTACGGCACGCTGCCCGGCCACCCCGCCCGCGGCGAGGAGGCGTTCGTGGTCACCAGGGACGACTCCGATGCGGTCTGGTTCGAGGTCCGCCTTCAGCCGCCCGGACCGCTGGTACATGCGCGCCGCGGGGCCGGTCGGCCGGACCTTCCAGCACGGGTACGCCTGGTGGCTCGGCCGTACCCTCCGCCGCCTCTGCACCCGCTCCTGACCCCGGGCTTGGGGGAGGAGAGGGTAGGTCAGAAGCGGGCGAAGGAGCGGATCGGGGCGCGGGGGCCGTACTTCGGCGCCTGGATCCCGGCCGCCTCCAGCAGCAGGCAGACCCGCCCCCGGTGGCCGCGGAACGGCTCCAGCAGGGCCAGCATCCGGGCGTCGTCCCCGCGCGGTTCGCCGGCCAGCGCCCAGGCCACCGTGTTCGGGATGTGGTAGTCGCCGACGCTGACCGCGTCCGGGTCGCCGTACGCGATCCGGACCACCTCGGCGGCGGTCCACGGGCCGATGCCGGCGATGGCGGTGAGCCGGCGGGTGGCCTCCTCGGCGTCCGCGCACCGCTCCAGCCGGTCGGCGACGGCGGCCGCCCGGCGCAGCGTCTCGGCCCGCCGCTGCTCGACGCCGAACGGGTGGAAGACCCAGTACGGGGTGGCCGCCCCCGCGGCCGGCTCGGGCGGCAGCAGCAGCGGCTGCAACGGGCCCGGCGCCGCCGCGCGGAAATGCCGGACGGTCGCCGCGTAGGCCCGGTACGCCTCCTTGCCGGTCACCTTCTGCTCGAAGACGGCCCGGAGCAGCCGGGGGAAGATCTGGCCGGTGGCCGGCATCCGCAGCCCCCGGTGCTGGGCGGCCAGCCGGGCCACCACCGGGTGCGCGGCGGCCAGCTCGGCGAACCCGGTCAGGTCGTCGCGCAGCCCGGCCACCGCGTCCGCCCGATCCACCACCCAGTCGGCCCCCGGGCCGTACCCCTCGGCGACGAGCTCGCCGCCGGACGGGCGCAGGGCGAGGGTGGCCGGCCCGGCGGGGGTCCGGGTGGCCCACCAGAAGCTGCCGGCGGCGATCCGGGCGCACGGGTCGTACGGGCTGAAGGTGAGGGCCCGGACCGAGGCGGCCAGCCGGTAGCCGGCCGGCGGGCGCAGCGTCCGGCTGGCGGCGGGAAGGGTCACCCCGTCACTCTGCCACGGACCGTCGTCGTGACGGGCGGCACCGCCGGCGCGTGGTGCGCCGGCGGTGCCGCCAACCGGAGCGGACCGGCCGGATCGGCCGGGGG
>NZ_QGGF01000794.1 GCF_003857015.1 Micromonospora globispora | reverse complement strand
TCCTCCGGCAGGGTCGCGGGGTCGGCGCGGACCTGCCGGAGGAGATCGACACCCCGAAGGTGCACCAGTCGCTGCTGCCCGGCCTGCTGTCGCACATCGGGCTCAAGGACGCGCAGAAGCACGAGTACCTGGGGGCGCGGGGGGCGAAGTTCGCCCTCTTCCCCGGCTCGGCGCTGTTCAAGAAGCCGCCGCGCTGGGTGATGGCCGCCGAGCTGGTGGAGACCTCCCGGCTCTGGGGCCGGGTGAACGGCCGGGTCGAACCCGAGTGGGTGGAACCGCTCGCCCAGCACCTGGTCAAGCGCAGCTACAGCGAGCCGCACTGGGAGAAGAAGCAGGCCGCGGTGATGGCCTACGAGAAGGTCACCCTGTACGGCATCCCGCTGGTCACCTCCCGCAAGGTCAACTTCGGTCGGATCGACCCGGCGCTGAGCCGCGAGCTGTTCATCCGGCACGCCCTGGTGGAGGGCGACTGGCAGACGCACCACCAGTTCTGGGCGGACAACCGTCGGCTGCTGGCGGAGATCGAGGAGCTGGAGAGCCGGGCCCGACGGCGGGACATCCTGGTCGACGACGAGACGATCTTCCACTTCTACGACGAGCGGATCCCCGCCGACGTGGTCTCCGGGCGGCACTTCGACGCCTGGTGGAAGAAGACCCGCCGGGAGCGCCCGGACCTGCTCACCTTCACCCGCGAGCTGCTGATCAACGCCGGCCGGGGCGGGGTCGACGAGGCCGACTACCCGGACGAGTGGCAGGCCGACGGGGTGACCCTCCCGCTGACCTACACCTTCGAGCCGGGCACCCCCACTGACGGCGTGACCGTGGACATCCCGCTGCCGCTGCTCAACCAGGTGCCCGCGGAGAGCTTCGACTGGCAGGTACCCGGCCTCCGCGAGGAACTGGTGATCGCGCTGATCCGGTCGCTGCCCAAGGCCCTGCGGCGCAACTTCGTCCCGGTGCCGGACTACGCCCGCGCCGCACTGGCGCAGCTGCCGGCGGGCGAGGAGCCGCTGCTCGACGCGCTCACCCGGCAGCTGCGCCGGATGACCGGGGTGACCGTGCCCCGCGACGCCTGGGACCTCGAGAAGCTGCCACCGCACCTGCGGGTGACGTTCCGGGTGCTCGGCGAGGACGACAAGCCGGTCGCCGAGGGCAAGGACCTGCCGGCCCTGCAACGCGAGCTCCGCCAGGAGGTACGCCAGGTCGTCGCCGCCGCCGCGCCGGAGGTGGCCCGGACCGGCCTGAAGGAGTGGAGCATCGGCACCCTGCCGCGCACCATCGAGCAGGTCCGCGCCGGGTACGCGGTGACCGCGTACCCGGCCCTGGTCGACGAGGGCACCACGGTCGGGGTGAAGGTCTTCGACACCGAGGCCGAGCAGGCCGCCGCGCACTGGGCGGGCACCCGGCGGCTACTCCGGCTGACCGTGCCGTCGCCGGCGAAGTTCCTCCAGGGGCGCCTGAGCAACGAGGCGAAGCTGGCGCTCAGCCGCAACCCGCACGGCAGCGTGCAGGAGCTGATCGAGGACGCTGCCGGGGCGGCGATCGACAAGCTGATCGGCGACGCGGGCGGTCCCGCCTGGGACGCCGACGGCTTCGCCGCGCTGCGCGACAAGGTCCGGGCCGACCTGGTGGACACCGTGGTCGACGTGATGGAGCGGGTCCGCCGGGTGCTCGCCGCCGCGTACGCGGCGGAGCAGCGGCTCGGCGCGACCCGGAACCTGGCCGTGGTGGCCGCCCTGGCCGACATCCGGAACCAGCTCAGCGGCCTGGTGCACAAGGGCTTCATCACCGAGACCGGGTACGCCCGCCTGCCCGACCTGCTGCGCTATCTGACCGCGATCGAGCGCCGGCTGGACCGGCTCCCCGGCAACCCGCAGCGGGACAAGCAGCAGCAGGACCGGGTCACGGTGGTGCAGAAGGAGTACCAGGACATGGTCGCCGCGCTGCCGCCGGCCAGGCGCCAGTCCGCGGCGGTCCGCCAGATCCGCTGGATGATCGAGGAGCTGCGGGTGAACGTCTTCGCTCAGGCGCTCGGCACCCCGTACCCGGTTTCCGAGCAGCGCATCTACCGGGCGATGGACGACGCCGAGGGGCGCTGACACCCATCCGTCAACTGCCCGTTCCGGAGGGGCGCCACGGCTGGACGGCGAACGCTACGCTGTGCCGCACCTGACAGGGGGTGGGTCGGTGGGTCGTTCGCTGCGGCGCGTCGCGATGCTGCTGCTCGGCGCGGCGCTGCTGGGCACGGTCGGCCTCGCCGTCGGCTCCTGGTACGGCGGCCGCGGCACCGCACCGCTCAGCCCCGACCAGCCCCGCAGGATGGCGGCAGAGCTGCTCCCTGCGGCAGAGCCGACCGGCGCGTCGTTGGTCCACGGCTATCGGTACGGCATCTTCCTGGCGGCGGACGACTTCGGTGCCCGTCGCGAGGAGTTCTGGTACGGCCACCCCGCCGACTGCGCGCTCTCCGAGCAGCTACGACGGAACGCCGCATCCGGCGGGTGGCAGGGCCTGCGTCGCGTGCCCGGCGACCCGTGCGACGGTTGGCGGGCCGAGAGGGACGGGCTGACCGCCACCCTCACCCACACGGCGACCGGCTCGACGCTGCGCATCGCACCGACCGCACCCGACGGGTTCCGCGCCGCCACCGTCACCGGCGCCCTCCTGGGCGCCGCCGCGGGTGCGACGCTGTTCTGGCTGGTGGCGCGTCGACGTCGGCCCGCACCCCGGCTGGTCGGCACGCTGGTGGCGGTCGGCCTGCTCCCGGGCGTCGCCCTCACCTGGATGGACCTGGCCACGGACGGGCTCGCCGAGCCGGTGTGGCCGATCTGGCGGGCACTCGCTCCCCTGCTGGTGCTGCTGACGCTCGTGGTCGCGCTGGTGGGCGTGGTCGTTCTCGTGAGGCGATGGAACCCGACCGGCCCCGCCACCGATGCGACGGCTGCCGGGCGGGAGCCTGCGATCCGTTGAACCGCAGCCGCCGCTACAGCGGCTCGACTCCGGGCGGCAGCTCGTCGGTCGCGGTGGCGTCGTGCACGTACTCCAGCAGGATGCGGCGGAGTTCCCGGCCGGCGTGGGTGGGGACCACGTCGCGGCGGCGCGCCACCGCGATGGTCCGGCGTACGCCGGGCGGGGCGAGTCGGGTGACCCGGATGCCGGGGCGGCGGGCGACCACGATGCCGGGTACCAGGGCGATGCCGAGCCCCGCCTCGACGAAGCTGAGCACGGCGTCCATCTCGCCGCCGTCGACCGAGAAGGACGGCTCGAAGCCGGCCTCCCGGCACGCCTGGAGGGTGGCGTCGCGCAGGTCGTAGCCCTCCCGGAACATCACCAGGGGCTGATCGCGCAGGTCCGTGATGCGCAGCTCGCCGGTGTCCGAGGCGACCGGTAGCGGGTCCACCGAGGCGACCACCAGGCTCTCCCGCAGGATCGGGTCGGCGCGCAACCCCGGGTCGATGCCCGCCGACGGCATGATGATCAGCGCCAGGTCGAGGTCGCCGCGGAGCAGGTCGCGGACCAGGTCCTGCGAGCCGCCCTCCTCCACCCGCAGGCCGACGGTGGGGTGCGCATCGCGGAACCGGCGCAGCACCGGCGGGGCCAGTGAGGTGACGAGGCTGGGCGTGGCGCCCAGCCGGACCCGGCCCCGGCGCAGCCCCACCAGCTCCTGCACCTCCCGGGTCGCGGTGTCCACGTCGGCGAGGATCCGCTTGGCCAACGGCAGCAGCACCTCGCCCGCCGCGGTGAGGGTGATGTTGCCCCTTACCCGTTCGAAGAGCGGGGCGCCGAGGTCGGTCTCCAGGGCGTGAATTTGCTTACTCAACGAGGGTTGGGTGATGCCCACCAGGTCGGCAGCCTGGGTGAAATGTCGTACTTCTGCGACCGCCACGAAGTACCGGAGCTGATGGAGCTGCATCTGAATAGCTTATGGCTATCAAGACTGCGAAGTCGATGCATTGGACGCCTGATCGAACTGCTCCTAGCGTCGGTCGGGTGGTAATCACGAAAACTCGGTCGCCCATCCGATCCAGCGTCGGCCTCAAGGTCGTCATGGCGGTGACGGGCATTCTCCTGGTGCTCTTCCTCATCGCGCACATGCTCGGCAACCTGAAGATCTTCACGGGCGCTGAGGCGTTCAACCACTACGCGCACTGGCTCCGCGACCTCGGTACGCCCCTGCTCGCCCCCGGCTGGTACCTGTGGATCCAGCGCACGGTGCTTCTGGTCGCCGTACTGGCCCACATCGGGGCCGCCACCGTGCTCGCGCTGCGCGCCCGCGCCGCCCGCCCGGTCCAGTACGCGCACCGCAAGAAGGTGCAGGGCAGCTACGCGGCCCGCACGATGCGCTGGGGTGGGGTGATCATCCTGCTCTTCGTGATCTACCACATCCTGGACCTGACCACCGGCACGCTGAACCCGGTCGGCGACGCCACCCGGCCGCACAGCAACGTGGTCGCCGACTTCGCGCCCGAGCGCTGGTACGTGACGCTCTTCTACACCCTGGCCGTGGTGTCGCTCGGCTTCCACCTGCGGCACGGCACCTTCAGCGCGCTGCGCAGCCTCGGCCAGCAGACCCCGGCGGGTGAGCGCCGCGCCCGCACCTTCGCGCTGGTCTTCGCCGTCGTGCTGACCGCCGGCTACCTGGTGGTCCCGTTCGCCGTACTCACCGGATTGGTGCGTTGATCATGGATCTCTACACCGAAGGCGACCCGATCGCCGACGCCAAGGCCCCAGACGGCCCCATCGAGACCCGCTGGGAGCGCCGCCGGTTCGAGGCGAAGCTGGTCAACCCGGCCAACCGCCGCAAGCTGACCGTGATCGTGGTGGGCACCGGCCTGGCCGGCGGCTCGGCCGCCGCGACCCTGGCCGAGCAGGGCTACCAGGTCAAGTCCTACTGCTACCAGGACAGCCCGCGCCGGGCGCACTCCATCGCCGCGCAGGGTGGCATCAACGCCGCCAAGAACTACCGCAACGACGGCGACTCGGTGCACCGGCTCTTCTACGACACCGTCAAGGGCGGCGACTTCCGCTCGCGCGAGTCGAATGTGCACCGGCTGGCCGAGGTCTCCGTCAACATCATCGACCAGTGCGTCGCCCAAGGCGTCCCGTTCGCCCGCGAGTACGGCGGCCTGCTGGACACCCGCTCGTTCGGTGGCGCGCAGGTACAGCGCACCTTCTACGCCCGGGGCCAGACGGGCCAGCAGCTGCTGCTCGGCGCGTACCAGGCGCTGGAGCGGCAGATCGGCCTCGGCAACGTGGAGATGAACGCCCGCCACGAGATGCTCGAGCTGGTCATCGTCGACGGCCGGGCCCGCGGCATCGTGGTGCGGGACCTGGTCACCGGTGAGATCACCACCGAGATGGCCGACGCGGTCGTGCTCGCCTCCGGCGGCTACGGCAACGTCTTCTACCTCTCCACCAACGCCAAGGGCTGCAACGTCACCGCCTCCTGGCGGGCCCACCGCAAGGGCGCGTACTTCGCCAACCCCTGCTACACGCAGATCCACCCGACCTGCATCCCGGTCTCCGGCGACCACCAGTCGAAGCTGACCCTGATGAGCGAGTCGCTGCGCAACGACGGCCGGGTCTGGGTGCCGAAGGCCAAGGGCGACAACCGCGCCCCGCGGGACATCCCCGAGGACGAGCGGGACTACTACCTGGAGCGGATCTACCCCTCCTTCGGCAACCTGGTGCCGCGGGACATCGCCTCCCGGGCCGCGAAGAACGTCTGCGACGAGGGTCGCGGCGTCGGCCCCGGCGGGCTCGGCGTCTACCTCGACTTCGCCGACGCGATCAACCGGCTCGGCCGCAAGGCGATCGAGGCGAAGTACGGCAACCTCTTCGAGATGTACGAGCGGATCACCGGCGAGGACCCGTACCAGGTCCCGATGCGGATCTACCCCGCCGTGCACTACACGATGGGCGGCCTCTGGGTCGACTACGACCTGCAGTCGACCATCCCGGGCCTGTTCGTGATCGGTGAGGCCAACTTCTCCGACCACGGCGCGAACCGGCTGGGCGCCTCGGCGCTCATGCAGGGCCTCGCGGACGGCTACTTCGTGCTGCCGAACACCCTCGCCAACTACCTGGCCTCCGGCCCCTTCGACAAGGTCGACGCCAGCCACCCGGCGGCGGTCGAGGCCCGGGCGACCGTGGAGGACCGGCTCCAGCGGCTGCTGGCGATCAACGGCGACCGGACCGTGGACTCGTTCCACCGGGAGCTCGGCCAGATCATGTGGGAGCACTGCGGCATGGAGCGCAGTGAGGCCGGCCTGCGCAAGGCGATCGACGAGATCCGGACGCTGCGCGACGAGTTCTGGCAGCGGGTCCGCGTCCCGGGCGACGGCGAGGGGCTCAACCAGTCGCTGGAGAAGGCCGGCCGGGTGGCCGACTTCTTCGAGCTGGCCGAGCTGATGTGCATCGACGCCCTGCACCGCGAGGAGTCCTGCGGCGGCCACTTCCGGGCCGAGCACCAGACCCCGGACGGTGAGGCGCAGCGCGACGACGAGCGGTTCGCCTACGTGGCGGCCTGGGAGTACGGCGGGACTGGTCAGCCCGTGCTGCACAAGGAAGACCTGAAGTTCGAATACGTTCACCCCACGCAGCGGAGCTACAAGTGAATCTGACCCTGCGCATCTGGCGCCAGAAGGGCCCTGAGGACAAGGGTCGGATGGTGACCTACAAGGTCGACGACGTCTCCCCGGACATGTCGTTCCTGGAGATGCTCGACGTGCTCAACGAGCGGCTGATCCTCCAGGGCGAGGAGCCGGTCGCGTTCGACCACGACTGCCGTGAGGGCATCTGCGGCATGTGCGGCCTCATGATCAACGGCAATGCGCACGGTCCGCAGCGCGGCACCACGGCCTGCCAGCTGCACATGCGGCAGTTCTCCGACGGCGACACGATCGACATCGAGCCGTGGCGGGCCCGGGCCTTCCCGGTCATCAAGGACCTGGTGGTCAACCGGAACGCCTTCGACAAGATCATCGCCGCCGGTGGCTACATCACCGCGCCGACCGGCAGCGCCCCCGAGGCGCACGCCACGCCGGTGGCCAAGGCCGACGCGGATGCCGCCTTCGAGTCGGCCGCCTGCATCGGCTGCGGCGCCTGCGTGGCGGCCTGCCCCAACGGCTCCGGCATGCTCTTCACCGCCGCCAAGGTCACCCAGCTCTCGCTGCTGCCGCAGGGCCAGCCGGAGCGGTACACGCGGGTGATCGGCATGGTCGACGCGCACGACGAGGCCGGCTTCGGCGGCTGCACCAACGCCGGCGAGTGCACCGCGGTCTGCCCGAAGGGCATCCCGCTGAACACCATCGGCCGGCTCAACCGCGACTACCTCGCGGCCACCGCCAAGCGCGGCGGCACCCCCGGCTCCTGAGCCGGCGGCGGCTCCGGCCGCCCCGCCCGTCACCGACCGCCGTACCCCACCCCGGGGTGCGGCGGTCGGTGTTTTTCCGGTGGTCCGGCCAGGCCGGCCGTGCCGGTTCAAGGGGCCGAGGGCGGGTAGCAGTCCCCTGGACGGCACCGAGAGGGGACATTCAGGCATGAAGGCACTGACCTGGCAAGGAAAACGTGACGTCCGGGTCGAGGAGGTACCGGACCCCCGGATCGAGGAGCCGACCGACGCGATCGTCCGGATCACCTCGACCGCCATCTGCGGCTCCGACCTGCACCTGTACGAGGTGCTCGGCCCGTACCTCAAGCCCGGCGACATCCTCGGGCACGAGCCGATGGGCATCGTCGAGGAGGTCGGCTCCGGGGTGACCCGGCTCAAGCCGGGCGACCGGGTGGTCATCCCGTTCAACATCGCCTGCGGCTCCTGCTGGATGTGCGACCGGCAGCTCTACGCCCAGTGCGAGACCACGCAGGTGACCTCCCAAGGCAAGGGCGCGACCCTGTTCGGCTACACCTCGCTCTACGGCTCCGTCCCCGGCGGGCAGGCAGAGTACCTGCGCGTGCCGCAGGCCCAGTTCGGGCCGATCAAGATCCCGGAGACCGGCCCGGACGAGCGGTACCTCTACCTCTCCGACATCCTGCCCACCGCCTGGCAGGCGGTGAAGTACGCGGACACCCCGCCCGGCGGCACCCTGGCCGTCTTCGGACTCGGCCCGGTCGGGCAGTTCTGCGCCCGGATCGGCCGACACCTCGGCGCCGGCCGGGTGATCGGGCTCGACCTGGTGCCGGAGCGGCTGGAGCTGGCCCGCCGGCACGGCATCGAGGTGCTCGACGTGACCGAGCTGGACGACGTGCCGGGCGCGCTGATCGACCTGGTCGACGGGCGCGGCCCGGACGCGGTGATCGACGCGGTCGGCATGGAGGCGCACGGCGCCCCGCTGGGCAAGCTCGCCCAGACCGCGGCCGGCCTGCTGCCGGACAAGCTGGCCCAGACGATGACCGACAAGGCCGGCGTGGACCGCCTCGTCGTGCTGCACGCCGCCCTCAAGGCCGTCCGTCGCGGCGGCACCGTCTCGGTCTCCGGCGTCTACGGCGGCGAGCAGGACCCGATGCCGCTGGTGGAGATGTTCGACCGGGGCATCCAGCTGCGGATGGGGCAGTGCCACGTGCGCCGCTGGACGGACGAGATCATGCCGCTGCTCTCCGGCGACGACGACCCGCTGGGCGTGGAGGACCTGCGCACCCACCGGCTGCCGCTGGAGCAGGCGCCGCAGGGGTACGAGATGTTCCAGAAGAAGGAGGACGGCTGCATCAAGGTCGTGCTCGCGCCGTGAGCCGTACGGTGGTGATCACCGGCGCGACGAGCGGCATCGGCCGGGCGGCGGCCCGGGAGTTCGCCGGCCGAGGGGACCGTCTGGTCCTCGCGGCCCGCTCCCCCGCCACCCTGGCCGAGGTACGCCAGGAGTGCCGGAGCGCCGGCGCGGAGGTGCTCGTCGTGCCGACCGACATCACCGAGCCCGGCGCGGTCGACGAGCTGGCCCGGGCGGCCGTCGCCGAGTTCGGCGGCATCGACGTCTGGGTGCACACCGCCGCGGTAGCGGCCTACGGGCGGTTCGACGAGCTGCCGGAGCGGGTCTTCGAACGGGTGGTCCGCGTCGATCTGATCGCCGCCGCCGCGGTGGCCCGGGTGGCGCTGCGGCACTACCGGTCCGCCTCGGCGGGCACGCTGATCCTCACCGGCTCGGTGCTCGGGCACATCACCTCGCCCTACATGAGCGGCTACGTGGCGGCCAAGTGGGGCCTGCAGGGACTGGCCCGGACGTTGCAGCAGGAGGCCCGGGAGACTCCGGGAGTGCACGTGTGCCTGGTCAACCCGGGCAGCGTGGACACCCCGGTCTACCGGCAGGCGGCCAACTACCTGGGCCGGATCGGCCGCCCGCCGCCGCCGATCACCACGCCGGAGCGGGTGGCCCGGGCGATCGTGCACGGCGCCGACCGGCCGCGCCGGGAGATCTCGGTGGGCCGGCTGAACGTGGTCATGCGGTTCGGCTTCACCGTCCTGCCGGGCCTGTACGACGTGCTGGTCGGACCGCTGATGCGGGTGGCCGGGCTCAGCAACCAGCCGGTGGCGCCGCACGACGGCATCGCGTTCACGCCCAACCCGGCCGGCGAGGCCGTCCGGGGCGGCTGGCTGCCGGACCTGTCGCGAGTGGTCCGGTCGGTCGGCGGGGCCACCTCGACGGTCGGCTCGGCGGTGCTGCGCCGGCTGCGCTGAGCGCGCCGGCGGGTCCGGTGGCTACCGTGTACGGCGGGACACGGCGGAGGGGACGACATGGACGCACCAGTGGATCAGGC
>NZ_QGGF01000548.1 GCF_003857015.1 Micromonospora globispora | reverse complement strand
CACCCGTGCCGGCGGCCCGGGCGGCGTCGACCAGGGTGCCGATCGTGGTGCCGCCGGCGAGCGCGCTGCCTTCGCCGTCACCCATGCCGTCGGCCACGGCCGCGAACGGCAGCTCCGGGTCGACGTGGTGCACGTCGAAGTTGGCCCGGTAGCGGTTGCCGACCACGCTGCCGGCGGCGATCTCCAGGACGATCCGGCCGACGACGTGGCGCCGGGTCGCCACGGTGGGCTGCTCGGGCGAGCGGCGGCGACTCACCAGCCGACGCTAGCACCGGGGGCGCCGCCGAGGTGTGTCAACCAGGGTTGACATCTGCGGCGCTGTCAACGTAGGTTGACGGCATGAGTCAGGCTACGGAACTCGCGGCCGCCGCCGGCAGCACCGACCCGAAGGTCGGGCTCCGGGCGGTACGCGCCCTGCGCCGGCTCCTCGAACGGCTCGAGGTGATCCAGGTGGAAAACGCCCGTCGACAGGGCTGGTCCTGGCAGGAGATCGCCGATGCGCTCGAGGTCAGCCGGCAGGCGGTCCACAAGAAGCACGCCGGGCGACCGGCGGTCCCGGGCACGTGGGAGGAATGATGTTCGAACGGTTCACCGACCGCGCCCGCGACGTCGTCCGGCGAGCCCGGGACGAGGCGCGGGCCGAGGGGCCGCAGCGCCGCGTCGGCACCGAGCACCTGCTGCTCGGCGTCCTCGCCGACCGCGACAACCTCGCGGTCCGGGTGCTGGCCGAGGCCGGCGTCCGCGCCGACGACCTGCGGGCAGCGGTCGCCCGGCACGTTGACCGGGGTGAATCCGGGTTGGCCGAGGCCGACGTCGCGGCGCTGCGCGAGATCGGCATCGACGTGTCGGCCGTCGTGGCCCGGATCGAGGAGTCCTTCGGGCCGGACGCGCTGCGCGGGGCCGAGCCCCCGATGCCCCGCCGGTGGGGGCGCCGGCGGGACTCCGGCGGGCCCTTCTCGCCGCGGGCGAAGAAGGTGCTGGAGCTGTCCCTGCGGGAGGCGGTCCGCCTGCGGCACCAGCACATCGGCACCGAGCACATCCTGCTCGGCCTGCTGCGCGAGGGGCAGGGGCTGGCCGCCCTGGTCCTCGCCGAGGCCGGCGTCGACCTCGGTGACCTGCGGCGGCGGGTCGAGCTCGCGCTGCGGACGGCGGCCTGAGGCCGACTCCCTGACCCACTGCGGATGTCCTTCGCCCACCGAGGCGGGGGCGCGCACCGGAACGACCGGATGAGACGAAAAGAAGCGGCGGTCCGGGTTGTCCCGTCGCCGGGACCGCGGACCGTGCCGGCCGGGCGAGCGGCGGCCGTGACCGATTTTGAAACCTTGTGGCGGTGCGCGGATCATCACGGGCTGTCGAGTCGCCGGCCGCCTGGAAGTGCTGCACACTGGCGCCGTGGACAGCGGACAGGACAAGCCGACGGCGGGCGAGCGCCGACCCCGCTCGGCCGTGGTGGTCAACCCCGTGAAGGTGGCCGATCTGGATGACTTCCGCCGGACGGTGGACGGGGCGCTCACCGAGGCCGGCTGGCCCCAGCCGATGTGGTTCGAGACCACGGTCGAGGACCCGGGCCGCGGCCAGACCGAGGAGGCGGTCAAGGCCGGCGCCGAGGTGGTCTTCGCCTGCGGCGGCGACGGCACCGTGATGGCCTGCGTCACCGCACTCGCCGGCAGCGACGTCGCGCTCGCGGTGCTGCCGCAGGGCACCGGCAACCTGCTCGCCGCCAACCTCGGCCTCTCCAACGATCTCGCGGCCGGCCTCGAGGTGGCCGTCGAGCGCGGGATGCGCCGCCTGGACGTCGGCGTGGTCGACGATCAGTGCTTCGCGGTGATGGCCGGGATGGGCTTCGACGCCCAGATGCTCGACTCCACCTCGGAGACGACCAAGAAGCGGATCGGCTGGCCGGCGTACATCATGGGGGCCGCGAAGCACCTGCGGGACCGGCCGATGCGGGTCTCGCTCCGGATCGACGACCAGCCGCCGCTGCGCCGCCGGGCCCGCTCGGTCCTGGTCGCCAACGTGGGCCGCCTCCAGGGCGGCGTACGGCTGCTCACGGACGCCGAACCCGACGACGGCTGGCTCGACGTGGCGGTGCTGACCCCGCGGACGCTGAGGCACTGGCTGGCGATGGGCTGGGCGCTGATCCGCCGCCGGGGCAGCGTGCCCCGGATGGAGGTCTTCCGGGCCCGGAAGGTCGAGATCGTCAGCAACCGGGCCCAGCCCCGCCAGCTCGACGGGGACCTCATCGAGCCCGGTCGCGCGCTGAAGGCCGAGATCCGGCCCGAGTCGCTCTGGCTCTGCGTACCGCGGCCGGAGCGCCACCCCGACCTGTCGGTGGACGCCGACGCGGCGGCCGAGCGCGGCGAGCGGCTGGTCGAGGACGCCCGGCGTGAGTAGCACCAAGATGGTGCCGGAGACCCGGCTGATGGCGGCGGAGGAGCTTTCCGCCGACGACGCCTGGCGCACCCTGCGCCGGCACGGCGGCTGGTGCCTGCTGCGGGACGCCTTCATCCGGTTCCGCTACGGCGACGGGTTCAGCCACTCCCGGGCATTCGCGCTGCAACTCTGCCTGGCGGTCGTGCCGTTCCTCATCGCGCTCACCGGTCTGATCACCGACCTGGGCGTCGAGGAGGGCGGCCGGGTGGTCGCCGACACCGTGCTGGCGCTCACCCCGGGCCAGAGCGAATCGGTCGTGCAGGAACTCCTCGCCGACGGCCAGCACACCGAACGCGCCGGCGAGCTGGCGCTGACCCTCGGTCTGCTGACCGGCCTGGTCGCGCTCACCACCGCCATGGCGCAGATCGAGCGGGGCGCCAACCGGATCTACGGCGTGGAGCGGGACCGCCCGGCTCTGGCCAAGTACCTCCGCGCGGCCGTCCTCGCGCTGACCGCCGGCGTCCCCGCGCTGACCGGCTTCCTGATCCTGGTCGGCGGCAAGGCGATGGGCGAGTCCGTGCAGCGGCACTACGAGTGGGGCGGCTTCGCCCACGCCGCCTGGGACGTGATTCGCTGGCCGCTCAGCCTGGGACTGACCGTGCTGGCCGTGGCGTTGCTCTTCCGGCACGCCCCCCGACGCCGCCAGCCCGGCCTCTCCTGGCTCGTCATCGGCGCCGGCATCGGCACCGCGCTCTGGTGGCTGGCCAGCCTGCTGCTCGCCGCGTACGTCAAGTTCAGCGGCGGCTTCGGGCAGACCTACGGGGCGCTCACCGGGATGATGGCCCTGCTGATCTGGGCCAACCTGACCGGCATGGCGCTCTTCGGCGGGCTCGCCTTCGCCGCCCAGTTGGAGGCGATGCGGATCGGCGTGGAGGAGCCGGCCCAGCCCGACCTCTGGGAGCCGGAGGACGAGCGGACCGAGGTCGTCGACAGCGGGGACATGACCGCGCTCTGAGCCGGCGCGCGGCCACCCGGTGTACGCGCGACGCGGATCGGGTACAGCGCCTCGCCAGAGGACAAGGGAGGTGCGGGGTGACCGCGGTCAAGGAGACGACGCGACGGCCGCTCGGCCATTTCGCCGAACGCAGCATCGCAGGGCTGGTGGTCGTCGCCGGCGCCGGCGTCGGGTTCGGCCTGCTGCTGATGCTCGTACGGTTCCACTGGGGCCCGCTCTACCACGCCGACCACGAGGTTGCCGAGTGGTTCAATGGCCTCGTCGCGCCACACCACCCGCTGGTCACCGTGCTCCAGGCGATCACCGACCTGGGCGGCCGGCCGGTGCTGATCTGGCTGATCACCATCGCGGTGGTCAGCCTGCTGATCCGCCGCCAGTCCCGGCTGGCGGTCTACCTGATCATCGCCGGGGTGGGCGGGCTGATCCTCGACCCGTCGCTCAAGGCCCTGGTCGGCCGGCTGCGCCCGGTGGTGGACGTGCCGATCACCCACGCTCCCGGCAACAGCTTCCCCAGTGGTCACGCGCTCGGCTCGTTCGTCGCGTACGGCGCGTTGCTGCTGGTCTTCCTGCCCGCCATGCGGCCCCGCTGGCGCAAGCCGGCGATCGCGCTGGTGGCCGTGCTGGTGGTGCTGATCGGCCTGACCCGGATCGCGCTGGGCGTGCACTTCGTCTCCGACGTGCTGGGCGGCTGGCTGCTCGGCGCGGCCTGGCTGGGCGTCACCGCGTACGCCTTCCGGCTGTGGCGCCGGGAGCGCGGCCGCCCGGTGCCGCCGATCACCGAGGGCCTGGAGCCGGAGGCGGGCGAGGAGATCAAGCCCGCCCCGGCCGAGGAGCACGTGCTGGAGCACCCGCGCTCCTCCGTCGCCGAACTGGTGGTCGGCTGGGTCATCGTCTTCGGTGCCCTCTACGGCTTCGGGATGTTCGTCAGCTACCACGCCAAGGGCACCTTCCTCGACACCGTGGACACCGAGGTTCCGCGCTGGTTCGCCGCCCGGCACACCGACACCCTCACCGAGCTGAGCTGGTGGTGGAGCAAGTTCGGCGACACCCACGCGATCCTGCTGGTCTCGCTGGTCTTCTGCCCGCTGGTGCTGGCGGTCTGGAAGCGGTGGCGGCCGGTGCTCTTCGTGGTGCTGGCGATGTTCGGCGAGCTGAGCCTCTTCCTCGCCTCCGCCCGGCTGGTCGAGCGTCCCCGCCCGCCGGTGGAGAACCTGGACGGCCACATGCCCACCTCGTCCTTCCCCTCCGGGCACATCGCCGCGACGATCTGCCTGTGGACGGCGATCGCCCTGATCGTCTTCCCCCGTACGGATCGCTGGTGGCGCTGGATCTTCGTGGCGATGGTCGTGATCATGCCGGTCGGTGTCGCCATCTCCCGGATGTACCGGGGCATGCACCACCCGACCGACTTCATGGGCGCGATCCTGCTCGGTGCGCTCTGGATGTCGCTGCTCTATTGGGTGGTCCGGCCGAACGCCGACCTGCGCGAGGGCAACCAGCCGGCCATCAAGGCGGAGCAGGTCCACGAGCTGGACGACGAGCTGGCCAAGGCGCGGGAGGACTGACCGGCGCCGATGCTGCGGGTGATGACCTGGAACATCCGGACCGGCGGTCGGGAGCGGGGCGGCCCCGACCGGCTGGACCGGGTGGTCGCCGTGGTCACCGAGCAGCGGCCGGACGTGCTGGCCCTGCAGGAGCTGCGCGACTTCGACCGGGGCGGGCTGCTGGCCGAGGTGGCGGGCCGGGTGGGGATGGTGCCCCACCTGGCCCGAACCTGTGTCGGGCAGCCGGTCGCGGTGCTGGTCCGCGCGCCGTGGCGGGTGCTCCACGCCGGCCGCGTCCGCCGGCCGTTCCACCACGCCGCCGCCCGGGTGGTGGTCGGCACCGCAGCCGGACCGTTAACCGTGTTCAGCACCCACCTCAACCCGTACACGGGTGGGCGGCGGCGAATGGAGGCCGACTGGCTGGCCGCTGACCTGCGCCGGTCCGGTGGCGAGCTGGCGCTGCTCGCCGGTGACCTGAACACACTGGACCCGACAATCGATCACACCGAGCGGCTGGCCGGCCTGTCGATCCCCTACCGACGCCGACACCTGCGCCGCGACGGACGTACCGTCGACACCCGCGCGGTGTCCCGGCTGCTCTCCGCCGGCCTGGTCGACCTCTATCCGGCGGGCGGCGGGTCCGAAGCGGCCGGGTTCACCGTGCCGACCCGGCACGGCGGTGCGGAGTTCGCCCCGATGCGCCTGGACTACCTGCTCGGGACGCCCGCGGTCGCGGCGGTGACCCGACGGGTCCGGGTGGTCCGGGGCGGGGAGGCGGACCGGGCCTCCGACCACTACCCGGTGGTCGGGGAGCTGGAGCTGACGCCCGGCTGAGCGGTGCGGCGGTGGTTGTCCGGGCTCACTACCGTGGCCCCGTGACCGGCACGCCCACCCTCCGACCGTCCGAGCCGCACCGCCCGGCGGAGCTTCGTCCCGGTCCGCACGACGCGCGGTCCCTGCCGCCCCGCCGGGACCCGGCGGGGGAGCCGCCGCCGCTGGTCGCGGCCGTCGCCCGGGGCGTCGCCCTGGTGGTGGTGCTTCCGGTACGCCTGCTCTGGGAGCTCGCCACCGCCGCCCCCCGGCTGATCGACCGGTACCTGCTCACCCCGGCCGGCCGGTTGCTGCGCCGGTGGCTGCTGCTGCCGCTCGCCTGGGCGGCCCGCACCCTGCTCTGGGCTCCGCTGGTCTGGGTGGCCCGGACGCTCGTCTGGACGCCGGCGGTGTGGCTGGCGCGCGGGGTGGCGTGGGTGGCGGTGCGCCTAATCTGGCGTCCGCTGGTCTGGGCGGCCCGGACGTTGGTGTGGACGCCGCTGGTGTGGATCGCCCGGGGCGTGGCCTGGGTGGCGCGGTACGTGGTGTGGCGTCCGCTGGTCTGGGTGGCGCGCAACCTGGTCTGGCTGCCGCTGTCCTGGCTGGTCCGGAACCTGATCGTCCGGCCGTTGGCGTGGCTGGGCCGGGCGCTCGCCCCGGCCGGCCGCGCGCTGCTGCGCGGGCTGGGGATCGTCGGTCACGCCCTGCTCCACGGGCTCGGGGCCATCGCCAGGGCGCTGGCCGCCGGGATCGGGGCCGTGGCATGGGCGCTGGTCGCCGGGTTCGCCGCGGTCGGCCGGGCGTTGCTGGTGTCCGCCCGGTTCGTGGGCCGGCTCCTGGTCGACGCGGTCGTCTCCGCGTGGCGGCTCGCCGGGCGGCTGCTCCACCTCTTCTACCGGATGCTGCTGCGTCCGGTCGGGCTGGCCCTGCGGTGGCTCTGGCGGCACACCGCGGTGCCGCTCGGCCGAGCGGTCCGCTGGTCCTGGAAGCACACCGCGCTGCCGCTCGCCCGGGCGGTCCGTTCGGCCTGGCGGCACACCACCCGGCGGGTGGCCCGCGGGAGCCGAGCCGCCTGGCGGGCGACCATCGTGCCGGCCCGCCAGTGGACCGGCCGCGCCGTCCTCGACCCGGTCCGCCTGACCTCCCGCGAGATCCTCAAGGCCCTCGGTCTCCGCCGCTGACCCACTCGTCGTCCGCCCCCCGCGCCGCGCCGCGGCCCAGTAGCCCGCAGATCTTGTCGAGCAGGTCGTGGGTGAAGCTCCGGTCGCACAGGGACCTTGCGGGGTGACGCGACGACGAATATCGTCCCGATGTATCGGCATGATATATCGGGACGGCGCTTGCGGTCGCCCGGCCAACGCGGGAGCGGCGATGAGGTCGATCGACTACGACACCGAGCAGTACCAGGACTACGCGCGCGGCCGCGCGCTCACCCAGCGGCAACTGCATGTATGGATAAGCGCCTTTGAAGCCGTGCTGCCCGAGCGGCGTCCGCTGGCGGGGCTGGACGTCGGCTCAGGGACCGGCAGGTTCACCCCCGCGCTGGCACAAGCGTTCGGGCCAGTCACCGGCGTCGAGCCGTCGGTCCGCATGCGCGAGGTTGCGCAGACGCACTCCCAGCATCCCGGTGTGCGGTATCTGGCAGGCACCGCCGAGGACATGCCAGTGCCGTCCGGCAGCGCCGACTACGCTCTCATGTTCTTGTCCTGGCACCACGTCCAGGACAAGCCCCGGGCAGCCCGGGAGTTGGCCAGGGTGCTCAGGCCCGGCGGGCGGCTGCTACTGCGCGCGAATTTCAGCGACCACCATCCCCGGCCGTGGTGGCTGGAGTACTTCCCTCGCGGTTACGAGGTGGACGCCTCGCTGTTTCAGCCGCTGCACGAGGTCATCGCGACGTTCACGTCGGTCGGCTGGCGCGTTGCCAGCTTCGGCACGGTCACCGAGCCGTCCCCCGGCACCTGCGGCGACATGCTCGAACGGCTGCGCCTGCGCACCCTCTCGTTCTTCGCGCAGCTCAGTCCCGACGAACTGGAGACCGGCTTCCGCCGACTGGAGGAGGCTGTTGCCGCAGACCCCGGCGCACCAGCGCCCGTGTTTGCTGAGCCGCTACTCACGCTCGAACTGCGCTAATGAAACTGCGGTCCGGTAAGCCGCGCCCGCGGGCGGGGTTAGAGGAGGAGGTTGAGCAGGACGGTCAGGACGACCGAGGCGAGGATCGAGAAGAGGATCATCAGCAGGCAGCCGAGGCCACCGCCGAGCGGGCGGATCTCCGTGTTGCCGATGCGCATGGTTCCTACCTTCTGAGGGCGGGCGCCAGCAGGACCCGGATCGCGTCGGCGGCCTGCGCCGGGGCGGTGGTGGCGACGTTGTGCGCGGCACCCGGCACGGTCACCGCGCGGCCGTCAGGGGCGAGCCGGGCGGCCTGCTCCCGCCAGGCCGGCGGGACCACCGGGTCGCGGCCGCCGGCCAGCACGAGCGTGGGCACGGTGACCCGCACCAGGTCTGCCTCGATCGCGTTGTGCACCGAGTGGGACAGCATCGCGAAGACCCGCCACGGGCGGGCGTCCCAGACGTCGCGCAGCAGGATCGGTGTCTGCAACTTGGCCTCCCGCAGGGTGTCCACCAGGAACCGGCCGAACTGGTGCCGGCGGGAGCGGGCGGCCGGATCGCTGGTCGGGCCGGCCACCACCAGGGCGCGGACCAGATCGGGACGGCGGGCGGCGAGCGCCGCCGCCACCTCCGCCCCGAACGAGTGCCCGACCAGACAGACCGGCGCCAGCCGGTACGCCTCCAGCCAGGCGGCCAGGTGCGCGGCGTGCGCGGACACGTCGTACGCGCTGCGGGGGCGCTCGGTCAGCCCGAAGCCGGGCAGGTCCGGCACGTACACCGGGTGGGTGGCCGAGAGGGTGAGGGCGAGCGGGGTGAGGTAGCGGTGCGAGACGGCCAGGCCGTGCACCAGCACCATCGGCAGCGCACCGCTGCCCGGGTCGGCCGACCGTCGGGTGTGCGTACGCAGCCCGGCGACGAGCCGCCACTCACTGGTCAGGCCGGCGGCGGGCCGGGGCGCCGCGAGGGCGAGGCGCAGCTCGGTCAGGCCGAAGCGGCCCGGTGGCGACGGCCGTACCGCACCCCGGGACGTCCCCGGCGGCGGAAGGATCACAGCTCGCGCAGCCGGGGGAGCAGTTCCTCCTGCGCCCAGTCGAGGAACACCGGCTGGCCCTCGGCGCCCACCTGCACGAGCGCCACGTGGGTGAAGCCGGCGTCGACGAACTTCTTGAACGCCTCGACGTGCTTGTCGACGTCCGGACCGCAGGAGATGCCCTGGGCGACGTCCTCCTCGCGGACGAACTGGGTGGCGGCGGCGAACGCGTCCGGGTCGGGCAGGTCGGCGTTGACCTTCCAGCCCAGGCCGAACCAGCGGAACTGGTCGTGCACGATCTTGCGGCACTCGGCCTCGTCCGGGCCGTAGCAGATGGCCACCTGCCCGTAGCGGGGACGGCCCGCGCCGCCGGCCTCCTCGTACATCTCGACGAGGTGCGGAAGCGGGTCGGTGGCGATCATGCCGTCGGCGTACTCGGCGGCGAGGGTGGCGGACTGCCGGCCGGAGGCGGCGACGGCCATCGGGACGGGGCGGTCCGGCCGGTCCCAGACGTATGCGTCGGGGACGTCGAAGTGGTTGCCGGAGAAGGTCAGCGTCTCGCCGTTGAGCAGCGGCCGGATGATCTGGAGCGCCTCCTCGAACATCTCGTGCCGTTGCTGCACGTGCGGCCAGCCGCCGACCACGTGCTCGTTGAGGTTCTCCCCGGCGCCGAGGCCGAGGGTGAACCGGCCATCCGAGAGCACCCCGATCGTGCTGGCCTTCTGCGCCACGACCGCTGGGTGGTAGCGGCGGATCGGGCAGGTCACGAAGGACATCAAATCCACCCGGCTGGTGGCGTGGGCAACCGCGCCCAGCACCGACCAGGCGTACGGGGCGTGGCCCTGTGAGTCCAGCCAGGGGTAGTAGTGGTCGGACATCACCAGGTGGTCGAAGCCGGCGGCCTCGGCGCGTACGGCGTGGTCGACCAGTTGCTTCGGGCCGGCCTGTTCGCACATGAGGGTGTAGCCGACGTTGACCATGGCGTTCTCCTTCCGGGCGGATCGTCACCGGATACCCGGCCGGCCGGGGGTCAACCCTGGTGTCCGCTTCCGCCCAGCCGGAACAGAGTGACCACCTACGGACCGGTGCTGCCGATCTGGACCCGCAGTGGATGCGACGCGCTTGGCCGTGCCCGATCCAGCGGCGGGAGATTCGCGCGGAAGTTCGAGGGCGCAGCGGTGTCCTTGCCGTCTACATGGGTGCGCAACTGGTGCGTGAAGGAGCACTCCAAGCCTGGCGATCTTGCGCCGAATGTCCAGTAATTTTTGGTGAGCCGGTCGGAATTCCTCTGACCATGGATCTGTTGTTCACCCCGGAGGCTTTACGATTCCATGCGGTTGTAGCTCAGTTGGTAGAGCGCCACCTTCCCAAGGTGGAGGTCCCGGGTTCGAGGCCCGGTAGCCGCTCTCAAATTGGCAAGTCCTGACGAATGGACCATGCTCCGTTAGCTCAGCACGGTGAGAGCGCTGCCCTGTCACGGCAGAGGTCGCCGGTTCAAGTCCGGTACGGGGCGCCACGGAAGGGTGGCCGAGCGGTCTAAGGCACCTCCCTGCTAAGGAGGAGCGGGCTAACCCGTCGCAGGTTCGAATCCTGCCTCTTCCGCCACGTGCGCCGTCCGGCGGACGTTGACCATGCCCCTGTAGCTCAGCGGATAGAGCATCGGACTACGGATCCGTGTGTCGGAGGTTCGAATCCTCTCAGGGGTACGCATCGGGATGTGGCGCAGCTTGGTAGCGCACTTGACTGGGGGTCATCCCTGAAGAGGTGGGGTCGTGTCAAGCGCGGACGCTGGACCGGTTGTGACCGGTTTATGGCTGATTTCCGGATCGGTGCGTGAGGGGTCGGGGTCCAGGCTCGACCTTTAGGTCGACCCGCGTAGCGGGCGTGGCCTTGACGCCGATCCCGAGACGATCGCACGATGGCGGCGCCGGGAGCAGGCTATGAAGTTGTGTGGGCCGCCTTCTCCAAGGTCCGAAATGGATCTACGGCATGCCGGTTGGGATCCGGTTGCCGGTCATCCCTTCGCCGCGGTGCGCGGCATGGAGTGGTGCGGCCACAGCCAGGGCCGGGTCAATGAAGTAACGCTCGACCGCGTCCCGCGTTCGGGAGGGTCAGACCCCCAAGCGACCTCGGGTCCTGGCTGTGTCCCGATCTGGCTCACGCCGGTCGGGTGCGCAGGGCGCGGATGTGCCCGTCGCGCAGCCCGTAGAACACCAGCGAGAGAAGTTTTCGGCCGGCGGCGACCTTGCCAATGTTGGATCCCCGGCGGGCCGCGACCCGGACCCGAGTCGCGCCGATCGGGCCGCGGCTGAGCCGTTGCACCGCCTCGATCGCAGCCCAGCGCAGCAGGGGACTGCCTTGTTTGGTGATCTGGCCCCGGTGCACGGTGGTGTCGGACTCTCGGTGGCGTGGGGTCAGCCCAGCCCAGGAGCACAGCTGCTGCGGGCGGTGGAAACGGCTGACGTCGCCGATCTCGGCAACGAAGATCGCCGCTAACACCGGGCCGACACCGTCGATGGCCTGCACCGCACGGTATCCCGGATGGGCGGCGAGTTTCGCTGCGGTGCGCCGAGCGACCACGTCGATCTCGAAGTCAAGGGCCTCGATCAGCCTGCGCAGCGACACGATCCGTGCGTGGTAGGCCGGGTCCAGATGCAGATCATCGAGGAGCTTCCCGCCCGCCTTGCCGAACAGATCCGACATCGGCACCGTGACGCCCTGCTTGCCGAGCACCGCATGGACCTGCGCTTTGAGTCCGGACCGCAACGCGACAAGTTTGCTGCGATGACGCACCGCTTCCCGCAGCTCCCGTACCGCCGGCGGCGCGATCTACGCCTCCGGCAACCGGCCCATACGCAACAGGTCAGCCAGATCAGCCGCATCGCGCACATCGTTTTTGACCCGCCGATAGGCGAACCCTTTCACACCCAACGGGTGGGCCAGATGCACGACCGCGCCGGCGTCCTGGAGCACGTCGACCGCCCAGTACCAGCCGTAGGTCGCCTCCAACACCACCTCGGGTGCTTCACCGGCCTTCGCGATCTCCAACCCCAACGTCAGCGGATCGTTGTCAATCCGCACCGTCTCGAGGCGCTCCCCGGCCTGCGTCATCCGCACGATCACCGTGCGCCGCCGATGCAGATCGATACCGACGATCTGCTTGCCGTCATACTCATCCATAGGGGCCTCCATCGTCGTGGTGGACGTAGACAGCCCAAGCGAACATCGCAACTGGGTGACTGTCACGGGGAGGCGAGGCCCCGCCTCTTCATCGCATCAAGGGGCCGTCGGTTCAAATCCGGCCATCCCGACCACGGAGACGCCAGCCGATCGGCGCCGGCCGCGGTCTTGAAAGCCGTTGGGGGTAATACCCCGTGGGCGTTCGACTGGCCCCGTCTCCGCCAAGCACGACCATTCGGCATTGGGTGATTGGGCAGCCCAGCGGCCTGTTGAGCCGCCCGTCCTGGTTCGAGCCCAGGTGCCGAAGCCACGGAGAGGCCGGCTGGCTACGGAAGCGCCGTTGGAAGCGGCGCAGGGGTCGCCCCCTCGTGGGTTCGAATCCCACCCTCTCCGCCATGCCCGTGTAGCTCGACCTGGCACACGGGTCACCATGCGGGTGCGCCGAAGTTGGAGAGTCGGGGCCGGCTGTAACCCGGGGGGTGTCAACTGTTGCCGGTTGAGTAGGCGTTCCTTGGAAGAGTGGCTTGCGGTGTCGGTGGTGCATCGCGACAGGGATCCGATGGTCGGCGGTGCGGGTGCCGTGGGGGTTGTGGCGTTGGTGGTTGCGGGTGATTGTCGTACTGGGTGGTTATCGTGCTCGGCGTGGCGCACCGGGAGCGGTTGAGTGTGGTGCAGGCGTACCGGTTCGCGTTGGACCTGACCGCGAGGCAGGAGCGGGCGGTGCTCGCGCATGCGGGGGCGGCGCGGGTGGCGCACAACTGGGCGCTGGCCCGGGTGAAGGCGGTGATGGATCAGCGGGCCGCCGAACGCTCTTACGGCATCGACGAGGCGGACCTGACCCCGACGCAGGGCTGGTCGCTGCCGGCTTTGCGTAGGGCGTGGAATCAGGCGAAGCCTGTGGTGGCGCCGTGGTGGCGGGAGTGCTCGAAGGAGGCGTTCAATACCGGCCTGGACCCGCTGGCCCGGGCGTTGAAGAACTGGTCCGACTCCCGTAGCGGCAAACGCGCCGGGCGGCCGGTGGGGTTCCCCCGGTTCAAGTCCCGGCGCCGGTGCACCCCGTCGGTGCGGTTCACCACCGGCGCCATCCGCGTCGAACCCGACCGTAAGCATGTGGTGTTGCCGCGGCTCGGCCGGTTGAAGTTGCACGAGTCGGCTCGCAAGCTCGCCCGCCGGCTGGAGGCGGCCACGGCGCGGATCGTGTCGGCGACGGTGCGCCGCGAGGGTGGCCGGTGGTTCGTGGCGTTCTGCGTCGAAGTCGACCGCGCCGCACGCACTCCCGAGCAGCCGCACGTGGTGGTCGGCGTGGACCTGGGCGTCAAGCATCTGGCCGTGCTGTCCACCGGTGAGGTGGAGCCCAACCCACGCCATCTCGACGCCGCCGCCCGTCGGTTGCGGCGTCTGGCCCGGCGCGTCTCTCGCCGGGTCGGCCCGGACCGGCGCACCGGCCGGCGTGCGTCGAGGCGGTGGGAGCGGGCGCGCGGCCAGCTCGGCCGGGCGCACGCCCGGGTGGCAAACCTGCGCCGCGACGGCCTGCACAAGCTGACCACCCGGCTCGCCCGCGAGTACGGCACCATCCTGGTCGAAGACCTCAACGTGGTCGGGATGCTGCGCAACCGCAGGTTGGCTCGGCGCATCGCCGACGCCGGGTTCGCCGAACTACGCCGGCAACTCGGATACAAAACCTCATGGAACGGCGGGCGGCTGGTGGTGGCCGACCGCTGGTATCCGTCCTCGAAGACCTGCTCGGGCTGCGGCGCGGTGAAAGCCAAGCTGGCCCTGTCCGAGCGCACCTACACCTGCACCACGTGTGGCCTGACCCTGGACCGGGACGTCAACGCCGCACGCAACCTCGCCGCACTCGCGGCCCAGGCGAGCGCCGCCGGGAGTGGCCCGGTGGCTGGACGTGGAGCCGACCGTAAGACCCGCCGAGCCGGGCCGGTGGCTGTGAAACGTCAACCCGGCACCGCCACAGCGGGCAAGACCGGGACCGTCCCACCGCAAGGCGGGACATCCGATCAGATGCTTACCAAAGCATCATGAGAGGAAACGGTTCGAATCCCTCCGCCCGCACCATGCCCTCGTAGCTCAGCGGAGGGAGCGCGACGTTCCGAGCGTCGAGGCCGCTGGTTCATTCCCAGAACGCCCGGCCGCGCTCGAGGCCGTTCTTGGGCGTCGGCAGCTTAGAGAAACAGTCAGAACGGGTGCCCCGCCGGGTCACGGTCGATCTGCCATACCGCGGTCCGTACCCGCACATCGGCGAGCCGGAAACCACAGCGCTGTTGCTCCTGACACCCCGTGGCCGGCACAGTGACTCGATGAATCAGCCAAGGTCCGCTTTGGACGTCTGGAACGAGGAGCACCGACGGGGGCCACTACGTCGATGATCCGAAAGACTGAGCCAGGCGGTCCACAGGCAACGGAACTGGCGGAACTGATCGCTTCATCCGCGTGGTTTCTCAACGTGCTGACCGCCGTCAGGGATGCTGGTCTACCGGACGCATGGGTCGGAGCGGGAGCTCTTCGAGATCTGGTGTGGGGACAGCGGTACGGGGGCGGCTTCGACCCGCAGGACGTTCGGGACGTCGACGTCGCATTCTTCGACCCGACCGATCTCACCCACAGCAATGACGTTGCGGCGACCGAGCTTCTGAGGCACCGCGAGCCGGCCGTCCCGTGGGAGGCCACCAACCAAGCCGCCGTGCATACCTGGTACGAGCACGTGTTCGATACTGCACCAGTTGATGCGCTTCGCTCCACAGCCGCTGCCATAGCCACCTGGCCCGAAACCGCTACCTCGGTGGCGGTGCGTCTCGATCCTGCCGCGACACTGCAGGTCTGCGCACCGTTCGGGCTGGACGACCTGCTCAATGGCATATGGCGGCGCAACCCACGACGAGTCACCGTCGAGCTGTCACGAGCCCGCCTAGCTCGCCACGAGCCGAGCAGGCGATGGCCGCGGGTAAAGATCATCCCGCCGTAGACGTACAGCAATCAGATTCGGCCTCGGATCGCTGCGTCAGCAAGTTCGCGCTCCTCCACCGTCACATCCTGACGCCAGGTGTGTAATAGCGATGCGAACAGACATCCTCATCACTACCCGCGCCGAGGAGAAGCCATGGCAGCAATCGTGTCCAATATCGAGATCGCTCGGCCGCCAGACGAGGTGTTCGCGTATGTCACCGACCCCTCCCGGTTCGCCGAGTGGCAGGACGACGTGGTGCGCGCAGAGGCAGCTGGTCCGCCGGTCGTGGGCTCAAGGTTCACGACGACTCGCCGGATCGGTGGTGTCGAGCGCACCATGACGCAGGAGGTGACGGAGAGCAGTCCCCCCAGGCGCTGGGCCGTGCACGGTGTCGACGGACCGATCAGGCCCAACGTGACCATCAATGTCGAACCTCTCGACGACGGCGCCCGGTCGCGGGTGACGTTCGCACTCGACTTTGAAGGACACGGGCTCGGCGCGGCCCTCGTGCCGATGGTTCGGGGGATGGCAGCGAAGGGGGCGCCCGCAAGCTACCGGAACCTGAAAGAACGGCTTGAGACAAAAACCTCCTAGCCTCCGCCGGCCAGCCGGGCGGCCCGCATCCGCAGATGGTGCTGCCCGGGCAGGCTGGTCGTGCCGCCGACCGCCGCCCGGTAGTGCGCGACCGCTCGCGAGTCGCGCAGGCTCCCTGCCTGCTAGGACGCGGGGGTCACCTCCAGCACCAGCGCCTGCTCGGGATGCAGGGCCGGCATCTGCACGCCGACCGAGCCGAGCACCGCCCCGCTCAACGTCGCCTCGCCCTTGACCAGCCAGCCCGGCTCGGTCATCTGCAGCACCGCCGGCTCCGGCACCCCGGCCGCCGGCCGCACGACGTATCGCCGCTGCGGATCCAGGCCGGGTAGCCGGACCATCCCCGGCACCTGCGCCACCGAGGTGGTCAGCCGGGAGATCGCGTACACCGCGTGGGAGCGGTCGTGGGCGACCACGCCGTGCGCCTGCACGGCCGGGTCCGGGTGGTCGACCCGGACGACCCGGCCGGAGTGCAGCAGCGGGCGCAGCCGCTTGTGCAGCGTGACCCAGGCGGCGAGTTCGGCGCGTTCGGACGCGGTGATCGCGCCGATGTCCCACTCGATGCCGTGGTGGCCGAAGAGCGCGGTCGTGGCCCGGAAGCCGAGGTCGTGCACCCGGTGGGTGGTGTGCGAGCGCTCCGGTCCGATGTGGGTGCCGATCAGCTCGGGTGGGAGCAGCAGCCCGGTCCAGCGCTGGATGGCGAGCCGTTCCAGGGCGTCGTTGCAGTCGCTGGCCCAGACCCGGTCGGTGCGGTGCAGGATCTCCAGGTCGACCCGGGCGCCGCCGGAGGAGCAGCTCTCGATCTCCACCTCGGGGTGTCGGCGGCGCAGCTCGTCGAGCAGCCGGTAGACCGCCACGGTCTGGGCGTGCACCCCGGGCCGGCCCCGGTGGCCGGCCTCCGTGAGGTCGCGATTGTGGTCCCACTTCAGGTACGCGATGCCTTCGTGCTCGCTGAGCACCGCGTCCAGCCGTTCGAGCAGGTGCGCGTACGCCTCCGGGTGGGCGAGGTCGAGCACCTGCTGGTGCCGCCACTCGGGCGGCAGCCGGCCGGGTGTCTGAAGCACCCAGTCCGGGTGCGCCCGGTACAGGTCGGAGTCGGGGTTGACCATCTCCGGCTCGACCCAGAGCCCGAACTGCATCCCGTGCCCGCGGACGTGGTCGATCAGCGGTTGCAGCCCGTCCGGCCAGACGTCGTCGTCGACCCACCAGTCGCCGAGCCCGGCCCGGTCGTGCCGCCGTCCCCGGAACCAGCCGTCGTCGAGCACGAACCGTTCCACGCCCACCTCGGCCGCTCGGTCGGCGAGGCCCTTGAGCCGGTCCAGGTCGTGGTCGAAGTAGACCGCCTCCCAGACGTTGAGGGTGACCGGCCGGGGCGTACGCGGGTGTTTCGGTCGGGCCCGCAGGTGGGTGTGCAGCACGTCGCTGAGCCCGTCCAGCCCGGCGTCGGACCAGAGCGCGTAGAGCAGGGGAGTGCCGTACTCCTCGCCGCGGCCGAGCACGATCTCGCCCGGAGTGAGCAGCTCACCGCCACCCAGGGTGGCCTCGCCGGTGGGGCGGCGTTCGGCCACGGTGACGTGGTCGCCGCTCCATGCGGTGTGCACCGCCCAGACCTCGCCGTGGCCGAAGCCGAAGCCGGCCGTGCCGGCGATCAGCAGCAGCGTGGCGTCGTGCCCGGTCCGCCCGTGCCGGCCCTCGCGCACCCAGGCGCCCATCGGCCACGGGTGCCGCTGCGGGGACCGTTCCCGGCACCAGCGGCCGGTGAGGTCCAGCAGCTCGGTGGCGACCGCCGGCACCGGCAGCACCGGCGTCAGCTCCCGTACCTCGTAGGCCCGGTCGCCGTCGTTGCGCAGCCGGTGCCGCAGCATCAGCAACCCGGTCGGGTCGAGGGTGAGCTCGACGGTGAGCGACAGCGCTGCGCCGGGGTCCGACGCCCGCACGGTCAGCCGCGCCGCGCCGGCGCCGTCGTGGTCACCGTCCTCCTCGGGTACGCCCACCGCCTCGCCGCGCGCGGCCACGCGGCCCGGGTCGGGGCCGCCGTCGGACACGTCGAGCCCGTCGAGGCGGAAGGCCGTGGACCAGTCCCGCCCGTCGCGGTGACCGGCCAGCCCGGGCCGGCCGCTCCAGCCGGCGCTCGCCTCGGGCAGTAGCGACAGTACGGTCGGCGCGTCGAAGCTGCTCGGCACCACCGGCGGAATGGTCGCGTCGACCACGGCGGCCAGCTCGGCGCGGTCGAGCGGGCCCAGGTCGGCGCCCCAGTGCACGATCCGGGGCAGGCCCGGACCGCGGCCGTCGAGCACCAGGCTGGTCCGGCCGCGGCGCAGGTGGACGATCGTCATCCCTTGCTGGCTCCCAGGGTCAGGCCCCGGACGAACTGCTTCTGGAGCAGGAAGAAGATCACCAGGGTCGGGATCGCGACCAGCACCGAACCGGCCGAGACCAGGTTGTTGTCGGTGAAGAACTCGCCGCGCAGGTTGTTCAGCGAGCTGGTCACCGGGAACTTGTCGCCGGTGCGCATCAGCACGGTGGCCCAGAAGAACTCGTTGTAGATCCAGGTCACCTCGAGGGTGGCCAGCGCCGCCAGGGCCGGCCGGCACAGCGGCATGGTCACCTGCCAGTACTGCCGCCAGACGCTCGCCCCGTCGACCATCGCCGCCTCGTACAGCTCGTGCGGCAGCGCCTTCATGTAGTTGCTCAGCACGAAGACGCAGAAGCCGCACTGGAAGGCGACGTTGACCAGGATCAGTCCCCAGTAGCTGTCGTAGAGCAGCTCGGAGTCGCTCATCCACTCCGGCAACGGCACCTGGGTGAAGAGCCGGAAGAGCGGGATCAGCAGGGCCTGCTGCGGCAGCAGGTTCGCCGCGGTGAAGAGTCCGAGCAGGACGATGTTGAGCTTCCAGCTGAACCGGGCGATCACGAACGCCACGCAGGAGGCGAGGAAGAGCGTCAGCAGCACCGCCGGCACGGTGATGTAGACCGAGTTGAGGAAGTGCTTGCCGAACTCCGCCGTCTTCCAGGCGGTGACGTAGTTGTCCAGGGTCCAGCCGCCGAGCGAGACGTACCCGTGGCTGGCGGTGTACTCGTAGGACCGCAGCGAGGTCAGCACCGCCCAGAGGATCGGGAAGAGCCAGCCGATCGCCACCGCGGCCAGGAAGAGGTGCAGGACCACCCGGGCCGGTCGCAGCGGCCGGCGGTTGGGAGCGGGCGTAGTGGCCGCCGGCTTCCGAGTCAGGATCGCGGTGCTCATCGCCGGTCCTCCCGCATCACGGTGAACAGGTAGAGGGTGATGAAGACCAGGGACACGACCAGCATGATGGTCGCCAGCGCGGAGCCGAAGCCGATCCGGCTGGCCTCGCCCACCACGTTCGCGGTGACCAGCGCGGAGAGCAGCTCCAGCCCGTTGCGACCCTTGTTGATCACCCAGACCAGGTCGAACGCGCGCAGCGACTCGATCACCGTCACCACCAGCACGATGATGTTGATCGGCCGCATCACCGGGAAGACCACCCGGAAGAAGGTGCTGGCCTCCGAGGAGCCGTCCACCGCGGCCGCCTCCCGCAGCGACGGGTCGACGCCCTTCAGTCCGGCCAGGTAGAGCAGCATGATGTAGCCGACGTGCCGCCACCCGGCGGCGAACAGCACCGCCCAGATGTTGACGTGCGGATCGCCGTACCAGTCGGTGTCGCCACCCAGCACGGCGTTGAGCAGGCCCTGGTCGCGGGAGTAGATGAGCTGCCAGACGAAACCGATCAGCGCCAGGGAGAGCACCACCGGCAGGTAGAGCGCCGTCTGGTAGAACCGGCTGCCCCGCAGTTCCTTGTCGAGCAGGACGGCGAGGAACATCCCGAACGGCGTGGCGACCACGAAGAGCGCCGCGAGCCAGAGCAGGTTGTTCTGCACCGCGGGCATGAACGGCGGGTAGTTGTTGACCACGTCGTCGTAGTTGCGGGCGCCCACCCAGTCGATCTCGCTGAGCGGCCCGATGCCGTCCCAGTTGGTCCCGGAGAGCGCCACGGTGGCCAGGGCCGGCAGCCAGACCAGGCCGACCACGAGCAGCAGGGGTACCAGCACCATCAGCGTGATCACCACGCGGTCGGTACGGGACAGAAGCCGTAGCCGGCGGCCACGACCACCCCTGGAGGTGGTCGTGGCCGGCGGCGGCACGGCGCGATCCGCTTGGATCAGGGGCAGGTCGGACACAGGTCCTTCCCCTCTCGCCGTCAGCTGGTGAAGATCGACTTCTTCTGGTTCTCGACGCTGGTCAGCAGCCCGCCGATGTCCTTCGGGTTCTTGATGAACTGCTGCAGCGCCGGGATGATCACGGTCGAGGCGAAGTCCGGCCGGGTGTCCCGGTCGAGGAACTGGGCGATCTCGGTGGCGGAGCCGACCAGTTCGGCGGCCTTCTTCTGCAGGGCGGTGTAGCCGCTGGTGTCGGCGCCGTTGTTGGCGACCAGGGTGCTCGGGTCGCTCTTCACGACGATGTTCGCCGCGTCCTTCGAGCCGACGTACTCCAGCAGCTTCTTCGCGTTCGCCTCGGACTTCGGCTTGCGGGCCATCATGTAGCCGTCGATCGGCGCGTCCAGGGCCTTCGCCCCGATGGTGGAATCGATCTCCGGGAAGGTGAAGAAGTCCAGGTCGTCCTGCTCGTCGTTGTTGAACTGCTGGGCGACGAAGAGGCCGAGCAGGTACATGCCGCTCTTCTTCTGCTGCAGCGACTGGGCGGCCTCCTGCCAGGTGCGGCCGAGGGCGTCCGGCTGGTGCAGCGGGAGCAGGCCGGCCCAGGTGTCGAAGACCTTCTTCACCTTGTCGGAGGTCCACGCCTCCTTGCCGGCCATCAGGTCGATGTGGAACTGGTAGCCGTTGATTCGCAGGTTGAGGATGTCGAAGGTGCCCATCGCCGGCCAGCCGTCCTTGTCGGCGAAGGCGATCGGGTTGAGGCCGTCCTTCTTCATCTGGGCGCCGAGGGTGTTCAGGTCGTCCAGCGTCTTCGGCACCTGGTAGCCGTGCTGCTGCCAGACCGACTTGCGGTAGAAGACCGCCCACGGGTAGTACGAGGCCGGTACGAAGTACTGCTTGCCGTCGTCCCCGGTCGACGCCTTCTTGAACGCGTCGGAGTAGCCGGAGAGCTTGCCCCAGACGTCGCTGACGTCTCCGGCCAGGCCCTTGGCAGCGAAGAAGCGCATCCGGTAGCCGGCGAACCACATGAAGACGTCGTCCGGCTTGCCCTGCAGGTAGTTGTTGATGTTCTCCTGGAACGTGTTGTGGTCGACCGTGTTGATGTTGACCTGCACGCCGGACGACGTCTTGAAGCCGTCCATCACCTTCGCGATGACGTCCTTGGGCTTCGGGTCCGACTGGTTCGAGCCGAGCGAGACCGTCTTCGAGTCCGAACCAGAACCGGAGTCGGAGCCGCCGCAGCCGGCGAGCAGTCCCGTGCCCAGCAGCGCGCCGGTGCCGGCTGCGCCGGCGAGCAGCGAGCGCCGGTTCAGGCCGGCCACGGACGGGGGTACGAGCCGGGCGAGGTACTCGGCTTGCGATCGGGGACGGGACATTGTGCCTCCTGCGGGAAGAGGTGCTGCGCCCAAGCGCCGTGAGTGATGGCGGTGATCGGTGTTCGCGCGGGCCGCTAACGACCCACCGTGATTCCACATGTCCGAACAAAAACAGCCGGTGGCTCGTCAAGTTACCCCTCAGTGCGGCGCTGTCAAGAGGGTAGGCAGGCTTCGATAACCCAGTCGTGACAAGGCTGAGACAAGGTAAACGTTGGAATTTCTGTCGATGTTGGAAAGTGTTGACTTGAGTGGTCTTCGGGTGCACGCTCACCTGTCATGCGGAGCTGGCAGGGTGCGGGCATCTGGTACGGGGCCGACTACAACCCGGAGCAGTGGCCCGAGTCGACCTGGGTCGAGGACGTCGCGCTGATGCGCCGGGCCGGGGTCAACCTGGTCTCGGTCGGGATCTTCTCCTGGGCACTGCTGGAGCCCGCGCCCGGGACGTTCGACTTCGGCTGGCTGGATCGCGCCCTCGACGTCCTGCACGAGGGGCAGATCAACGTCGACCTGGCCACCGCCACCGCCAGCCCACCGCCGTGGCTGGCCCACCGGTACCCGGAGACGCTGCCCCGGCGCGCCGACGGCGCGGTCCTCTGGCCCGGCGGCCGGCAGGCGTACTGCCCCAGCTCTCCGGTCTTCCGGGAGCGGTCGCTGGCCCTGGTGGAGGCGGTCGCCCGCCGCTACGCCGAGCACCCGGCCGTGGTGATGTGGCACGTCTCCAACGAGCTGGGCTGCCACAACGTGCACTGCTACTGCGACGTCAGCGCCGCGGCGTTCCGCCGCTGGCTGGGTGAGCGCTACGGCGACCTGGACACGCTCAACGACGCCTGGGGCACCGCGTTCTGGAGCCAGCGCTACCACGACTGGGACGAGATCAACCCGCCGCGCACCGCGCCGACCTTCGCCAACCCCACCCAGCAGCTGGACTTCCTGCGCTTCTCCTCGGACGAGCAGCGGGCCCAGTTGCGCGCCGAGCGGGAGCTGCTGAAGCGGTTGGCCCCCCAGCCGGTCACCACCAACTTCATGATCGGCACCGGCATCAAGTACCTGGACTACCACTCCTGGGCGTCCGACGTGGACCTGGTCGCCAACGACCACTACCTGACCGCCGCCGACCCGGAGGCGCACGTCGGGCTGGCGCTCGCCGCCGACCACACCCGCGGCGTCGCCGGTGGCGACCCGTGGCTGCTGATGGAGCACTCCACCAGCGCGGTCAACTGGCAGCCGCGCAACGTCGCCAAGACCCCCGGCCAGATGCGCCGCAACAGCCTGGCCCACGTGGCGCGCGGCGCCGACGGGGTGCTCTTCTTCCAGTGGCGGGCCTCCCGGGCCGGCGCGGAGAAGTTCCACTCCGCGCTGGTCCCGCACGCCGGCCCGGAGACCAAGGTGTTCCGCGAGGTCTGCCGGCTCGGCGCCGACCTGAAGGCCATCGCCGAGGTACGCGGCAGCCGGGTCGACGCCGACGTCGCGATCCTCGTCGACTACGAAGCGTGGTGGGGCGCCGAACTCGACTCCCACCCCAGCGTCGACGTCACCTACGCCGACCAGCTCACCGCCCTGCACGGCGCGCTCTGGCGGGCCGGGGTCACCGCTGACGTGGTGCACCCGTCGGCCGACCTGTCCGGGTACAAGCTCGTCCTGGTGCCCACCCTCTACCTGGTCCGCGACGCCCACGCCGACGCGCTGCGGGCGTACGTAGAGGGGGGCGGGACGGCGCTGGTCACGTACTTCAGCGGCATCGTCGACGAGAACGACCACATCCGGCTGGGTGGTTACCCCGGCGCGTTCCGGGAGCTGCTCGGCATCCGTACCGAGGAGTTCTTTCCACTCCGGGAGGGGGAGCGGGTCACCCTCGACGACGGCTCCACCGCCGACGTGTGGACCGAGTGGCTGCACCCGGCCGGGGCGCAGGTGCTCGCGTCGTACGCCGACGGGCCGCTGCCCGGCGTGCCCGCGCTGACCCGGCACGCGGTCCGCACCGGCGCCGCCTGGTACGTCGGCACCCGGCTCGACCACCCGGCCACCGACCGGCTGGTCGCCAGGCTGCTCGCCGACTCCGGGGCCCGGCCGCCGGTCGACGCCCCGACCGGGGTCGAGGTGGTCCGGCGCCGCGCCGGCGAGCGGAGCTGGCTCTTCGCCATCAACCACACCGACACCGACGCCCGGCTCGCGGTCACCGGGGTCGAACTGCTCGGCGGCGGCCGCTGCGACGGCGAACTGGTGGTGCCGGCGGGCGAGGTGGCGGTGGTCCGCGAGTTGTCAGAGCGCCGTGAAATCGTGGTCGGCAAGAAGGAACTCGACCGGGTGAATCTGACTGTGGAGGGTGACCGGTGAGGGTCACGCGGATCGCTTATTCGACGGGTCTGAATGTGGGTAAGTATGCCGGGTTGGTGGAGCAGGCGCGGCGGTTGGGTCGGGTTCGTAGTGAGGTGTGGCAGCGTTACGGGTCGATTGGCGGCGTCGGGTCCGGGCTGAAGGACCGGCAGGTGCGGGACCGGTGGTTGGCCGACGGCACGCACATGCAGTTCGGTGTGCTGGCGAATGCATGGAAGGAAACCGTCCGCGACGCCATGGGGGATATCGCCGCGAACCTGGCGTCGGCGAAGGTTGAGGTGAGTCGGGCAGTCGGCCGTCGCACCAGCGATCCGGCCGAGCGCACACGGATGCTGGGCGTGTTGAAGGCCGATCGGTGGGCCGGGGACCCTTTCCTGGCTCGGCAGATGCGCAAGCACTGGAAGCGTGGCAGAAACCGGACGCACGATCAGATCGTGGTGCGCGCCGACCAGCACAACAGCGTTGTTGACGGGAGCGGCCGGTTGTGGCTGGCGGTTCCTGGTCTGGAGCGCCGACGGATGGTCAGGATCCCGCTGCCCACGACCGTCGCGCCGACGGGCACGCTGCGGCTGATCCTGCGCGGTGGCCGGGTCGAGGTGCACTACCAGATCGACGCGTCGCAGATGCGATCGTCGCAGCGGCCGTGCGGCGACCGGACCATCGGCGTGGACAAGGGCTATACCGAAGCCCTCACCGACTCCGACGGGGGCCACCACGGCACCCGCCTCGGCCAGCTGCTGACCGCCGAATCGGACCGGCTGACGGAACGCAACCACCGTCGGGCGAAGCTGCGCTCGATAGCGAACAACGCCGCGATGCGGGGTGACCACGCGAAAGCGCACCGGATCAGGGCCCACAACCTCGGCACGGTCAAGCGGGACCGGCAGGCCGCCCGCCACCGCGCCACCGTGCGGACGGAGATCTTCACCGGCGTGCACCGGGTCGTCGACAAGGCCGCCACCGTGATCGCCGAAGACCTCACCAGAAGCTTCGCCGGGCGCAAGAGGCTCGGCAAGAACGTCAACCGGCGCCTCGCCGCGTGGACCAAAGGGGTCACCGCGGAGGCGCTGGCGAACGTGTCGGAGCGCAGAGGTTCCGCGCTCGTGCACGTCAACGCCGCCTACACCTCACAAACCTGTCACCGCTGCGGCCGGCTCGGCCGACGCAACGGGGACCGGCTTCACTGCACCTCGTGCGGGGTGGTGTGGCAGGCCGACGTGAACGCCGCGATCAACATCCTGCAGCGAGCAGGCGACCCCGACATCGCCCTGCACACCCCCCACCGAGCGGTAAGGCAGATCCTGCAGGACAGGACCGATCGCCACCGGACGAGACTGCCGGTCCAGGACTCCAGCCCGGCCATCGCCGAGCGGAGAGCGAAACATCCGAACCGCTCAGCAACGAGCAATAGTAGGAAGCAGGTTTGATGCTCGCCCAGCAACGGCAGAGCGCCATCCTGGAGCTGATCCGCCAGCGCGGCGGGGTCCGCGTCAGCCAACTGGTGAGCCGCTTCGGCGTGTCCGACATGACGATCCGTCGGGACCTGGAGGTGCTCGCCGAACGCGGACTGGTCGACAAGGTCCACGGCGGCGCGACCCTCGCCGGCCCCGGTTCGGCCGAGGAACCCGGGTTCGCGGCGAAGTCGATCCGCCAGCAGGCCGAGAAGCGGGCCATCGCCGAACGGGCGGCCGAGCTGGTCGAGCCGGGCATGGCGATCGCCCTCTCCGCGGGCACCACCACCGCCGCGCTCGCCGCCATGCTGGCCGACGTCCGGGGGCTGACCGTGGTCACCAACTCGATCCCGGTCGCCGACGCGCTCTACCAGAACCCGCGCGCGGACCAGACCGTCGTGCTGACCGGCGGCATCCGTACCCCGTCCGACGCGTTGACCGGGCCGGTGGCGGAGGCGGCCATCGCCGCGCTCAACGTCGACCTGCTCTTCCTCGGCGTGCACGGGATGAGTCCGCGGACCGGCTTCACCACCCCCAACCTGTTGGAGGCGGCGGTCAACCGCCGGCTGATCAGCGCCGCCCGGCGGCTGGTGGTGCTCGCCGACCACACCAAGTGGGAGACCATCGGGATCGCCACGATCGCCCCGCTGGAGGACGCGGACGTGCTGATCACCGACGCGAAGCTGCCGCCGGACGGCCGCCGCCAGATCGGCGAGCAGGTCGGTGAGCTGATCGTCGTCGAACCCGACTGAGCACGGCTTTCAGCCACTTCACAGCGGCCCTGGTTAGGGTGCCCTGCGTGGCCGTGCGCGCTCCATGGTGGAGCGAGCCGAAGGTGGAGGCGGTTTTCCCATGGTCTTCAAGAAGATGCTGAGCGCGTTGGGCGTGGGTGGGCCCAGCGTCGACACCGTGCTGACCAACCCCAACACCCGGCCCGGACTCAGCCTCGACGGGCACGTCCACCTGCTCGGCGGCGACGCGCCGGCCAGCATCGAGCAGATCACCCTCGGCTTGGTGACGCGGGTGGAGATCGAGGGCGGCGACTCCGAGTACGCCGGCATCATGGAGTTCCACCGGATGGCGGTCAGCGGACCGCTGGAGCTGGCGCCGAAGCAGCAGCTCGCCATCCCGTTCCAGCTCCCGGTGCCGTGGGAGACCCCGGTCACCGACGTGTACGGGCAGCGCCTGCACGGCATGACGATGGGGCTGCGGACCGAGCTGGCGGTGGCCCGGGCGGTCGACAAGAGCGACCTCGACCACGTGGCGGTGCACCCGCTGCCCATCCACGAGCGCATCCTCGACGCGTTCCAGGCCCTCGGCTTCCGCTTCAAGCACGCCGACCTGGAGCGCGGGCACATCCGGGGTGTGCAGCAGACGCTGCCGTTCTACCAGGAGATCGAGTTCTTCGCCGCGCCCCAGTACGCCCGGATGATCAACGAGGTCGAGCTGACCTTCGTGACCAGCCAGCGGGGCGTCGACGTGATCCTGGAGTGCGACAAGCGCGGCGGTTTCCTCACCGCCGGGCACGACGTCTTCGGCCGGTACGCCGTCTCGCACGCCGACGCCGACCGGACCGACTGGGTCCGGGTGGTCGACGGCTGGCTGCGGGAGACCACCTCGCGGTACGGCAGCCTGCGCGCCCACGGCTTCGGCGCGCCGCACGGACGGGGGCACGGGATGGGCGGTGTGGTGGCGGGCACCGCGCTCGGCGTCGCCGGCGGCCTGGTCGCCGGCGACCTCATCGGGGACGCCTTCGAGGGCGACTTCGGCGACTTCGGCGGCGACTTCGAGTAGGCACGACGCAACGAGGGTGGCCTCCGGGACATCCGGGGGCCACCCTCGCTCTCAGGTGGTGCTCACTCAGTGGCGTGCCCGGCGCTCCTCGCCGCTGCGGAAGCCGCTGCCGGCCTTGGCCAGGCCCCGGCTACCCAGGTAACCGACGGTCAGGATGGTGATGAAGAACCAGGCCCGCGGGGCGCGGAAGATGTCCACCCCGGCCGCGTTCTTGCCGACCAGGTAGGACGCCACCAGCACCGCCGCGACGGACGCGATGTACACCCAGAATTCGGTGGTCGCGAACGACGGCTTGGTCTCGGTGCCCGGTGCGGCCATCGCCTGCCGCTGCCCGTCGTACGCCATGGGCATCGGACGGGTGGGTGCCTCCTGCATCGCCGCCCGGTTCGGCGCTTCCTGCGTCGGCCGGTTCATGGGCCTGGTGGATGCAGCCTGCGTGCTCATCTTTCCTCCTCGGATGCGATGAGTACTCCCTCGCCCCGCTACCGCGTTTCGGCCACGGCACGGTTTCGGTTCGTGGCGGGGGCACCCACGGTCTTCCCGAGGTCCCCGAGAGGTAACACCGATCGACGGCCGGATAGGAGCAGATCCCTCCGCCCGGACGCGAGCGCTGGCCGAACCGGATCCGGGCCGTGGAACGGGACAAACCGCACCTGCTCGACGGGTGGCGGGTTTGGTCGGGCGGTCGCCGGGCACGCAGAAAGATCCGAGACAGCTGCGAGGTGGTTGACGTGCGTGAGGACGACATGCGGCAGGACGCCGCCCGGCAGGCCGAGAAGCGGGTGGCCGGCGGCGTGTACGGCGAGGGCGCGCTCGACGAGGTCACCGTGCCGCAGACCGACGTGGAGCGGGTGATCCAGGAGGAGGATCCCGACGACCCGGCGCACGTCCGGATCGACCCGGAAGTGCTGCGGGACGGGGGCCCGACCCGGGGCCAGGGCGCGGTCACCACGACCGGCGGCACCGCCGGCCCGGCCAGTGCCCGCCGGCTGGCCCGGCAGCCCGAGCGGCACCCGGGCGTGGTCGCCCCGACCACCACCGGGGACGCCACCACGGGTGGGATGAGCACGCCGGCCGGCGGCTCGACCAGCGACGCGTCCTCGACGGGCAGCCAGGTCGGCAACTTCACCGACGAGGGTGCCAACCCGGGCTGAGTCTCCGCCGCTGGCACGACGACGACGTGGTGGCCTCCCGTGCGGGAGGCCACCACGTCCCGTGTCCGGCGCGGTCAGCCGGTGCGCAGGATGCCTAGGCGCTGGGTGGCGCGGGTCAGCGCGACGTAGAGGTCGCTGTGTCCGCGCGGCGACTCGGCGACGATCCGGTCCGGGTCCACCACCAGCACCGTGTCGAACTCCAGCCCCTTGGCCTGCGACACGGTCAGCACCACCACCCGGTTCTCCAGCTCCGGCTGCTCGCCCACGGCGGCCTCGGGCAGAGCGGCGGTGACCGCGGCGCCCAGCTCGTCCACCTGTCCGGCCGGGACGATCACGCCCAGCCGGCCGTCGTCCAGCACCGCCGCCTCCCGGGTGGTCGCCGCCACCAGCTCGGTGGCGAGCCGATCGGCGCCGACCGTACGGTCCCACGGCGGCACGCCGCTCTCCCGTACCGAGCGAGGTGGGCGCAGGTCGGCGTCGATCTCGGCGAGCACGTCGGCGGCGACCGCCATGATCTCGGCCGGGGTGCGGTAGCTGACGGTCAGCTCCTCCAGCCGCCACCGCCCCGCCACGTACGGCTCCAGCGCCTCCTGCCAGGAGGGCGTACCGGCCAGCGCCCCGGTCTGCGCCACGTCCCCGACGATGGTCATCGACCGGCTCGGGCAGCGGCGCATCAGCAGCCGCCAGGCCATCGGCGACAGCTCCTGCGCCTCGTCGACGATGACGTGGCCGAACGCCCAGCTCCGGTCGGCGGCGGCCCGCTGCGCCGTGGTGAGCCGCTCGTCCTCCTCCTGCCGCTCCGACAGCCGGTCGGCATCGATCAGGTCGGTGACGCCGAGGATCTCACCGCCGTCGGCCTCGTCCTCGACGTCGATGGAGCGGGAACCCCGCCAGATCTCGAGCACGCCCTCGGCGTACTCCCGCTCCAGGGCGCGGAGCCGTTCGCGGCGCGCGGCGGCGGCCCGCTCGTCCTCGCCGAGCAGCTCGGCGGCCTCGTCCAGCAACGGCACGTCGGCCGGCGTCCAGCCACCGCCCGGCTGCCGGTGCAGCGACGCCCGCTCGGCGTCGGTCAGCATCGGCGCGGCGGTGGCGATCCGCTCGGGCGAGGCGTACAGATCGGCGAGCAGCCGCTGCGGAGTGAGCACCGGCCAGAGCTCGTCGAGCGCGGCGCGCACCCCCGGCTCCTCGCGCAGCTCGCGGCGGATCTCGGCGCGGTCGGCCTCGGAGAGCAGGTTCTCCCCGCCCAGCGGGTCCGCGCCGATCCGCTCGGCGACGTGATCGGCGAGGGCGTGGATGATCTCGATGTCGAAGAGCGCGCGGGCCAGGTTGTGCGGCCGGCCGGTGCGGCGGACCCGCTCCCGGGCCTCCCGGACCACCGCCGGGTCCAGCAGCACCGTCTCCCGCTCGACCTCGATCTCCAGCGGCCCGTCCGGCAGCCACTGCCGGTCCCGCACCGCGGCCGCCAGCACCTCCGTCATCACCGTGCGGCCCTTGAGCGCCGCCGTCTCCGCCGGCTCGCTGCGCCGGGCACTCACGCCGGGAAACAGGTCGCCCTGAGTGCGCAGCAGCACGCCGGTCTCCGCCAACGCCGGCAGCACTTGGGAGATGTAGCGCAGGAACGTCGCGTTCGGGCCCACCAGCAGCACGCCGCGGGTGGAGAGCTCCCGGCGGTGGGTGTAGAGCAGGTACGCCGCCCGGTGCAGCGCCACGGCCGTCTTGCCGGTGCCCGGCCCGCCCTGGACCACCATCACCCCGGGCAGGTCCGCGCGGATGATCGTGTCCTGCTCGGCCTGGATGGTCTCGACGATGTCCCGCATCCGGCCGGTCCGGCCGGCGTTGAGCGCGGCGAGCAGCGACGCCTCGCCGGTCAGCTCCTCGTGCGCGGTGGGGGAGGCGGTGGTGAGGTCCAGCACCTCGTCGTTGAGCCCGGTCACCTTCCGCTGCCGCGTGCGCAGGTGCCGCCGCCGGCGTACGCCCTGCGGGTTGGCGGCGGTGGCGAGGTAGAACGCCCGGGCGGCGGGCGCCCGCCAGTCCATCAGCAGCGGGTCGTAGTCACCGCTGGTGTCGAAGATCCCGATCCGGCCGATGTAGTGGCGCGACCCGTCGTCGCCGTCGAGGCGGCCGAAGCAGAGGCCGTTCTCCACCGCGGAGAACTGCTCGACCTGGTCGGCGTACATCCGAACGGCGGAGTCGCGCTGGGAGCGGGCCTGCAACGTGCCGCCGGTGGTCCGCAGCTCCTCGGTGAGCCGCTGGGCGGCCTGCTCCCGCATGCCGTCCAGCCGGTCGTAGAGCATCGAGACGTACTCCTGCTCGCGACCGATCTCGTCGTGCTGGTGCAGCAGCTCACCGGAACCGTCGGAGTGCGTTGACAAGCCGTCTCCTCATTGGTTAAAATCACCGCAGGAATGGCTGCGAATGCCATTCCTTTTTGTGTTTGAACTGAGAAAGATACCGCGTGGCGAGCCGCCGGACCAAAGCCTTCCGCGCCGCCCGCGACCACGTCACACCGCCGCACCGCGCGACCCCGGACATGCGTCGGGGGTCCGGCCGGCTCGCGCCGTCCGGACCCCCGATGAGGGCCGTGCCGAGGATCAGCCCCGGGCCGCCTGATAGAGCCGCTCCGGCGTGACCAGACCGGCCAGCACCCGACCGTCGTCGGTGATCAGCACGCTGAACAGCCGGCCGCTGAACAGCCGGCCACTGCCCCAGTCACCGCTGACCTTCGGCAGCGCCTCCAGCAGCCCGGCCGCGGCCTCGGCGCCCGCGGGAGCCGGACCGTCGCCGCCCTTGGCGCCGCCCGGGAGCCCGGCGGCGTCGACTCGCGCGACCAGCACCGTGGTCCAGCCCGTGCCGACCGTACGGAGATCGGTGCCGGCCGGCAGCTTGTCGGCGGGCCCGCCCGGGCGGTGCTTCCCGGCCGGCAGCTTGTCGGCCGGCTCCTCGGTGACCGTCACTCCCGGCGGCGGGTTGAACCGGAACTGGTCCGCGTCGGGGCGGCGGAAGTCGACCTGGGTGAAGGCCAGCTCGAAGGCCGGCCGGTCCCCGCCGTCGGCGAGCACCTCGAACCGCAGCGGCACGTGCTCCTTCGCGTCCAGGGCGATCCGCACCTGGTGGACCAGGGAGTCCGCGTCGCGCGGGGTGAGCACCAGCTCGTACGCGTCCCGCCCGGCGACCCGGGCGGAGCGGCCGACGGTGACCGCGGTGGTCGGGTCGACGGCCGCCAGTGCCTGTTCGGCGGCCTCGGCCGGCGTGGCCGGTACGGCGTGCTCCGCCGCGCCGGACTCCGGCAGCGTCCGGTGCTTCGCGGTGTTGGTGCGGCTGTCCCAGACCCACAGGTCCCGGCCGTTGCGCAGCACGTCCCGCTCGCCGAGCGTGTCGAGCAGGGCGACCCGCTGGCGGTCCTGGCCGGAGTACCAGACCCGCAGCGTGTGGGTGCCGGTCAGCATGGTGGTCAGCTCGTCCCCGCCGGCCATCCCGGCCAGGTTGGCGATCTGCGGCAGGCCGAGGTCGGCGCGCTGCACCACGGTCCCGGAGAGCCCGTCGAGGCGGGACGTCTGCAGGTCGACCAGCAGTTGCGCGGCGGTACGGGGTGGCAGGGCCGGTTCGGCGTCGGCGGCGAACGTGCCGACGGCGGCGCCGCCACCGATCACGGCGACCCCCGCGGTCACCGGGACCAGCCAGCGCAGCACGGCTCGGTTCTTCAGTACGGACATGGTGGACACCTCCTGACCGACATGCTGCCTGGTGATCGCTGTGAGGGTGCTGAGACGACCAACCAGGGGGTTTCCCCCGGGTGGCACCCTTGACCCCGTGCGGTTGCTGGTGGTGGAGGACGAGTCGCGGCTGGCGGCCGCGCTGCAACGGGGCCTGCAGGCCGAGGGCTTCGCGGTGGACGTCGAGTTCACCGGCCCGTCCGGCCTGGACGCCGCCCGGCACGGCGGCTACGACGCGATGATCCTCGACGTGATGCTGCCCGGCCTCTCCGGGTACGAGGTGGTGCGGCGGCTCCGGGCTGAGGAGCACTGGCTGCCGGTGCTGATGCTCTCGGCCAAGGACGGCGAGTACGACCAGGCCGACGGGCTGGACTGCGGCGCCGACGACTACCTCACCAAGCCCTTCTCGTACGTGGTGCTGCTGGCCCGGTTGCGGGCGCTGCTGCGCCGCGGCGCGCCGGAACGTCCCGCCGTGCTCGCCGTGGGTGACCTGCGGCTGGATCCGGCCCGGCGGCGGGTGACCCGGGCCGACGCCGAGGTCACCCTCACCACCCGCGAGTACGCCCTGCTCGACTACCTGATGCGCCGCCCCGGCGAGGTGGTCTCCAAGACCGAGCTGCTGGACCACGTCTGGGACGCCGGCGTGGACACCGCACCCAACGCCGTCGAGGTCTACGTCGGCTACCTGCGCCGCAAGATCGGCCGCGAGCGCCTGGAGACGGTTCGCGGCGCCGGCTACCGGCTCGCCACATGAGCCGGCCACGCCGGCTGCTGCCGACCCTCGGCCTGCGGGCCCGGCTGATGGTGATCGGGGTGCTCGGGCTGGCCGTCGGGCTGGCGCTCGGCGGAGTCGTGCTGCTCGGCGCCCTCGGCTGGACGCTCCAGCGCGCCGTCGACACCGAGGCCCAGCGGACGGCGGACGCGGTCGTGCTGCTCGCCGCCGAGGACGCCCTGCCCGACCCGCTGCCGGTGGCCGGCGGCCAACTCCGGGTCCAGGTGGTCGACGCCCAGGGCCGGGTACGCGCCGCCTCGATCGACGCCGACCGGCTCGTCCCGATGCTCGGCCCCGACCAGCTCCGGCAGGGGACCCGGCAGCGGCTGGTGGTGGACGGGCAGCGGCTCGGCCTGCCGGGCCCGGTGCGGGTGGTCACCGTGCCGGCCGGCTCCCCGGCGGAACCGCTCACCGTGCTGGTCGGCAAGTCGATGGCGGACGTCCGGCACAGCCTGCGCGTCGTCCGAACCCTGCTGCTGGTCGGGTTCCCGCTGCTGGTCGCCGGGCTGGCGGTGGTCGCCTGGCGGGTGATCGGCGCGACGCTGCGTCCGGTGGAGGCGCTGCGCAGCGGCGCGGCGGAGATCACCGGGCGGGCCGGGTCGGGGCGGCTGCCCGTACCGGCCGCGCAGGACGAGATCCATCGGCTCGCCGTCACCCTCAACGACATGCTGGCCCGGCTGGAGTCGGCCCGGGACCGGCAACGGGCGTTCGTCGCCGACGCCGCGCACGAGCTGCGCAGCCCGCTGACCAACATCCGTACCGAGCTGGAGGTGGCCCGGCGGCTGGGGGACCGGACCGACTGGCCGGCGGTGGCCGACGACCTGCTCGCCGACAGCGAGCGGCTCGGCCGGCTCGTGGACGACCTGCTGCTGCTGGCCCGGCTGGACGAGGAACCGGCCCAGGGCTCGTCGCGCCGGGCCGTCGGGCCGGTGGAGCTGGGCGAGCTGCTGCGCGCGGTCGCCGACCGCTACCCGTCGCCACCGGTACGCCTGCGGCTTCCCGACGGCCCGGTGTGGACCGAGGGCGACCCGGAGGAGCTGCGTCGGGTCCTCACCAACCTGGTGGAGAACGCGCTCCGGCACGCTCGAAGCGACGTGCTGCTCGCCGTCACCGGCCCGCATCCCGCCGACCGGGGCGTGCC
>NZ_QGGF01000371.1 GCF_003857015.1 Micromonospora globispora | reverse complement strand
GCCGGGGTGCTGACGGCCGGCGCCGGCCGCCAGCACCCCGGCGGCGCTGGGGATCAGCACCTGCCCGAGCCGGTTGCCGGTCAGCCGCAGCGACATCGCCCGCCCGCGCAGGCCGGGCGGGGCGGACTCGGCCAGGAACGACATGGTCAGCGGCTGGCCCGCGCCCAGCCCCAGCCCGGCGACGGTGACCACCACGGCCATCGCCCAGAACGGCAGCGGCGGCAGCAGCAACCCGAGGCCGGCCGCCGAGAGCGCGACCGTGCTGATCAGCAGCGCCCGCCGACCGAAGCCGGCGACCAGCCGGCCGAGCAGCAGCCGGGAGGCCATCGACGCGACCGCCCGCAGGCCCAGCAGGACACCGATCGAGCCGGCGGCGATGCCGCGTTCGGTGCCCAGGGCGGGCAGGTAGACCAGGGTGATGTCGACCGCCGCCAGCACGACGCAGCTCACCGTGAGGGCACGCACCAGACCGGGCTGGCGGAGCAGGTCCGGCAGCCCACCCGCGCCCAGCCCGGCCGCCTCCCGGTGATGGCCGGAGGGGCGGAGGAACGCCGCGGCCACCAGCAGCGGCACGGCGACGACGGTGGCGCCGACGAAAATGGCACCGGTGTCGGGGATCGGGCGGTCCCCGCCGAAGATCACGATCAGGCCGGGGCCGAGGGCTTGACCGAGGGAGGCGGCGAAGGTGTAGTACCCGAACGCGGCGTCGTACCGGTCCGCCGGGGTGCGGTTGGCGACCAGTGCCTGCTGGGCCACCACCGAGCAGAGGTGCCCGATGCCGAGGACCATGCTGGCGAGCACCAGGCCGACGACCGAGTCGGCGAGGAGCACGAAGCAGAGGCCGGAGCCGGCGAGCAGGGCCGACCCGGCCAGCACGATCCGGCGCTCCCCGAACCGGTCGACCGCGTGGCCGGACGGGACCGCCAGCACCAGCGGTGCGATGGCGAAGCTGGCCCCGAGTAACCCCAGCCAGGCTCCCGGCACGTCCAGCTCCAGCGCCCGGTAGGCGGAGGCGGGGCGGAGCATGAAGGTGACCGCCTGCACCACGATGGTGTGCGCGAGCAGCAGCGCGGCCTGGGCGCGCCCGGGGACCGACGGGTCCCCGGGCGCCACTCAGTCGGCCTTCACGGCGAGCACGGGGCACGGGACCCGGAGCAGGACCTCCTGCGCGGTCGACCCCATGATCAGCTTTCCGACCGGGGTCCGGTGCCGGATCCCGATCACCACCAGCGACACGTCCTCCGCCTCGACGATCTCCACGATCTCCTCGGCGGCGTCCCGCCCGCGCATGAGCTGCCGGACGGTGTGCGGCACGCCCGCGGCGGTCAGCTCGCGGGTGACCCGCTCCAGGTCGGGCTCCTGGGCGAAGCGCGGATCGACGTACGCGTCACCGCGCGACGTGTTCACCACCAGCACCGGCTCCTCGCGGAACTTCGCCTGCTCGATGGCGGCCTGCAGGGCCGCCTCGCCCAGCGGGGAGGGCACGTACCCCACCAGCACGGTCATCCGGTCACCAACCTTCCACGCAGCGGACGGACCACGAACCGGCCGACCAGCGGCCAGAGAAGCACCACCAGGATCACGGCGTAGATCACCCAGGACACCCAGCCGCCGACCAGGCCGTGCAGCTCGCCGCCGGAGAGCTGCAGCGCCCGCCGGCCCTGGAGTTCGGCGCGCGGGCCGAGGATGACCCCGACGATCAGCGGCAGGATCGGCAGCCCGAAGCGCCGCATGCCGAAGCCGAGAAGGCCGAGGGTGAGCAGCAGGAACAGGTCGAACGGCTGGGCGTTGACCGCGTACGCGCCCATGGTGGCGAAGAAGATGATCCCGGCGTAGAGGTACGGGCGCGGGATCCGCAGCAGGCGCGCCCAGGCGGGGGCGAGCGGCAGGTTGAGCACCAGCAGCAGCAGGTTGCCGATGAAGAGGCTGGCGATCAGCGTCCAGACCAGCGCGGACTCCCGCGTGAAGAGCAGGGGGCCGGGCTGGAAGCCCCACTGCTGGAGGGCGGCCAGCATCACCGCGGCGGTGGCGTTGGTGGGCAGGCCGAGGGCGAGCATCGGCACCAGCGTGCCGGCCGCCGAGGCGTTGTTGGCCGCCTCCGGGCCGGCGACCCCCTCGATCGCGCCCCGACCGAACTCCTCCGGGTGCTTCGACAGCTTCTTCTCGGTGGTGTACGAGAGGAAGGTGGGGATCTCCGCGCCGCCCGCCGGCACCGCGCCGAACGGGAACCCGAGCGCCGTGCCGCGCAGCCAGGGCTTCCACGACCGCTTCCAGTCCTGCTTCCCCATCCACGGCTGGCCGACCGGAATCACCTCACCGGATTTACGGCGCAGGTGCGCGGCGATCCAGAGCGCCTCGCCGACGGCGAAGATGCCGACCGCCACCACCACCACGTCGATGCCGTCGGCGAGCTGCGGCAGCCCGAAGGTGAGCCGCTGCTGGCCGCTCACCGCGTCGATGCCGATGAGGCCGATGGTCAGGCCGATCAGCAGCGAGGCGAAGCCGCGTACCCGGGACGAGCCGAGCACCGCGGTGACCGCCACGAAGGACAGCAGCATCACGGCGAAGTAGTCGGGCGCGCCGAGGCTGATCGCAAACTGCACCATCGGTGGGGTGACCACCACCAGCAGCAGGGTGGCGATGGTGCCCGCGACGAACGAGCCGATCGCGGCGGTGGCCAGCGCCTGTGCCGCCCGGCCCGCCTTCGCCATCTTGTTGCCCTCGATCGCGGTCACCACCGAGGACGACTCGCCCGGGGTGTTGAGCAGGATCGAGGTGGTCGAGCCGCCGTACATGCCGCCGTAGAAGATGCCGGCGAACATGATCAACGCCTGGACCGGCTCCATTCCGTAGGTGACCGGCAGCAGCAGCGCCACCGTCATCGCCGGACCGATGCCGGGCAGCACACCGACCGCGGTGCCGATGGTCACGCCGAGCAGCGCGAACAGCAGGTTCATCGGGGTCACCACGTTGGCGAACCCGTCGAGCAGATTGCCCAGGTTGTCCATCACAGGATCCCTTGCAGCACGCCGGCGGGCAGGTTGACGCCGAGCCCGATGGCGAACGTGTAGAACGTGACCAGCGACAGCGCGACCGCGATCAGCAGGTTTCGGACGTAGTGTCGATTGCCCAACGCGAACGCCGAGCCCCAGAAGAGGATGGTCCCGCTGATCACCCAGCCGAGGGGGTCGATGAGCACGGCGTTGACCAGGAACGCGCCGATCAGCAGCAGGACGGTCCGCCAGTCGATCGGGCTGCTGAGGTCGACGTCCTCGCCGGCCTCCGGCTCACCGGTGCCGCCCCGGGCCACGTCGACCGCGTAGATCACCGCGACGATGATCAGCAGCACGCCGAGCAGGATCGGCACCGGCTTCGGGCCGATCGGGTCCGCGGTGCTGATCGCGTGCCCGATGCGCGTCGTCGCGTCGACGATGATCAGCCCGCCGACCAGGGCGAGGAACGCGCAGACGCCGTACTGCGCCCGGTCCGGCTTCGGCGCCGGGCCGTCCTCCACCGCCGGTTCGAGCACGGTCGGCGGGACGTCGCCCGTCGCGGGCCACGCCGCCCCCGGCAGATCCGGCGTACGCTCCGCGCCCGGCTGTTCCGGGATCGGCGGTACGGATGTCTCCACGGCCGGGGGCCGGGGCGGCTGGTCGCCGCCCCGGTCCGGTCGGGTGGTCATGCCGCTCATGCCAACCCGAGCTGCTTGAGCACGTCGGCCACTGCCTTGTCCTGCTCGGTCAGGAAGGTGCCGAACTCGTCGCCGGTGACGAAGGCGTCGGTCCAGCCGCGCTTCTTCAGCTCGGCCTTCCACTCCTCGGACTCGTGCATCTTGGTCAGCACGTCGATCCAGACCTTCTTGTCGGCGTCGCTGATGCCGGGGGGCGCGACGATGCCCCGCCAGTTGGTGAAGACCAGGTCGATGCCGGAGGACTTGAGCGTCGGCACGTCCTTGAGCGCCTCGATCGGCGCCTCGCTGGTCACCGCGAGGACCCGGATCTGGCCGGCCTCGACCTGGTCGAGGAACTCGCCGAAGCCGCTGGCGCCGAAGGCCACCTTGCCGCCGAGCACGGCCGGCAGCAGCTCGCCGCCGCCGTCGTACGAGACGAAGTTGACCTGGCGGGGGTCGATCCCGACGGTCTTCGCCAGCTGCATCGGCAGCAGGTGGTCCGGGCCGCCCGGCGACGAGCCGCCACCGACCGCGATGCCCTTGGGGTTGGCCTTCCAGGCCGCGACCAGGTCGTTGATGGTCTTGTACGGGGAGTCCTTCGGCACCACGATGGCGCCGGCCTCCTCGATCAGCTTCGCCAGCGGGGTGGTCTGGGTGAGCGTCGCCGCGGACTTGGAGGTGTACGAGGCACCGACCACGCCGAGCCCCATCTGCATGGCGAGCTTGCCGTTGCCCTTCTCGTTCACGGTCCGCTGGAGGCCGACCGTGCCGCCCGCGCCGGGCAGGTTGAAGACCTGCACGCCGGTGGCGATCTTGGCGTCCTCCATCACCTTCGCGGCGGTACGGGCCGTGGTGTCGTACCCGCCGCCGGGCGTGTTCGGCACCATGATCCGCAGTCCGCTGACCGGCTTGCCGTCGTTGCTGGAGCCGCCCTCGTTCTTGTCGGCGGTGGCGCCGCAGGCAGCCAGGGCCAGCGCCGAGGCGGCGGCGACCCCCATGACCAGCACGTTTCTCCTAGTTGCCATCTTGTTTCTCTTCCGTTTCGAATGAGTCCAGCGGCAAGATGGTGGCCTCCACGCGGGCGACTTGTCTGCGTTGTGTCACCAGCGGAAGTTGAGGTCTTTGTGGTCGCGCTCACGTCCCGCCGCCGAAGCCTGGCCGGGCAGCTGCTGGTCCTCCAGCTCGCGATCATCGTCGTGGTGCTGGTGGCCGTCGCCGCCGTGTCACTGGCCCAGTCGGCGGCCACCTTCAACCGGGTCGAGGGGCGGCGGGTCGCCGCCCTGGGCGAGCAGCTCGCCGGCAGTGCGCTGCTGCGCGACCGGCTCAACCGGGTGGCGCCGGGCGAGGCGATCGCCCCGCTGGTGCAGAACGCGCTGACCCAGTCCGGTGTCACCTCGGTGACGGTGGCCGACGCCCGCGGCCGGGTGGTCAGCTCCACGAACCCGACGCTGGTGGGCAGCCCGGTGGTGCTCGGCGATCCCCGGGTGGCGCAGGGCCGGAGCTGGTTCGGCGAGCTGGAGGTCGACGGGTCGCGCGAACTGGTGGCCCAGGTGCCGGTGCTCGGCGCCCGGGAGGAGAACCTCGGCCGGTACCTGGGCGTGGTGGTGATCGGCGAGGCATCGCCGACCTGGTCACAGCGGGTGGTCGGGGCCTCGTCGTACCTCTTCACCTACCTCGGCATCGCAAGCGCGCTCGGCGTGGTCGGGTCCTGGCTGCTGGCCCGGCGGATCAAGCGACAGACGCTCGGCCTGGAGCCGCGGGAGATCGCCGGGCTGGCCGAGCACCGGGAGGCGCTGCTGCACGGCATCGCTGAGGGCGTGATCGCGCTGGACCCGCAACGGCGGATCACCCTGGTCAACTCGGTCGGCCGGCGGCTGCTCGACCTGCCCGAGGACTGCCTCGGCCGGAGCCTGTCCGAGCTGCGGATCTCCGGCCGGCTGCGGGACGTGCTGGCCGGCAGCGGGCCCGAGGCGCGCGACCAGGTGGTAGTCCGGGGCGGCCGGGTGCTGGTGATGAACCGGATGACGGTCACCAAGGACGGCCGCCGGCTCGGCTCGGTGACCACCCTGCGGGACCGCACCGAACTGGCCCGGCTGGAGCAGGAGATCGGCTCGTTCCGGAGCACCACCGAGCTGCTCCGGGCGCAGACCCACGAGTTCGCCAACCAGTTGCACACCATCTCCGGCCTGATCCAGATCGGCGAGCACGACGAGGTGGTCCGGTACGTCGACGCGCTGAGCCGGCACCGCGCCTCGCTCGACCTGACGGTCACCAGCCGGATCCACGACACGGCGGTGGGCGCCCTGCTGATGGCGAAGTCGGCGGTGGCCGCCGAGCGCCGGGTGGAGCTGCGGGTCTCCGAGCGGACCGGGCTCGACCGGCTGGATCCGGAGGTCTCGGCGGACGTGGCCACGGTCGTCGGCAACCTGGTGGACAACGCGGTCGAGGCGGTCGCCGGGGGCCGGGAGACAATTGGCGACGGGCCCGCCTGGGTGGAGGTCGAGCTGCGGCAGGACGCCTCGTCGGTGGAGATCGTGGTGCGCGACTCCGGCCCGGGAATCGCCCCGGAGCTGGCCAAGGAGGTCTTCACCCACGGGTTCACCACCAAGGCGGCCCAGGGCGGCGAGCGGGGCATCGGGTTGGCGCTGACCCGGCTGGTCTGCCACCGTCGCGGCGGTGAGGTCGCCGTGACGAACACCGAGGAGGGCGCGATGTTCACCGCCCGGATGTCGGTGTCGCCTGCGCTGGAGGAGGTTCGATGATCGACGTACTCGTCGTCGACGACGACTTCATGGTGGCGCGGATCCACTGCGGGTTCGTCGAGCGGATCGAGGGTTTCCGGGTCGTCGGCACCGCCAGCACCGGCGAGCAGGCCGTCGCGAAGGTCGACGAGCTCCGTCCCGACCTGGTGCTGCTGGACCTCTACCTGCCCGACATGTTCGGCCTCGACGTGGTGACCCGGCTGCGGGCAGCGCGGCACGACTGCGACATCCTGGTGATCAGCGCCGCCCGGGAGGCGGAGGCGGTCCGCCGGGCCGTGCGCTACGGCGCGGTCAACTACCTGCTCAAGCCGTTCGGCTTCGACGAGCTGCGGATCCGGCTGGAGCAGTACGCCGCCCGGCGCAACTCGCTGCGCGCCACCGTGGTCAGCGACCAGGCCGACGTCGACCGGGTGCTCTCCCGCACCGGCTCGGTCGCCACCCCGGCCCTGCCCCGCGGGCTGAGCCCGGAGACCGCGGAGCTGGTCGAGCGCGCGCTCCGCGAGCACGACGGCACCCTCTCGGCCGCCGAGTGCGCCAACCAGGTCGGTATCTCCCGGGTCAGCGCCCGCCGCTACCTGGAGCACTTCTCCGGTACCGGCCGGGCCGAGGTGAGCCTCCGCTACGGGGCGGCCGGGCGCCCGGAACGCCGCTACGCCTGGGTGGCCTGACCCGGCCCCGCTGCTCCGGGACGTTGTTTGTCATGAAGCAATAGAAGACCGGCCCAGATATTGATTGATTCCTCTATACCGGTGCGTTGCTGGCGAACGCGACGTCGACCTCGACCACCGACGAGGCCCGCCGGCAGCGGGTGCGGCAGCGGGTGATCGACTTCAACAACGTGCTGCAGACCGAGTGCGCCAAGTACGCCAACTGCAGGTTCGACGGCTTCGCCGCGTACGACTACAAGTTCGTGGCGTCGGACGTCTCCACCCGGGACTACTTCCACCCGTCGGTGAGCGGGCAGGCCTCCGTCGCCCGGATCACCTGGAACGCCACCTGGGCCTTCTAAAGCCCACCGCCATTCCCGGCGCGGAGCCGGCCGCCGGGTCGCGGCCGGCTCCCCGGCGATGACGCCACAGCCGAGGTGAGCCGCCGCTACCGCACGAAGGGCCGCCGCGGAATGCCGCTACTGCCGGGTGGGCCGACCGCCCGGCGCGCCGCCGACAGCGGCGTCGACGAGGGCGCGCGCGGTGCGCTTGGCGGCCTCGGCCACCGCCGGATCGCCGTCGAGCACCCCGCTGGCCAGTCCCCCGTCGAGCAGCAGCGTGAGCTGGCGGGCCAGCAGCTCGGGGTCGGCCGCGCCGGCCCGCCGGGCCACGTCGGTCACCCACGCCCGGACCACGTTCTTGTGCTCGACCGTACGAGCGTGCACGGGGCTGCCGGCGGGCGACTCGGCGGCGGTGTTGATGAACGCGCAGCCGTGGTATCCCTCGCGGCGGCACGCACCGGCGAGCGCGTCGAACATCCCGACGAGTTGCTCCCGCGGCTCGTCCCCGGCCTCCCGGGCGGCGGCCCGCAGCGCCCCGAACCAGGCCTGGTCGACCTTGTCCAGGTACGCCAGCACGAGATCGTCCTTGCTGGGGAAGTGCTTGTAGAGGGTCGCCTTGGCGACGCCGGACTCGGCGATCACCGTGTCCACCCCGACGCCCCGCGGCCCGTGCGCGTAGAAGAGGCGGAACGCGGTGTCCAGGATCCGGTCCCGGGCGGAGCCGGCGGGGGTACGCGTCGTGGGCATCCGGCACTCCTTCCTCTGCACGTCCGACCCAGTCTACAGACTGGTCGGTCTACTGCACCGCATCGCTGTGAGGGCCGTCATACGCGTTCGTCGGTTGGAGTAGACAGACCTGTCTGTTAGTCTGATCGTCGACGGAGCGCGGGGCAGCGGCAACGCGCGATCACCGAGAAGGAGACGACACATGCGTATCGCGGTACTGGGCACCGGCATGGTCGGCCGGGCGATCGCCGCGCGGGCGGCGGAGCTGGGTCACGAGGTCACCGTGGGCACCCGCGACGTCGCGGCCACCCGGTCGGGCGACTGGGCGCAGTGGGCCACCACCCACCCGGACGTCGAGCTGGCCGGCTACGCCGACGCCACGGCGAACGCGGAGCTGGTGGTGAACGCGACCAGCGGCGACGGCTCGCTGCCCGCGCTGACCGCCGCCGGGGAGGAGCACCTGGCCGGCAAGGTCCTGCTCGACATCGCCAACCCGCTCGACTTCAGCAAGGGCTTCCCGCCCACCCTGTCGGTCCTCAACGACGACTCGCTGGGCGAGCGGATCCAGCGGGCGTTTCCCCGGACCCGGGTGGTGAAGGCCCTCAACACGCTCACCGCCGACCTGATGACCCACCCCCGGCAGCTCGCCGACGGCGACCACACCGTCTTCGTCTCCGGCGACGACGCGGACGCGAAGAAGGTCGTCACCGAGCTTCTCGCCAGCTTCGGGCACACCGACGTGATCGATCTCGGTGACATCACCACCGCCCGCGGCACCGAGATGCTGCTGCCGCTCTGGCTGCGCCTCTACGGCACGCTCGGCACCGGCATCTTCAACATCAAGGTCGTGCGCTGACGCCCACTGCGGGCCGTCGCAGTTCAAGACCCTGGATACGCCGCTGGCCGGCACCCTCGTGAGGGTGCCGGCCAGTGGTCGGTTCACGGTGTTCGGTTGGGTCAGCTGTTCCAGTGCTGGGCGACCAGGTCAGCGGCCTGCTGCTCCCACTGGGCGTAGGCGTCCGGGTAGGCCGACACCTGCACCGTCTGCGCGGCCTGCGTCAGGGGCATGTCCTGCCACCCGTCGACCTGCTTGAGGCCCTTGAGGAACGCGGTGGTGGAGTACTCGGGGTCGGTGATCTGCTCCGGGGTACCCCAACCCGAGCTGGGGCGCTGCTGGAACAGGCCCAGCGAGTCGTGGTCGTTGCGGTCACCCAGGTGACCCAGGTTCTCCAGCTTCGACTCCTGCAGCGACGTGGCGACCGAGATGACCGCGGCCCGCTCCGGCATACCGGCCTTCTTCGTCGCCGCGATGATCGCCTTCGTATTCGCGGTCTGCTCGTCGTTGAGGGTGATACGCGACTGCGCGCCCTGCACACCATGCGGCATCAGCTTGCTGGTGTCCACGGCCGGCTTGTCGGCCTGCACGGCCACGGCGGCGGGCGTGGCGTCGACCGGGGTGGCGGCGTGGGCGGTCAGCGGACCGGCGAACACACCACCGGCGAAGGCGAGACCAGCAACACCAAGAACGCTCTTACGGAAGATCGTGTTCATGGGGGAAAGCTCCATTCGGGGGTCGGCGCACGCCCGACGGGGGTCAGGG
>NZ_QGGF01000183.1 GCF_003857015.1 Micromonospora globispora | reverse complement strand
GTGGGGAGCAGGCCGGAGCGGTGGGCCCAGGCGCTGAACGTGCGGGCCGAGGCGGCCCGGCGGGCCAGCGACGTCCGCGCCGCGCCCATCGTCCGCTGCTTCGCCAACCAGCTCCGCAGCACCGTAAGGTCCAGCTCCGCCAGATCGGCGCAGCCCATCCGGACCGCATGATCGAGCAGGGAGACCAGATCGGTGACGTATGCCCGGACGGTGTGCGCGGACCGGTTGCGTACTCGGGCGAGGTGGTCGGCGAAGTCGTCCACCGCTTCCCGCATGGCCGGCGGCAGTCCCTGGTGGAGGGCGCGGGTGCCGCGACGCTCGTCGCTCACCGGAGGCTTTCCTCCCTCGCCGGGGCCTCGGCGGGGACCGGTGCACTCACGCACCCGTCTACCGGCACCCCCACAGGGTGCCGCCTCATCGGGCTGTCGGCCGGCACCGGCCCAGCCTACGGCCCTCGCCGTCCGGCGGCCCGACGCCGAGCCGCCGCATCCGGTGGCCGGGGTGCCCGGTGGCCCGGCGGTCCGACGCCCGAGCCGCCGTATCCGGTGGGCCGGTGGCCCGGCGGTCCGACGCCGAGCCGCCTTTGCAGGGTCCCGGCCGTGGTCTCCGGCCATGCAAGTAGGGCCGCCGGTGGACGACGCCGCCCCGGAATGGGATCGGATCGTCAGGATGTGGAATCGCCACGCCGTCGGGGCTGGCTGACAGCGGTGTGGACAGGGGAAACTGAAGGTACGAAGGGGATGGTGGCACCCTCCGACCGCGCGTCGCGGCGGCCGGCTCGGTGCCGCCGCCGATTCAGAGGCCGCCGCCACCCGGGGTGGCCGCGTCGGCGTCGCCACGGCACTGAGCCGATCCGGCGGCGCGGAGGGGTGACATCGCAAGGCGGAACAAACCGGCGTCGATCCCATTGGAGCCGACGCTGACGGGAGGAGGGGTCCGAGCGTGGGTGTCGATGCCGTCCTCTACCGGTTGGTCCGGGCCGGTCCCGGCCACCGCCGTCCGTCGTACGTCGCCGCCCAGGTGGTCCCCGATCCCGACGACGTGTTGCTTGACCTGCTGAAGCGGGTACGGGGCGGGGGTCGTACGCCGCTACTGGACCGCATCGATCCGCTGGGTGAGCTGGTCGTCGACGGCGAGGCGGCGCCCCAGCTGCTCGCCGAACTGCGGTGCCTGGCGGAGGTTGCCCGGGCACCGGTGGAGACGGACCAGATCCGCCGGCTGGCCTTGCTCGTCCGGCGGTGCCTGCCCGACCGGGAGTTCGAGATCCGCTTCGAGGGCGACTGACCCGCTTCCCAGCCCGTCCCCATTGCGCCCGGCGCCCGGGCGCCGGTTGGCCGGCCGGTTTTCTCCGGTCGGTGTATCCGGCAACAGGGCGCCTGGGGCGACAGGTCCGCGCGGCTCACGGAGGACTGCGACGGCGGTGGCCGGCCGACGGCGGATCGCGGGCTGGGGGGCGCGGTGCAGCCCCTCATCCAGTCCAATCGGCGGGGGAGCGGGGTTCCGCCACTGATTCCGCACCATCGGCGGGGGAGCGGGATGCCGCCCCTCATCCGGTTCCATCGGCGGGGGAGGAGCCGGCCGCAGCCGCCCGCCGGTCCGGTGGCGGCGCGAGGGCGTACCCGCCGTCGCGGCGGACCACCAGCCCCAACTCCTCCAGCAGCGACAGCTTGCGCAGGGCCACCCGGACGCTGATCCCGGCGCGCGCGGCCACTGCGTCCGGATCCCGGGCGCCGCGCCGGGGCAGCGACTCCAGCACCACGGTCGCCTCGTCGTCGAGTTCGTCGGCGGGGCGCCGTGGTCCCCGGGCCGGTGGTGCCAGATCCGCTCCGATCCGCCCCACCTCCTCCAGCACGTGGGCAACCCCGGTGACCAGCCGGGCGGCGGGCTGCTCGCGGAGCAGTTCGTGGGCACCGACGGACATGGCCGAGGTGACCGGGCCGGGCACCACCATCCCCGGTCGGTTGATGGCCAGCGCCCGGCGCATCGTCTGGGTCGCGCCGCTGCGCGCCGATGCCTCCACCAGCACGCTGCCGCCGGTGGCGGCGGCGATCACCCGGTTGCGGATGAGGAACCGGGGACGCAGCGGATCCGCTCCCGGCATCCACTCGCTGACCAGCAGACCGGTCTCGGCGATCCGGTCGAAGAGCGCCGTGTTGCCCACCGGATAGGGGCGGTCCACCCCGCAGGCGAGCACCGCCACGGTCACCCCGCCGGCGTTCAACGCGCCCCGGTGCGCGGCGGCGTCGATGCCGAACGCCCCGCCGGAGACCACGGTCCACTCCCGCTCGGCCAGGCCGTAACCGAGTTCCGTCGCGACGTGCAGGCCGTACGACGTGGCGGCCCGGGCGCCGACCACCGCCACCGATCGCTCCATCGCCTCGGCCAACGGCCACGCGCCGCGTACCCAGAAGCAGAGCGGTGGGGCCGTTTCGGTGTCCACCCGGCGGCTGGCCCCGGACAGGGCGAGTCGCCGCAGGTCGTCGACGCGTACCGGCCACTCGGCGTCGTCCGGCGTGACGATCCGGGCGCCGAGCCGGTCCGTCCGGTCCAGCGCCCGCGCCGCCACCGCCAGCGGGTCACCGGCGGTGAGCCGGGCCGCCACCGTGGCGCGCAGCTTCTCCCCAGGCGCTCCGCCGTCGCAGAGCAGCGCCAGAGCGGCCGGCGCACCGAGGCGCTCCACCAGCCGGTGCACCGACCAGGTGCCCGGCTCGGTGAGCCAGGTCAACGCGACCCGGGCCAGCCGGTCCTCCACTCGGGCCGTGTCGTCGCCGCTCATGCTCCCTCTCCCGTCCGCAGTCCGATCGCCTCCCGTACGTCCTCCCGGTCCGGCCGGTCCCGTCCGTCCAGGTCGGCGATCGTCCACGCCAACCGGATGACCCGGTCGAAGCCCCGGGCCGAGAGCGAGCCGCTGTCCAGCCGGGCGCGCAGCTCGGCGGTGTCCCGACCGGGCAACCGCCAGGGCAGCCGCCGCAGCACCGGGCCGGGTATCTCCGCGTTCAGGCGGTGACCGACGGCCGCCCACCGCTCGACCGCCGCCGCCCGGGCCGTCGCCACCCGGGCGCCGACCGTGGCCGACGACTCGTTCCTGCCGCCCGTCGCCATCAGCTCGGCCGCCCGTACCGGCAGCACGGTGACCTGCACGTCGATCCGGTCCAGCAAGGGGCCGGAGAGCCGGCCGAGGTAGCGCCGCCGGGTCAGCGGACTGCACTCGCACTGCGTGTCTCCCGCCGGCTTCGCGCACGGGCATGGGTTGGCGGCGAGTACGAGCTGCACCCGCGCCGGATACTCCGTGCCGCCCCGGGTGCGGACCAGCTGGACCCGTCCGTGCTCCAGCGGCTGGCGCAGCGCCTCCAGCGCGCCCTTGCTGAATTCCGGCGCCTCGTCGAGGAAGAGCACCCCACGGTGGGCCAGCGACACCGCGCCCGGGCGGGCCAGCCCCGAGCCGCCGCCGACCAGGGCCGGCACGGTGGCCGTGTGATGTGGGGCCTGGAACGGCGGGCGGCGCAGCAGTCGCCCGTCCGACGGGAGGGCCCCGGCGATGGAGTGCAGGGCGGTGACCTCCAGCGCCGCGTCGTCGTCCAGCGCCGGCAGGATCGACGGAAGGCGCTCGGCGAGCATCGTCTTTCCCGCTCCGGGCGGCCCCAGCAGGGCGAGGTGGTGGCCACCGGCCGCGGTCACCTCCACCGCCCGCCGGCCCAACCCCTGCCCGGCGACGTCCGCCAGATCCGGCCCGCTCATCGGGGGCGCCGGGGCGCCGGCGGGTGCTTCCAGCAGCGGTGTCCCGTCCCGTACGTAGCTGACCAGCCGGTGCAGGGTGTCGACCGCGCGTACCTGGACGCCGGGGATCACCGCCGCCTCCGCCGCGTTGCCGACCGGCACGATCACCCGGTCCAGCCCGGCCTGGGCCGCCGCAGCCACCATCGGCAGGACGCCCCGTACCGGCCGGACGGTGCCGTCCAGCCCCAGCTCGCCGAGGACCACCACCCGTTCCAGCGGCAGGAGCGGCAGCTCCCCGGCCCCGCCGAGCAGGGCGGTGGCGATGGCCAGGTCGAAGGCCGATCCGTACTTCGGCAGCGGCGCGGGGAGCAGGTTGAGGGTGATCCGCCGGTTGGGCCACTTCTGGCCGGAGTTGACGATCGCCGCACGGACCCGGTCCCGGGCCTCGTGCAGGGTGGTGTCGGGCAGGCCGGAGATGGCCACCGCCGGCAGCCCCGGCGCCAAGTCGGCCTCCACCTCCACGACGTGCCCGGTCACCCCGACCAGGCCGACGCAGAGCACCTTGGCGTAGCTCATGCCGGGCCGCCCATCTCAGAACGCCCCCTTGAGGTGGTCGACGTGCGCCGCGCCGGCGGCGGAGAGCCGCACCGAGAGCACGTCGAAGCGGACCTCCTCGGCGCTCGTGCCGGTCTCGGCCAGCCAGCGGGCGGCCAGGCCGCGCAGCCGGCGCGCCTTGGCCGGTACGACCGCCTCGGCTGGGCTGCCGAAGTCGTCGGTACGGCGGGTCTTCACCTCGCAGAAGGCGAGCACCTCGCCCTCCCAGGCGATGATGTCGATCTCCCCGTCCGGGCAGCGCCAGTTTCGGGCGACCGGACGCAGTCCCGCCTCGATCAGGTGCCGGACCGCGCACCGCTCGCCGTACGCGCCGACGGCCTGGTTCCGCTTCGTCATGGTGGCCACGGTGCGTCCGGCCGGGTTGGTCCCGCCGCCCCGGGCCGGGGGCCTGTGGACAACCGGGGGTGCTGTGGACGGGCGGACGATCATGCTCGGGCTGTGGTAGCGGAGGTGGACGATCACCCAGCGTGCGTCCGTGCTGACCGTCAACGTCCCCGATTGACCAGGGGTGTCGGCCTTGAGCGGGGCGGATGGCGCGGTCGGAGTCGGTGACATACGGTGCCGTCGTGGACGGACGACGGAGCTTTCCCGAGGATCAGCAGGGGCCGCGGTGGAACGACCGCGGGTACGGTGAACCGGACTGGCGGGGTGCAGGCGAGCCGCGGTACCGCGACGACGACTTCCGGACCCCGGAGCAGCGCGGGGCCGACGAGGGCCGGTACGCCGACACGTCCCCCCGGTACGCGGACACGGGACGCTTCGGCACGGCCGACCCCCTGAGCGGCGGGGAGGCGGACAGCTACGGGACCGGCCGTCCACGACGGGCGGAACCCGACATCTCGGAAACCTCCGGTGAGCTGCCCGGTGAGCGTGGCCCTCGTCGCGCGGCCCGGGAGAACGGTGGCGCGGTGGCCGCTGCCGACCCGCTCGGTGTGAGCGTGGACCGCGGCTCCGACCCGCTGCGGCAGGGACCGCTGGGCGGTTACCCAATCGTCGAGCCCTCCCGCCCGGCGGAGCCGACCCACGCCGTCGCCGCCTCGGTGGTGCCGAACCCGATGGACCAGCCGGGCGGGCCGGCGCCACACCCGCTGGAGATGCCGACCGGGCCGATGCCGTCCGTGGCACCCCGCCCGGACGTCCCACCGGCGGGCGACGGCGTGTACCGGACCCGGCGGCCCGCGCTCGCGGTGATCCTGGCGGCGCTGGTGCTCGTCTTCGAGATTCCCGCGCTACGGGTGCTCCTGCACGGACTGGTGGGCGACCCGGTCTCCGCGTCCCACGTGGTGGTGGGCACCTTCCTGGTCGCCGGGCTGCCGATCTTCGCCGCCGGCCTGTACGGGCTGCGCACCGGCGGGCTGGCCCTCGCCGACGGCAGCCGTGGCTGGCTCCGCCCGCCGACGGCGTACCTGACCGTGGGGCTGGTGCTCTTCGTCGCCGCCGCGCTCGCCGCCGGCTGAAGCCGGAGCCGCCGACCGGCGGCTGATCCCCGAGGCTGAGCGGGGACGCCGCCGACCGCCCCGGGTACGCCCGGAAAGTGGCGACAAGGGGCGTTACCGCACCCGGGGGCTGGGGAGCGGAGAAGGGGCGTACACTGGTCGACTGGCGACCGCCTCGCGCGGTCGACCTCGCGCGCCCTCTCCACGTTTCCTCGTGGGGCGACGGCCCCCTGGTCCCGATCTTGGTCGGGCCCACCATGGCCGGCGACCAGGCGCCAGGACGCCCGGCCACCGGCCGGGCGGAACAACCAGGGATCTTGAGGAGTACCCCACCATGGCCGTCGTGACCATGCGTCAGCTGCTGGAGAGCGGTGTCCACTTCGGGCACCAGACCCGGCGCTGGAACCCGAAGATGAAGCGCTTCATCATGACGGAGCGCAACGGCATCTACATCATCGACCTGCGCCAGACCCTCGACTACATCGAGAAGGCGTACGACTTCGTGCGCAACACGGTGGCCGAGGGCGGCAGCATCCTCTTCGTCGGCACCAAGAAGCAGGCCCAGGAGGCCATCGCCGAGCAGGCGACCCGGGTCGGCCAGCCGTACGTCAACCACCGCTGGCTCGGCGGCATGCTGACCAACTTCCAGACGGTGTACAAGCGGCTGCAGCGGATGAAGGAGCTGGAGGCTCTGGGTGACCTGAGCGGCACCGCCGCCGGTTACACCAAGAAGGAGACCCTGCAGCTGTCCCGCGAGAAGATCAAGCTCACCCGCACCCTGGGTGGCCTGCGGGACATGCAGAAGGTCCCGGCCGCGATCTGGGTGGTCGACACCAAGAAGGAGCACATCGCCGTCGACGAGGCCCGCAAGCTGGGCATCCCGGTGATCGCCGTGCTCGACACCAACTGCGACCCGGACGAGGTCGACTTCCCGATCCCGGGCAACGACGACGCCATCCGCTCGGCCGAGCTGCTGACCAAGGTCGTGGCCGCCGCCGTCGCCGACGGTCTGATCGCCCGTTCGGGCCGTCGCCGGGGCGCCGAAGAGAAGCCGGAGCCGGGTCAGGTCGGCGCCGACGAGCCGCTGGCCGAGTGGGAGCGCGAGCTGCTGGAGGAGCCGAAGCAGGCCAAGGAGCAGCCGCAGCCCGAGCAGCCGGCGACCGCCACCGCGGAATGATCGCGCCGCCGCGTCCCCACCGTCCTTTTCCGCAGGCGGTGGGGATCGGCGGCTACTCCGGGCACAACCGGCCCGGATCCGGGTAATCCGGCAGCCAGACCATCCCACGCAGTCTCAACACCGAAGAGAGAGTCATGTCCACTTTCACCGCCGCGGACGTCAAGAAGCTCCGCGACCTCACCGGCGCCGGCATGATGGACTCCAAGAAGGCGCTGACCGAGGCCGAGGGCGACTTCGACAAGGCCATCGAGATCCTGCGCGTCAAGGGCGCCAAGGACGTCGGCAAGCGGGCCGGCCGCACGGCCGCCAACGGTCTGATCGCGCACTCCGGCAAGTCGCTGCTGGAGCTCAACTGCGAGACCGACTTCGTCGCCAAGAACGACGCCTTCATCGCGCTGGCCCAGCAGCTGGTCGAGCACGGCGAGCGCAGCGGCGTGAGCACCGCCGAGGAGCTGCTGGCCAGCACCATCGACGGCAAGCCGGTCGCCGACCTGATCCAGGAGCAGTCCGCGAAGATCGGCGAGAAGCTGGTGCTCAACCGCTTCGCCAAGCTGGAGGGCAACACCGCGGTCTACCTGCACCGCAAGAGCCAGGACCTGCCGCCGGCCGTCGGTGTGCTGGTGGAGTACGCCGGCAAGTCCGACGAGGCCGGGGACGCGGACGCCCGCGCCGTGGCGATGCAGGTCGCCGCGATGCGGCCGAAGTACCTCACCCGTGACGAGGTGCCGGCCGAGGTCGTCGAGTCCGAGCGGCGCATCGCCGAGCAGACCGCCCGCGAGGAGAACAAGCCCGAGGCGGCGCTGCCGAAGATCGTCGAGGGCCGGGTCAACGCCTTCTTCAAGGACTTCGTCCTGGTCGAGCAGGCGTCGGTCGCCGACACCAAGAAGACCGTGAAGCAGGTGCTGGCCGAGGCCGGCCTTGAGGTGACCCGCTTCCTGCGGTTCGAGGTCGGCCAGGCCTGAGCCGCCGGATCGGGCGCGTGACGCGCCCGTGGGCAAGCAACGTCGACGAGGAGGCCGCCGGTGTACGTGACAGGCACCGCGGCCTCCTCGTCACATAGGGTCGGCAGCGGCAGCTACGGGGTACTGGGCGCACAGCAGGTGCGCGACGGGAAGGGCGGGGCGGATGACGCAGCTTGTGAGTGACCGGAGCCTGGCGGTGGATGATCCGACCGCCCCTCCGCCCGGCCGGGCTCGCCGGGTGGTGCTGAAGCTCTCCGGCGAGGTCTTCGGCGGCGGCGCGATCGGCGTCGACCCGGACGTCGTGCAGGGCATCGCCCGGCAGATCGCCACCGTGGTCCGCCGCGGCGTGCAGGTCTCCGTGGTGGTCGGCGGCGGCAACTTCTTCCGCGGCGCCGAGCTGCAGAAGCGCGGCATGGACCGGGCCCGGGCCGACTACATGGGCATGCTCGGCACGGTGATGAACTGCCTCGCCCTCCAGGACTTCCTGGAGAAGGAGGGCATCGAGACCCGGGTGCAGAGCGCGATCACGATGGCCCAGGTCGCCGAGCCGTACATCCCGCTGCGGGCGATTCGCCACCTGGAGAAGGGCCGCGTGGTCATCTTCGGCGCCGGCGCCGGCATGCCGTACTTCTCCACCGACACCGTCGCCGCGCAGCGGGCGCTGGAGATCCGCGCCGACGTGGTGCTGATGAGCAAGAACGGCGTGGACGCGGTCTACACCGCGGACCCGCGGATCGACCCGACCGCCGTCAAGCTCGACTCGATCACCTTCTCCGAGGCGCTGCGCCGCAACCTGCGGGTGGCCGACGCCGCGGCATTCAGCCTCTGCATGGAGAACGGCCTGCCGATGCTGGTCTTCGGCGCGCAGGGCGACGACACCATCGTCCGCGCCGTCGGCGGTGAGAAGATCGGCACTCTGATCACCGCCTGAGCGGCTCCGCCGACGACAGCAGCGGTCCTCCGACACCACAGCAGAGCCCACGACGAGCAACAGAAGGAGGCGAGGAGACCGGTGATCGACGACACCCTCCTCGAGGCCGAGGAGAAGATGGACCGTGCCATCGAGCACGCCAAGGAGGAGTTCGGCGCCATCCGCACCGGTCGCGCCAACGCCGCCATGTTCTCCAAGATCATCATCGACTACTACGGCAGCCCGACCCCGCTGCCGCAGATGGCGTCCATCGGCGTGCCCGAGCCGCGCATGGTGATCATCAAGCCGTACGACAACTCGCAGATCAACGCCATGGAAAAGGCGATCCGCGACTCGGACCTCGGCGTGAACCCGAACAACGAGGGCAACCAGCTCCGCATCCTGCTCCCGCAGATGACCGAGGAGCGCCGCCGCGAGATGATCAAGGTGGCGCGGCACAAGGGTGAGGAGGCCAAGGTGGCCATCCGCAACATCCGCCGGAAGGGCAAGGAAGAGCTGGACCGCCTGGTCAAGGACGGCGAGGTGGGGGAGGACGAGGGCCGCCGCGCCGAGAAGGACCTGGACGACCTGACCCAGCGCTACGTGGCCAGCGTCGACGAGCTGGTGAAGCACAAGGAGACCGAGCTGCTCGAGGTCTGAGCCGTACGACCTGCCACGGCACCGGTGTGCCGCCACCCTCGACGGTGGCGGAGCGCCGGTGCCGTTCGTCGTGGTGGGGCCATCGTCCGCCGTGCCGGGTTCCCGGGTGCAGTAGGCTCGGCACGATTCCCCCAACACCGGGTCAACGGCGGGGATCGGCCGGCCGTCGGGCCGGTCAACCGGAACAGTCGCGCCTGTAGGGGATGGTCTTGATCTTGCGTCATGTGGTGGCACTCGTACCGCATCCGCTCGGTGCGTGATGTCCCACCTCGACCCCTACGGCGGCGCCGAGCCT
>NZ_QGGF01000791.1 GCF_003857015.1 Micromonospora globispora | reverse complement strand
GCCTCGGCGAGCCGCTCCTCGGGCAGCTCCCCGGCGGTCACCGCGGCGACGATGGCGTCGCGCAGGTGCCGGGCGTCCTGTTCGCGGGCCCGTTCCCCGCCGACGCAGATCGCGTCGGCGCCGGCGGCGAGGGCCCGGACCGCCGCGCCGGCGAAGCCGTACCGGTCGGCGACGGCCCGCATCTCCACCGCGTCGGTGACCACCACCCCCTGGAAGCGCAACTCCTCGCGGAGCAGCCGGCCGAGGATGCGCGGGCTGAGGGTGGCCGGCAGCTCGGGGTCCAGCGCGGGCACCAGCAGGTGCCCGGTCATCACGGCCTGCACGCCGGCCGCCACGGCGGCCCGGAAGGGGGCCAGCTCGACGGCGTCGAGGCGGGCCCGGTCGCCGCCGATGCGGGGCAGGTCATGGTGCGAGTCGATCCGGGTGTCGCCGTGGCCCGGGAAGTGCTTCGCGCAGGCGGCCACCCCGCCGGCCTGGAGTCCGCGGACCCAGGCGGCGGTGTGCCGGGCGACCAGGGCGGGATCGGCGCCGAAGGAGCGGACGCCGATCACCGGGTTGTCCGGATTGGAGTTGACGTCGGCGTCCGGCGCGTAGTTGAGGGTCACGCCCGCGGCGGCGAGCTCGGTGCCAAGGTCCCGGGCGACCGCCTCGGTAAGCGCCGGGTCGTCGACAATGCCGAGGGCGAAGTTGCCGGGCCGGGAGCTGCCGCGGGCGGACTCGATCCGGGTGACGTCGCCGGCCTCCTCGTCGATGGCGACGATGACGTCCGGCCGTTCGGCGCGCAGCGTCGCGGTGAGCGCGGCGAGCTGCTCGGAATCGACGATGTTGCGGGCGAAGAGGACCACCGAGCCGAGCCCTTCGCCGAGCCACCGGCGGATCCACGGTGGCGGGGTGGTGCCGACGAACCCGGGTTGCAGGACGGCGGCGGCGAGGCTCGCCAGGTTGCCCATCGGTGCGCTCATGCCGGTCCCGTACCCCCGCTTTTCCCACTGCCGGACGGCCCGCTAGCTGCGGCGGTGCAGCCATGGTCACATCGCGTCCCGGAATAGTCAATAAACCTTACTGTTTCCGCCTGGCGTCGCCCCGACCCCCGTGGGAGAGTGCCCGCATGGACCCCGCGCTGCTGGCCGACGCGACGAGCCCGGCCGACATCCCCGGCGTACGGCTGCTCGGCCTGGTGGTCGGCGGCCTGTTCCTGCTCATCGCCATCCGGGCGATGTTCCGCCGCTGAGCAGGCCCGACGGGTTCGGTCCACGCCGGCGCGGGTACCGCCTCGTTGTCAGGTTGGTGCGGAGGGGCACCGGAAGGCGGCGAGGGGGAACCATGAAGATCGGCTACTTTCTGTCCAGCGAGGAGTACACCCCGGCGGAGCTGCTGGAACAGGCCCGCGGTGCCGAGCGGGCCGGCTTCGAGGCACTGTGGATCTCCGACCACTACCATCCCTGGGTGGACGCGCAGGGGCAGAGTCCGTTCGTCTGGTCCACCATCGGCGCGCTCAGCCAGGTCTGCTCGCTGCCGGTGACCACCGCGGTCACCTGCCCGACGGTCCGCATCCACCCGGCGGTGATCGCCCAGGCCGCCGCGACCAGCGCGGTGCTGCACAACGGCCGGTTCGTGCTCGGCGTGGGCACCGGCGAGGCGCTCAACGAGCACATCTTCGGTGACGCCTGGCCGCAGGCCGACGTCCGGATGGAGATGCTGGAGGAGGCGGTCGAGGTCATGCGCGAGCTGTGGCAGGGCGGCTTCGTCAACCACCACGGCAAGCACTACACCGTCGAACACGCCCGGGTCTACACGCTGCCGGCCACTCCCCCGCCGGTCTACGTCTCCGGCTTCGGTCCGAAGGCGATCGACCTGGCCGCCCGGATCGGCGACGGCTACGTCAGCACTATGCCTGACGCCGAGATGGTCCGCCGGTTCCGCGACAACGGCGGCGGCGACAAGCCGTGCCAGGCCGGCTTCAAGGCCGCGTACGCCGACAGCGAGGACGAGGGCGCGCGGATCGCGTACGAGAAGTGGCCGAACGCCGGCGTGCCGGGCGAGCTGTCCCAGGTGCTCCCCTCACCGAAGCACTTCCAGCAGGCCGCGCAGCTGGTCAAGCCGGAGATGATGAAGGAGTCGTTCGTCTGCGGCAACAGCGCCGACGCCCACCTGGAGATGATCGACAAGTACGCCAAGGCCGGCTTCGACGAGGTCTACGTCGCCAACACCGGCCCGAACACCCAGGGACTGTTCGACCTCTACCAGCGCGAGGTGCTGCCCCGGCTGCGCTGAGCGCCGCCCTCCCGGGCCGGTCGCCGCGCCGGTTCGGGTCTCAGCGCGCCCCCAGCGCCCGGCACAGCCGTTCGTTGCCGGCCTCGGTGCCGAGCGCAGCCCGCTCCTGCGGGTGGTCGACGTACCAGCGCAGCACGTCGGTGAGGAACCACGGCTGCACCCGCAGCCAGGTGAGCTCCAGCACGGGTGCTCGCCGGACGAGCCCGCGCCGGTGGACCAGCTCGGGTCGGGCCACGGTGAGCACCAGCTTACGCGCCGAGGGCTGCCGCGCCGGCGTACCGGGCGCCAGGGCGGTCCACGGAACGGTCCGCCGGCCGAGCGGCTCGCGGACCTCGATGCCGGCCGGGGCCAGGTCGATTCGAGGACGCCCTTGGAACACCGCCGCGGCGAGCACCACGATCAGCACGGCGGCCAGCACCGCCAGCCCCACGTCAAGGAAGTCGTAGGACGCCGATGCCGCGGGGTCATGGAGCATCTGCCCGTCGACCACCGGCACGGTGAGCCCGGTGAGGAGCAGGATTTCGCCCGCGACGAACCAGCCGAAGCCCGGAGCGGGCGTCACCCGGAGCCGGCCATCCTCCGGCCACACCAGCAGCGCCGGTCGCCGCCAGGGCCGCCGCGCGGACAGTACCGCGGTGACGAACGCCGACAGGGCCAGCAGCAACGGCACCGGCCCGAGCAGGAGATCGAGCCAGCTGCCGGGTGCGCGTTCGGTGAAGACCGCCAGCGCACCGGCCGCCGCCGCCAGCACGAGCGCCGCCGTGACGCGGAACCGGTCGGCGGTGGCGCCGGCCGGTGGACGGATGAGGGAGACGACCGGAGCCTGGGTCGGTTGCATGCCCGCATCCTGGACCACCGGGTCAACCAGGTTCGCGGTGGGCCGGAGCGTGCGGCTGGTCGGCGGTCACGGCCGGACGATGCCGTGCAGCAGGGTGGCCACGACCTCGTCGATCAGGCGGGGCGTAGGCGCAGGCGCCGGCCCGGTCGGGTCGAGCAGCTGGCCGAGGACCAGGTCGTGGCAGACCCCGACGATGAGCGTGGCCACCGCCTCGGGGCTGGCGTCCCGGGCCACCCGGCCGAGCCGCTGCTCGCCGCGCAGGTATCCGGCCAGCTCCGTCCGGAGCCCGTGGCCGCCGCTGATCGGGTTCGGCAGCTCGGCGAGGCGGGCCAGCAGCCCGGGTTGGGTCACCACGCCGGCGAAGGCCGGCAGGATCGCCGTGTGCAGCGCCAGCGCGCGGTCGAGGTACGCCCGCAGGTTCGCCTCGACGGTCCCCGCACCGGGCTGCGGAGCCGTCCCCTCCAGTCCCGCCTCGGCCGCCCGCACGTGGGCGTGCAGCGCGTACGCGAGCAACTCCTCCTTGTCGGCGAAGTGGTTGTAGAGCACCCCGTCGGCCACCTGCGCCTCGCGGGCGATGTCGCGGACGGTCAACCCGGCCGTGCCGCGCCGGGCGACGACCCGCCCGGCCGCGGCGATCAGGTGCTCGCGCAGGCTCTGCTCGCCGCCCCGCAGCGCGGCCGCTCTCCTCGGTGACATCACCCGGCATCCTAGGCTCGGCGCCCGCGACCAGCGGGCGGTGTCGGCTCGCCTCGGGCCGGTCAGCCGGGACGGTGCGCGGTGACCAGCCAGGCGGTGCCGCGCAGGCGTACCGCGTCGGGCTGTTCGTACGCCCGCAGCGCGTCGGTCAGGGCCGCCCGCGCCCGGTCGGCGGTGGCCGGGTCGACCCGGTCGAGCTGGTGCCGGAGCGGTCCCCAGTCGGCGAGGAAGCCGGCGGCGTCGGCGGCGTCCCGGCCCCAGAGCTGGGACGCCGCAACCGGGGCGCAGTCCACCCCGGTGTAGCCGGCGGCGGTGAGCACGCTCCGGATCGCTGCCGGGTCGGCGAGGGAGAGCGGTTCGGCGACGGCGGTGCCGTCGGTCCCTGGCGGGGGCAGGTGGCCGGCGAGCGCGGCGAGCACCCGGCCGAGGTCGCCGTGGCGGATGTCGTCGAGGCAGACGAAGGCGAGCCGACCGCCGGGACGCAGCGCCCGGCCGACGTTGCCGAACGCGGCGACCGGGTCGGCGAAGAACATCACCCCGAAGCGGCTGAGCGCCACGTCGAAGGCGGCGGCCGGGAACGGGTACACCTGGACGTCGCCGCGGACGAACTCGACGTTGGCCACGCCCTCGTCGACGGCGGAGGCTCGGGCCCGGTCGAGCATGGGCGCGGAGAGGTCGACGCCGACGGCGTGTCCGGTGCCGGCGCGCGCGGCGGCCAGCCGGGTGAGCTGCCCGTTGCCGCAGCCGACGTCGAGGACCCGGTCGCCGGGGCGTACGGCGGCGAGCAGGGCATCGTTGAAGCCGCTGTTTACGCCGTCATAGCGATCCTGGTGCGCGGCCCAGTGCCGCCCCTCGTAGCCGTTCCACGCCTCCGCCTGGTGCCGGTTGACGATCGTCTCCATGCCACCCTCCCGTTATGAATGTCTGTTCATGAACGTACGTTCATACTGGCGATCGGGGTCACCGGCTGTCAACGTTTCGATGGTGATCGGCTCGGGTATCTCCGGCCACCAATGAACAGACACTCGGCGACGTTGCGCCGCGCGGCGCGCAGCCTCTTCGGCTGGACCACCCTCCGGCCCAACCAGCTGGCCGCGATGCGCGCGGTGATGAAGCGGCGCGACGCCCTGGTGGTCCTGCCCACGGGCGCCGGGAAGTCGGCGATCTACCAGATCCCGGCCAGCCTGATCCCCGGACCGACGGTGGTCATCTCCCCGCTGCTCGCCCTTCAGCAGGACCAGATCGCGGCGCTGAACGAGCGGCAACGCCCCGAGCTGCGGGCCGTCCGGATCAGCTCCGACGAGACCCCCGCGCAGCAGGCCGAGGCGATCGAGGAGGTCCGCGCGGGACGGGCCGAGTTCCTCTTCATCACCCCGGAGGCGCTCACCAGGCCGGAGCGGATGGCCGAGGTCCGGTCGCTCAAGCCGGCTCTGGTAGCGGTCGACGAGGCGCACTGCATCTCGGCCTGGGGGCACGACTTCCGCCCCGACTACCTGGCGCTCGGCCACCTCATCGACGACCTCGGCCGACCCCCGGTGGTCGCGCTGACCGCCACCGCCTCCCCGCCGGTACGCGAGGACATCATCGCCCGGCTCCGGCTGCGCGACCCCGAGGTGGTGATCTCCGGGCTGGACCGGCCGAACCTCTTCCTCGAGGTGGCGTACTGCCCGGACGACGACTACCGGTGGCGGCGACTGGTCGGGCTGCTCCGCGAGGACAAGCGGCCCGGCATCATCTACGTGCCCACCCGGCGGGCCGCCGAGGAGCTGGCCCAGCGGCTCACCGACGCCGGCTTCCCGTCGCAGTACTTCCACGGCGGGATGGCCACCAACGCCCGCAACGAGCTGCACGAGGCGTTCCTCGCCGACCAGGTACCGATCATGGTGGCGACCTCGGCGTTCGGCATGGGCATCGACAAGCCGAACATCGCCTGGGTGGTGCACATGGCACTGCCCGACTCCCCGGACAGCTACTTCCAGGAGATCGGCCGCGCCGGGCGGGACGGCGAGCCGGCCCGGGTGCTGCTGCTCTGGCGGGCCGAGGACGTCGGCCTGCAGCGCTACTTCAGCGGTGGCCTGCCCGACGAGAACGAGCTGCGCGACCTGGCGGCGCTGCTGCGCAAGCAGCCGCGGACCAAGAAGGAGCTGCGGGAGCTGTCCGGACTCGGCCCGCGCAAGCTCGGGCAGTACCTGTCGCTGCTGGAGCAGGTGGGCGCCGCCGAGCCGCGGCCGAAGCAGCACATCGGCGCACCCCGGTACGCCCCGAAGCCGGCCGAGTCCGGCCGGGCGGCGCTGGCCGAGGCGGAGCGGCAGCAGGCCGTCACCCGCTCGCGGACCGACATGATGCGCGCCTTCGCGGAGACCACGGGCTGCCGGGGGCAGGCGCTGCTGGCGTACTTCGGCGAGCAGATGAGCGAGGTCTGCGGGCACTGCGACAACTGCCATGCCGGTACCAGCATCGCCGACGACGGGGCGGTCGGGCCGTTCCCGGTGCACAGCCAGGTCCGGCACCCGGAGTGGGGCGCCGGCATGGTGATGAGCTACGAGGAGGACCGGATGACGGTGCTCTTCGACGAGGTGGGATACAAGACGCTGTCCGTGCCCGTGGTGTCCGAACAGGGTCTGTTGACGCTGGACTAACCTGAGCCGGGTTCCGGGCGCCGGCGGGCACGCCGGGCGGAAGCGGAACCGGCGGGACCACGAGACCAGGTGAGAGAGGTGTTGTTGTCGTGATCGAGCAGCCGGCGTACACCGGGTTCGGTTTTTCCGACGAGGAGTGGGGGCTGCTGGTCGGGCTGCCGCAGTCGGTCCTGACCGCGGCGAGCGCGGCCGAATCGGACGGCACCCGACGCACCATGGCCGAGAACGCCGCCGGACTGGAGATGATCTCCGCCGGCCGCGAGTCGGCCAGCCCGCTGGTGGCCGCGGTCGCCGGTGAGGTCGTCACCCGGGCGGGCGACCCGGAGGCCGGCGAGGAACTGCCGGTCATCGAGCCCGCCGACCCGCAGGCGATGATCGACGACGTGCTGGCCCGGGCGGGCGAGGCCGCCGCTCTGCTCGCCGCACACGTGGACGAGGGCGAGGCCGGCGCGTACAAGCATTGGCTGGTGGAGATCGCCGAGCAGGTGGTGACCGCGGCCTCCACCGGCGGCCTGCTCGGCCTGGGCGGGGACGTGGTCAGCGACTCCGAGCGCCGCTTCCGGGACCGGCTCTCCCAGGTCCTCAACGACTGACCCCGCCCCGATTCCCGGTAGGCTGCCGACCGGGACGCGGCTGGTTCGACCGGGACGGAGGACGCGATGCTGCCCCGGTACACCGTGGACACCGAGCTGGTGCCGCCGGCCGATCGGTTCGGCGTGTGGTTGGACATGATCTCCGGCTCGCCGGCGCCACTGCGGGTCCACAGCGAGCACGCGCACGACTTCGTGGCTCGGGCCGATTTCATCGAGCTCGGCCGGATGCAGCTCGTCCGGTACCGCTACCCGTCGGTGGACTGCGTCCGCACCCGCAAGCTGGTCCAACGCTCGGATCCCGACTACTACCTGCTCGCGCTGACCACCTCCGGTAAGGGCGCGTCGAGCCAGGAGGGGCAGCGCAGCGTCGTGGACGCCGGGGAGTTCACCTTCTACGACTGCTCCCGCCCCCACGAGGTCAGCCACTACGGCGACGACCACGGGCGGGAGGTGGTCGGGTCGGTCGTCGCCCTCATCCCGTACGACGCGTTGCCGTTCCCGCCGGGCCGGCTGGCCGCCCTGTTCGCCGGCCGGATGTCCGGCACCGAGGGGATCGGCGCGCTGCTCGCGCAGTACCTGATCCAGGTGGCCAGCCATCCCGAGCAGTACCACGCGGCGGACGCCGACCGGTTGGCCACCGTCGGGCTGGACCTCGCCTCCACCATGCTCGGCCGGCACCTGGTCTCCGATGATGCCGTGCCCACCGAGGTCCGCCGCCGGGCGCTCCTCGCCCAGATCCGCGCCCACATCCGGCAGCACCTCGGCGACGCGACGTTGAGCCCGCAGCTCATCGCCGACGCGCACCACATCTCCGTCCGGTCGCTGCACCGGCTCTTCGAGGACGAGCAGACCACCGTCGCCGCGTACGTCCGGGACCAGCGCCTGGAACGGTGCCGGCGCGACCTCGCGGACCCGACGCTGCGGGACCGGCCGATCCAGCTGATCGCCGCCCGCTGGGGGTTCCGGGACAAGGCGCACTTCAGCCGGGTGTTCCGGGCGGCCCACGAGCTGACCCCGCAGGCGTACCGGGCCCGCCACCTCGAACAGGCACGCATCGTCAACAGTCCGGCGTCCGTGGTCAACTCACAGCGGACATACTGATGGCCGGGCCGGCGGCCGGGAGACCGGGCGCACGGCCCACTGGTATCGGGGGGCCGTGGCGAGGCGCCCGCGACAGTTCGGTCGCGGGCGGCCGCCCGGTGTCGAAGACCCCGGCCATGCCGGCGGGAGGCACCGGTCCCCGCGCCACCGGCCGTCGACGGCCGCGCCGACTCCGGCCCCGTCGTCCTTCCCCCCAGGACCGACGGCGGGGCCGGTCAGGCCTCCTCCAGTAGCGCCAGGACGGCCTTCTCCGCGGCCTCGGGTGGCGTCTCCGCCTCCACCGGCGCCACCACCCCGTCGTGGTAGAGGTCCACCACCCGGGGATCCACGTAGGACGTCCGCGCCACGGTGGGGGTGTTGCCGAGCAGCTCGGAGACGCTGCGCATCACCGCTGCGACCGCCTTCCGCCGGGCGGTGACGGAACGCTGCGCACCGAGTGTGGCCAGCTCGGTCGCCGCCAGCACCGTCGCGTGCCAGGTACGGAAGTCCTTGGCGGTCATCTCCCCGCCGCTGGCGTCGCGCAGGTAGTCGTTGACCTCGTCGCTGCGCACGTCCCGCCAGCTCCGCCCGTCCCAGTAGCCGAAGAGCCGTTCCTCGGCGCGGCGCCGGCGGCGCAGGTTCGTCAGTACGCGGCACAGCTCCGGGTCGTCGATCCGGCGGACCTGCTCGATGCCGCCCTTGGCCGGGAACTCGAACACCACGCACCCCTGGCGGGAGCGGGCGTGTTCCGGGCGCAGCGTGGAGACGCCGAAGGTGGGGTCCTCCCCGGTGGCGTACTGGTCGTTGCCGACCCGGAACATGCCCATGTCGAGCAGCCGGGCCACCGTCGCCAGCACCCGGTCCCGGTTCAGTCCCCGGCCGGCCAGGTCGAGCTCGACCCGCTCGCGCAGCACCGGCAGCCGACGGGCCACCTCCAGCACGTGGTCGAACTTGGCCTCGTCCCGCTTCTCCCGCCACTTCGGGTGGTAGAGGTACTGCTTGCGCCCGGCGGCGTCGATCCCGGTGGCCTGGATGTGCCCGTTCGGGTACGGCGAGATCCAGACGTCCTGCCAGGCCGGTGGAATCACCAGCTCCTTCAACCGGGCGAGCACCTCGGGATCGCGTACCGGCTCGCCCTTCGCGTCGACGAACAGCCAGCCCTTGCCGCGCCGGCGGCGTCCATACCCCGGCCTGCCCGGATCACTACGCCGCAACCGCACCGGAGACCTGCACCGCCTGTTCCGCGTCGTCCACGGCGGCCAGCACCTCGTGGACCGGGACGGCCGCCAATGTCGCAGCCGTTCCTACCCCGTCGACCCCGCTCCAATCCATGCCGTGTCCGACCCGCGACGTGGCGTCGATGACGCGGTGCCGGGGGCGGTCCGGGGGCGGCCCCCACCGGGCCGGGGAGACCGTTCCGAAGAGCACCACCGAGGCGGTGCCGTACCCGGTGGCCAGGTGCGCCACCCCGGTGTCCCCACTCACCACCAGCCGGGCGCCGGCCACCAGGGCGGCCAGCTCGGCCAGGTCGGTCCGGCCGGCGAGTACCGCCTCCGGGGGCAGCCCGGCGTCGTGCGCCACCCGGGCGGCGAGGTCCCGCTCGTCGGCGGAACCGGTCAGCACCACCCGATGCCCGCGCCGGGTCAGCTCCCGGCCGACCGCGGCGAAC
>NZ_QGGF01000515.1 GCF_003857015.1 Micromonospora globispora | reverse complement strand
GACCTGGGCTGCGGCCTCGGCGCGGACGCGCTCGCCGCCGCCCGCGCCGGCATCCAGGTGTACGGCGTGGAGGCCGACCCGGTGACCGCCGCGATGGCCGCGGCCAACGCCGACGCGGCCGGGCTGGCCGAGCTGGTCACCATCGAGTGCGGCGACGCGACCGCGTTCGACGTGCGCCGGGTGGACGGCGTCTTCTGCGACCCGGCGCGGCGGAAGGCCGGCACCGGACGGCGGATCTTCGACCCGAACGCGTACTCACCACCGTGGGACTTCGTGACGGGTCTGGCGGAGCGGGTGCCGTACACCGTGGTGAAGGTGGCCCCGGGGCTGGACCACGCGCTGATCCCGGCGGGCGCCGAGGCGGAGTGGGTGAGTGTGGACGGCGACCTGGTGGAGGCGGCCCTCTGGTGCGGGCGCCTCGCCGAGGTCCCCCGCCGGGCCACCCTGCTCCGCGGCGACCTGCCGCACGTCCTGACCGGCGCCGGGGACGCCGAGGCGGCCGTCGGCGCGGTACGGCGCTTCGTGCTGGACCCGGACCCGGCGGTGGTCCGGGCGCACCTGGTCGCCGAGCTGGCCGGGGAGCTGGACGCGACGCTGGCCGACCCGAGCATCGCCTACCTCTACACCGACGCCCCGGCGCGTACGCCGTTCGGCCGCTGCCTGGAGGTCACCGACGTGCTGCCGTTCTCGCTGAAGCGGCTCCGCGCGCTGCTGCGGGACCGGCGGGTCGGCCGGGTGGAGATCCTCAAGCGCGGCTCGGCGCTGGAGCCGGAGAAGCTGCGCCGGGAGCTGAAGCTGGCGGGCGACGCGGCGGCGAGCCTGGTGCTGACCCGGGTGGCCGGGGCGCCGACGGTGCTGATCTGCCGACCGGTCCCGGCCTGACGGCGATTGTCGGCTCGCCCGCCGACGGGGCCCGGGTTAGCTTGTCCGGCATGGCGGGACAGGGCACTCCGGCGACCGCGCTGCTGGCGCAGCGGAAGATCAGGCACAGCACCCACCCGTACGACGTCTCCCCGGACGCGTCGAACTACGGCGCGCTGGTCGCGGCGGCGCTCGGGGTGCCGCCGGAGCGGGTCTTCAAGTCACTGGTCACCGAGGTCGACGGTGCGCTCACGGTCGCGGTCGTGCCGGTCACCGGGGAGCTGGACCTGAAGGCCCTCGCCGCGGCGGTCGGCGGCAAGCGGGCCACCATGGCGGACCGCACCGTCGCCGAGCGGGCGACCGGTTACGTCCGCGGCGGCATCAGTCCGCTCGGTCAACGCAAGCGCCTGCCGACCGTGCTCGACTCGTCGGCGCTGGACCACCCCACCATCTACGTCTCGGCCGGCCGGCGGGGCCTCCAGCTCCAGCTCGCCGCCGCGGATCTGATCGCCCTGACCGGCGCCACCACCGCCCCGGTCGCGACCCGGTGAGCGGCCGCCGAAGCGGTCCCGACCGGCGCTGAACACGGCCGTGAGCAGGGAGCGCTCTCAACCAGGTGACAGCGGGGTGACAGTCGCGTTGCTGAATTGTTACCGCCGCCAACAAACTTCTGACCTCGGCACTCTTGCGCGCTCTGTGTGACGCGGAATACGTTGCCGGGCACAACAAACAACACCGACCACTACTTCCCCACCTTCGGAAAGGACCCGTGCACATGCGCAAGGGCTTCCTCACCTTCGCCGCCGTCGGCCTGCTCGCCACCGGCAGCATGGCCGCGTGCGGCGACAACTCCGGCGGCTCCGACCAGGCCGGCGGTTCGTCCGACAAGAAGCCGAAGATCGGCGTGATCCTCCCGGACAGCAAGTCCTCCGCCCGCTGGGAGGGCGCGGACCGCAAGTTCCTGGAGGAGGCCTTCAAGGCCGCCAACGTCGACTACGACATCCAGAACGCGCAGGGCGACAAGACCCAGTTCCAGACCATCGCCGACCAGATGATCACCAACGGCGTCACCGCCCTGATGATCGTCAACCTGGACTCCGGCACCGGCAAGGCCGTCCTGGACAAGGCCAAGTCGCAGGGTGTCGCGACCATCGACTACGACCGGCTCACGCTGGGCGGCTCGGCGCAGTACTACGTCAGCTTCGACAACGAGGCCGTCGGCAAGCTGCAGGGCGAGGGCCTGAGCAAGTGCCTGACCGACAAGGGCGCGAAGAACCCGGTGGTGGCGTACCTGAACGGCTCGCCGACCGACAACAACGCGACGCTGTTCAAGAACGGCTACGACTCGGTGCTCAAGCCGAAGTTCGACTCGAAGGACTACACCAAGGGCCCGGACCAGGCCGTTCCGGACTGGGACAACACCCAGGCCGCCACCATCTTCGAGCAGATGCTCACCCAGACCAAGGGCAAGATCGACGGTGTGCTGGCCGCCAACGACGGCCTCGGCAACGCGGCCATCTCGGTGCTGAAGAAGAACAAGCTCAACGGCAAGGTCCCGGTGACCGGTCAGGACGCCACCGTCCAGGGCCTGCAGAACATCCTCTCCGGTGACCAGTGCATGACCGTCTACAAGGCCATCAAGGAGGAGGCGAAGGCCGCCTCCGACCTGGCCATCGCGGTCGCCAAGGGCGAGAAGAAGGACACCGGCCAGACGGTGAAGGACCCGGAGGGTGGCCGCGACGTGGCCGCCGTCCTGCTCACCCCGAAGGCCATCTACAAGGAGAACGTCAAGGACGTCGTGGCTGACGGCTTCGTCACCAAGGAAGAGCTCTGCACCGGCAACTACGCCAAGCTCTGCGCCGACGCCGGCATCAGCTGACCGTACCCGCTTCAGGCGGTACCGCCCGGCACGGGACATCCCGTGCCGGGCGGTGCCCACGCCGGACGGGATCCGACCTCCCTCCGTCCAAAGGAGACCCCCGTGTCCGCAACTCCCCTGCTGGAACTACGCGGGATCGACAAGAGCTTCGGTCCCGTCCAGGTCCTGCGTGACGTCGCCTTCGCCGCGCACCCCGGCGAGGTGACCGCGCTGGTCGGCGACAACGGCGCCGGCAAGTCGACCCTGGTCAAGTGCATCAGCGGCATCTACCCCACCGACGCCGGCGAGGTCCTCTTCGACGGCAAGCCGGTCAGCATCAACAGCCCCCGGGACGCCGCCGCGCTCGGCATCGAGGTCGTCTACCAGGACCTCGCGCTCTGCGACAACCTCGACATCGTCCAGAACATGTTCCTCGGCCGCGAGAAGCGCAGCGGCATCGTGCTCGACGAGCCGACCATGGAGCAGATGGCCGCGGAGACCCTGGCCGGGCTCAGCGTCCGCACGGTGAAGTCGCTGCGCCAGCACGTCTCCAGCCTCTCCGGCGGGCAGCGCCAGACCGTGGCCATCGCCAAGGCGGTGCTCTGGAACAGCAAGCTGGTCATCCTGGACGAGCCCACCGCCGCGCTCGGTGTCGCGCAGACCGCCCAGGTCCTCGAACTGGTCCGCCGGCTGGCCGACAACGGGCTGGCCGTGGTGCTGATCTCGCACAACATGAACGACGTCTTCGCCGTCTCGGACCGGATCGCCGCGCTCTACCTCGGCCAGATGGTCGCCCAGGTGAAGACCACCGACATCACCCACTCGCAGGTGGTCGAGCTGATCACCGCCGGCCGCTCCGGCAACCTCGGACTCGTCACCGCCGACGCGGCCACGGGCCCCAACGGCAACGGCGCCGCGACCGCCGACACCAACCCAGGAGCCGTCCGATGACCACCACCGCCGTCCAGAAGGAAGGCCCCGCCGCGGTCGCGCCGGAGCCGAGCGTCGGCAGCCACGTCCGCAACTACTGGCGCCGGGTACGCGGCGGCGACATGGGGGCGCTGCCCGCGGTGGCCGGGCTGATCGTGCTCTGCACGGTCTTCGCGATGATGCGGCCGTCGTTCCTCTCGGCCGGCAACTTCGCCAACCTCTTCACCCAGGGCGCGGCGGTCACTCTGATCGCGATGGGCCTGGTCTTCGTCCTGCTGCTCGGCGAGATCGACCTCTCCGCCGGTTTCGCCAGCGGTGTCTGCGCCGCCGTCCTGGCCAACGTGGTGACCGTGCTCGGCTACCCCTGGTACGTGGCGGTGCTCGCCGCGATCGTCACCGGTGTGGTGATCGGCACGGTCCTCGGCTTCCTGGTCGCGAAGATCGGCATCCCGTCCTTCGTGGTCACCCTCGCCGGCTTCCTCGCCTTCCAGGGCATCGTGCTGATGCTGATGAAGGAGGGCACCAACATCTCGGTCCGGGACGAGACGCTGGTGGCGATCGCCAACCGCAACCTCTCCCCGGTGCTCGGCTGGGCGCTGCTCGCCGTGGCGGTCGCCGGGTACGCGGCCGTGCAGCTGCTGCGGCACCGCAACCGGGCGGCCCGTGGCCTGCTCACCGACCCGCTCGCGGTGGTGCTCGCCCGGATCGCCGCGCTCGCCGTCATCCTCGGCATCGCGGTCTACGTGCTCAACCTGGAGCGCAGCCGCAACGTGCTGGTCGTCTCGCTGAAGGGCGTGCCGATCGTGGTACCGATCATCGCGGTGCTGCTGATCGTCTGGACCTTCGTACTCCAGCGCACCAGCTACGGCCGGCACATCTACGCGGTCGGCGGCAACACCGAGGCCGCCCGCCGGGCCGGCATCAACGTCGACCGGATCCGCATCTCCGTCTTCGTCATCTGCTCCTCGATGGCGGCGGTCGGCGGCATCGTGGCGGCCAGCCGGGCCAACTCGGTGGACCCCAACACGGGTGGCAGTAACGTCCTGCTCTACGCCGTCGGCGCGGCGGTGATCGGTGGCACCAGCCTCTTCGGTGGCAAGGGACGGGTGCTCGACGCCGTGCTCGGTGGTGCGGTGGTCGCGGTGATCGACAACGGTATGGGACTGATGGGCTACAGCGCGGGTGTGAAGTACGTGGTCACCGGTGTGGTGCTGCTCCTGGCCGCCAGCGTGGACGCCTTCTCCCGTCGGCGTTCCGCCGCCACCGGCACCCGCTGAACCCCGCTCCACAGAAATGGCCGTCGCAATGCGCACCGGACCGAGCCAGGACGAGATCCGTCGGCAGAACCTGGGCGCGTTGCTGCGGTACGTCCACGTCCACGGTGCGACGTCCCGCGCGGAACTGACCACCGCGCTGGGGCTCAACCGCAGCACCATCGGCGCGCTGACCGCCGACCTGGCCGGCGCCGGTCTGGTCAGCGAGGGGACGCCGAAGGAGACCGGCCGGGCCGGACGACCGTCGCTGGTCGTCCGGCCCGAGTCGGCCCGGGTGTACGCGTACGCGTACAGCATCGAGGTGGACCGGCTACGGGCCGCGCGGGTGGGTCTCGGCGGTGAGGTCCTCGACCGCCGGGAGCTGGACCGACCGCGGAACCTGCTGGCCGGGGAGACCGCGCCGCTGCTGGCGGCGGCGGTCAAGGAGATGCACCAGAGCGTGCCGGCGGCCTCCATCTGCGTCGGCGTCGGACTGGCGGTCTGCGGGATGGTCCGCCGCGAGGACGGCCTGGTCCGGCTCAGCCCCACCACCGGGTGGGTGGACGAGCCGATCGGCGCGGCGCTCGGTGCCGAGCTGGGCGTCGACGTGCCCATCACGGTCGGCAACGTGGCGGACGTCGCCGCCTTCGCCGAGCACGCCCGCGGTGCCGCCGCCGGCTGCGACAACGTCATCTACCTGTACGGGGACGTCGGCGTCGGGGCCGGCATGATCGCCGGCGGACGGCGACTCACCGGGCACGGCGGCTATGGCGGCGAGGTCGGCCACATGGTGGTGGTCCGCGACGGCGCCCGGTGCGAGTGCGGCCGCCGCGGCTGCTGGGAGACCGAGATCGGCGAGCACGCTCTGCTGCGGGCCGCCGGTCGCTCCGACGCCCGGGGCCGGGAGGCGCTGCTGGGCGTCTTCGACGCCGCCGACCGCGGTGACGCCCGCGCCCAGATCGCGGTCCGGCAGGCCGGCGACTGGCTCGGCTTCGGCGTGGCCAACCTGGTCAACATCTTCAACCCGGAGATGGTCATCTTCGGCGGCACCATGCGCGACCTCTACCTCGCCGCGGCCGCCCAGGTACGCAGCCGGCTCAACTCCAACGGGCTACCCGCCTGCCTGGAGCATGTCCGGCTGCGGACCCCGAAACTCGGCGAGGACGCCCCGCTGATCGGCGCCGCCGAGCTGGCCTTCGAACGGCTCCTCGCCGACCCGCTCGACGTGGGCTGACCGGCTCAGCCCGCCGGGACCACCGGGCTCGGCTCCCGCTCCGGTGCGTGCACGGTGGGCGATGGACGGTCCAGCTCGCGCCAGGCCGGCGCGACGAACGGTGCCAGCGTGACCAGCAGGTATGCCCCGCCGAAGAGCAGGCAGGCGACCGGGAATGCGAGACCGGCCGTGGCCCACCCGGCAAGCAGGCCGCCGAGCGGGATGCCGGCCCACGAGATGGCGTGCGCCGGACCGAGGACCCGGGCGCGCAGCTCCTCCGGGACCCGCTCGTAGATCAACGCGCCGAGGATCGGGTTGACCGCGGCGATGCTCAGCCCGGCCACGAACGAGATCAGGTAGACCGCCCAGAGCCGGTCGACCGCCGCCAGCGCCACGAAGCGGGGCGCGCCGGCGATCAGGAAGCCCACGGTGAACACCGCGAACCGGGGCACCCGCGGCGCGACCAGGGCAAGCAACGCCCGTCGCCGAACCGGGTGAACTGTTCGGGCCGGTGATCCGTACCAGAGTCCGGACGGGCGGCCGGCGGGTGCGCCCGTCCGCCAAGCGTTCGGCCCGGACCGAGGAGGCACCGCACACCATGGCACCGCTCAGATCCGCACCCCGTCGGCCGGCGCACCGGGCCCACCGGGTGACGCTGCTGCTCGTCACCCTGGTCGCGGCGCTCGGCGTCCTCCCCGGGGTGGCCGTCGCGGCGCCCGGTCAGCAGCTCAACGCCGCCGACATGACCCTGCTCAACGGCGTACGGCTGGCCGGGCTCTGGGAGATGCCGGCCGGGCAGATGGCCGCCGAGAAGGGCCAGTCGCCCCGGGTACGCGAGATCGGGGCGGAGATCGCCCGGCAGCACGGGGTGCTCGACCAGCTCGTGGTGAACGCCGCCAACAAGCTCGGTGCCACCCTGCCGACCGAGCCGACGGCCGAGCAGAAGGGGTGGCTCGCCGAGCTGCAGAATGCCACCGGCGCCCGGTTCGACCAGATCTTCGTGACTCGGCTCCGGGTGGCGCACGGCAAGATCTTCCCGGTGATCGGCGCGGTACGGGCCAGCACCCGGGACGCCACCGTCCGCAAGCTCGCCGACGAGGCGAACAAGTTCGTCTCCGACCACATGGCGATGCTGGAGAGCACCGGCCTGGTCCGCTGGCAGCAGCTCCCGCCCGCCGCCCTGCCCCCGGCGCAGAGCGACTCGCTGGTCGCGGCGGCCGCCGCCAGCGCGGGCACCGGTGGCGGCGTCGAGGTCAGCACCACCGTCGTCTGGCTGGTCTTCCTCGCCGCCCTCGGCACCGGCGGCTTCGCCACCTACCGCATCCTCCGCCGCAGCTGACGCCCACCGCGACGGCCCCCGTCGGGTGGGGGCCGTCGCTTACGCCAGCTGTGCCAGGAGCCCCGCCAGCCGTGCCAGGAACGCCCTCAGCCGTGCCAGGAGCGCCAGAGGGCCGCGTACGAGCCGCCGGCCGCGACCAGCTCGTCGTGCGAACCCAGTTCGGCGATCCGGCCGTCCTCCACCACCGCCACCCGGTCGGCGTCGTGCGCCGAGAAGAGCCGGTGCGCGATGGCGATCACGGTCCGCCCCGCCAGCACGGCGGCCAACGACCGTTCCAGCTCCCGGGCCGCCCGCGGGTCGATCAGCGAGGTGGCCTCGTCCAGCACCAGGGTGTGCGGGTCGGCGAGCACCAGCCGGGCCAGGGCGAGCTGCTGCGCCTGCGCCGGGGAGAGGGGGTGCCCGCCCGCGCCGACCACAGTGGCCAGCCCGTCCGGCAGCGCCTCGGCCCAGCCCAGCGCGTCCACCGCGGCCAGCGCGGCACAAACGTCCGCGTCGCTCGCCTCCGGCCGGACCATCGCCACGTTCTCCGCCAGGGTGTCGATGAAGACGTGGTGCTCCTGGGTGACCAGCGCGACGTGTCGGCGCAGCTCGTCCAGGGGCAGCTCGGTCAGCGGGCGGCCGGCCACGGTCACCGAACCGGACCGGGGCGCGTGCACCCCGGCCAGCAGCCGGCCGAGGGTGGACTTGCCGGCCCCGGACGGGCCGACCATGGCCAGCTTCTCCCCCGGCCGGGGTACCAGCGTCACCCCGTGCAGCACGTCGTGCCCCTCCCGGTAGGCGTACCGGACGTCCCGGGCGGCGACCCGCCGGTCCCCGTCCGCCGCACCGGTCGGGGCCGCTGCCGCCGGGGAAGTCGGCCGGTCGCCGGCCACGCCGAGCAGGCGGGCCAGCGAGGCGCCGCCGACCTGCAGCTCGTCCAGCCAGGAGAGCAGCCGGTCGATCGGGTCCACGAGCTGCTGCACGTAGAGGGTCGCCGCGGTGACCTGGCCCAGGGTGACCCAGCCCTTCAGGTGGAACCAGCCGCCGATGACCAGCGTGGCGACCACCGGCACCACGTACCCGATCTCGGCCACCGGGAAGAAGACGGTCCGCAACCCGAGGGTGTAGCGCTCGGCGGCGTACGAGCGGCGGATGTCCCCGGCGGTGCGGGCCCGGCGGCGGGCCTGCTGCCGCAGCGCCTCCGTGGTCCGCGACCCCTCGACGGTCTCGCTGATCCCGTCGGTGATGTCGGAGTAGGCGGCGTTCTCCCGCAGATAGCCCTCCGGCGCCCGGCGCAGGTACCAGCGGGTGCCCGCCCAGAGCACCGGCACCGCCAGCAGGCAGGGCAGCGCCAGCAGCGGTCCGGTCAGCACCAGCGCGCCGCCGATGAGCACGACGGTCACCGCCGCGATCAGGGTCTCCGGCACCGCGAACCGGACCGTCCGGGAGAGCGCGGAGACGTCCCGCGACGTCCGGGTGAGCAGATCCCCGGTGCCGGCGCGCTCCACGGTGGACAGCGGCAGGGCGAGCACCCGGTCGACGAAGGCCTCGCGCAGCTCGGCGAGGACCCGCTCGCCGAGCCGGGCCGAGGCCAGGTGGGCGAAGCGGACCAGCACCGACTGGATGACCACGAACCCGGCGATGGCCAGCGCGATCCGGTCGACGGTGACCGTCGAGGCGCCGCGCGAGATCCCCTCCACCAGGTCGCCGAGCAGCCGGGGCGCGACCAGGCCCGCGGCGGCGGCGAGCGCGTGCAGGCCGAGCGCCGCGGCCAGGCCGCGCGGATGCCGGCGGACCAGCGTACGGGCATACCGCCGGACCTGATCCGCGTCGGCGACGGGCAGGGCGGTGCTCATCAGTCCTCCTCCCGGCTGACCGTGGCCGCGTACCGCGGCTCGGCGGCGAGCAGCTCCTCGTGCGGCCCCTCGGCCACCACCTTGCCGTCCTCCACGAAGACCACCTGGTCGGCCCGGCTCAGCACCAGCGGGCTGGTGGTGCAGACCAGCGTGGTCCGGCCGCGCCGGGCGGCGCCGAGCCGGTCGGCGATCCGGGCCTCGGTGTGCGCGTCCACCGCGCTGGTCGGTTCGACCAGCACCAGCGTCTCCGGGTCGGCGACCAGCGCCCGGGCCAGCCGCAGCCGCTGCCGCTGGCCGCCGGAGAACTCCCGGCCGCGCTCGGCCACCCGGCTGTCCAGCCCGTCGGGAAGCGCGTCCACGATGTCCGTCGCGCTCGCCGCCACCAGGGCCGCCTCGACCGTGGCCCGGTCCGCCGCGTCGTGCGGGTCCAGCTCCGCCCGCAGCGGGCCGGTGAAGAGGTGCGCGTAGTTGTCGGCCACCAGGATCCGCTCGCGCACCGTCGCCAGCGCCATGTCCCCCAGCGGTACGCCGTGCAGCGTCACGTCCCCGTCCACGTACCGGCCGAGCCGGTCGGCCATCG
>NZ_QGGF01000542.1 GCF_003857015.1 Micromonospora globispora | reverse complement strand
TGGCTTATCAAGCACCCTGTTGAGTTCTCAAAGAACAACCACACACCATCCGGAAGCCCCCCAATCAGGAGGACCCCATCCGGGGCATTTCATTCGTCCCGCACCCGCCGCTCTCGCGCCGGGCACTTTTACTACGTTACCCGGTTGTTTCCGCCGTGTCAAACCGGTGTTTCGCGGTTTGCCATGCTTCAACCCTTTTGCCGGGCACCATAATTCGACCGGCTCGCGCCGGGCGCCTCGTGGATTTCGGCAGGACGGCCGCTTGCGGTCTCCCGCTTGCTCGTCCGTTTCCCTGCCGGCCGATAAACCTTACCCGGTCGGTCTCGCCTCACCAAATCCGCCCTGCGGCGGATCCGGGGCACCGCCCGGTCCAGGTTCTGATAGTAGACAACCATCCGACCCTGGGGGTCATTCCCGCGCTCCGGCTTCCAGGACTTTCGCCCTGTTTCGGCCGTTCCGCGCTGGCAGAGAAAAAGTTACGCGCCCAGCGGAGTGATCGTCAAATCCACTGGGCGCGTCCCCCGTCACACTGTCGACGTACGGCTATTTCTGCAGCTCAACCCCGGCGAACGAGCGCTTGCCGCGGCGCAGCACCAGGTACCGCCCGTGCAGCAGGTCCGCCGGCGAGACGACGTGGTCGACGTCGGCGACCCGGACGTTGTTGATGTAAGCGCCGCCCTCGGCGATCACCCGCCGGGCCTCCTTGAGGCTCGGCACCAGCCCCGACTCCTTGAACAGCGTCGGGACGTCCGGCAGCTCCGGCAGGTGCACCAGGCCGGCCTCGGTGAGCGCGGCCCTGAGGGTCACCGGGGAGAGTTCGCTGAGCTCGCCCCGGCCGAAGAGCGCCTGGCTCGCGGCCACGACCTGGGCCATCTCGCGCTCGCCGTGCACCAGCGTGGTCAGCTCCTCGGCCAGGGCCCGCTGGGCGAGCCGGGCCTGCGGGCGTTCCGCGGTGGCCTTCTCCAGTTCCTCCAGCTCCTCGCGCGAGCGGAAGCTGAAGTAGCGCAGGTAGCGGGTCACGTCGCGGTCGTCGGCGTTGACCCAGAACTGGTAGAAGGCGTACGGGCTGGTCATCTGCGGGTCGAGCCAGACGGCGCCGCCCTCGGTCTTGCCGAACTTGGTGCCGTCGGCCTTGGTGACCAGCGGCGTCACGAACGCCTCCACCGGCCCCCCACCCCGACGGCGGACGTAGTCGACGCCGGCGGTGATGTTGCCCCACTGGTCGGAGCCGCCGTACTGGAGCTGGCAGCCGTGCCGCCGGTGCAGCTCGAAGAAGTCGTTGGCCTGCAGCAGCTGGTAGCTGAACTCGGTGAAGCTGATGCCGCTCTCCAGCCGGGCCTTGACCACCTCGCGGGCCAGCATCTTGTTGACCGGGAAGTGCTTGCCGACGTCGCGGAGGAACTCGACCACCGACATCTCGCCGGTCCAGTCCAGGTTGTTGACCACCTGGGCGGCGTTCGCCCCGGTGTACGACACGAACGGCGCGAGCTGGTCGTGGATCCGCTGCACCCAGCCGGCGACCACTTCGGGCGGATTGAGGGTGCGCTCGGCGCTCTCCTTCGGGTCGCCGATCTGCCCGGTCGCGCCGCCGACCAGCAGCAGCGGCCGGTGTCCGGCGAGCTGGAGCCGACGGGCCGTGGTGACCTGCATGAGGTGGCCGACGTGCAGGCTGGCGGCGGTGGGATCGAAGCCGACATAGAAGGTGGCCAGCCGGCCGTCGAGCAGCTCGCGCAGCTCGTCGAGGCCGGTCGAGTCCTGGATCAGACCCCGCCACAGCAGGTCGTCGGTCAGCGAGTCCCGCCCGTGCGGGAGGTTCCTGTCGGTCACGGTCACCGATTCTCCCCCATGGCGGTCCTCGGACCGTACCGGGTTTGCCAACCGCGGGCCGACTAGGCTGGCGGATCCGTACTAAGCGAGGAGGGGCTGCGGTGGAGATGCCGGACCTGACCGGGGGCTTGGTCGCCCTGCTCGGCCTGAAGTTCGACGAGGTCAGCGGCGACCGAGTGGTCATCCGCTGGCAGGTACGCCCGGAGCTGCACCAGCCGTTCGGGATCCAGCACGGCGGGGTCTACTGCTCGGTGGTGGAGACGGCGGCCAGCGTGGGCGGCTCGCTCTGGCTGGGCGACAAGGGCCAGGTGGTCGGCGTGTCCAACCAGACCGACTTCCTGCGGGCCGTCCGCGACGGCGAGCTCACCGCGGTGGGCACCCCGGTCCATCGGGGCCGCAGCCAGCAGCTCTGGCAGGTGGAGATCACCGACGCGGACGGCCGGCTCGTGTCGCGGGGCCAGGTACGGCTGCAGAACCTCACCGCCGTCTGACCCACACCCCGCCGACCAGCGGCGGGCGCAGCCGGCCAGCTGTTTGATTCGCCCGAAATGGGCAGCACCATGCCGATATCGTCGCGGCGATGACACTGCCCGAGCCACGCCCGACGTGAGGAAGCTCCTCGCCGCGACCCTGGGCGTCCTCTCCGCCATCGGCGGGTTCGTCGACATCGGCGACCTGGTGGCGGCGAGCCAGGCCGGCGCCCGCTTCGGAATGGCGCACGCCTGGGTGCTGCTCGTCGGGGTGCTCGGCATCTGCGCGTACGCGGAGATGGCCGGCCGGATCGCGGCGGTGAGCGGCCGCGCGGTCTTCGACCTGGTCCGCGAGCGGTTGGGGCCGCGGGTGGCGCTGCTCAACCTCGTGGCCTCCTACGTCGTCACGGTGATCACCCTGGCCGCGGAGCTCGGCGGGGTCGCGCTGGCGCTGCAACTGGCGTCCGGGGTGAGCTACCTGCTCTGGGTGCCGGTCGCCGCGCTCGCCGTGTGGCTGGTGCTGTGGCGGATGCGCTTCGAGCTGATGGAGCGGGTCTTCGGCCTGGCCGGGCTGGCGCTGCTGGTCTTCGCGGTCGCGCTGTTCGTGCTGCCCACCGACTGGGCCGAGCTGGGGCGCGGGACGGTGCACCTCACCACCGCCGGTCAGGGTTGGGGTGCCTACTGGTTCGTGGCGGTGGCGCTCTTCGCCTCCACCGTCAGCCCGTACGAGGTCTTCTTCTTCTCCTCCGGCGGGGTCGAGGAACGCTGGAGCACCGCGGACCTGGCCGATGCGCGGTCGAGCGTGCTGATCGGCTTTCCGGTCGGCGGGTTCCTCGCGCTGTCGCTGATCGCCACCGCGGCGGTGGTCTACCACCCGAGCGGGACCTTGCTGCGCACCCTCGACCAGGTGGCCCATCCGGTGGTGCTCGCGTTCGGCGGGGTCGGACTGGCGGTGGCGCTGCTGGCGTTCTTCGCGGTGACCTTCGGCGCGGCCCTGGAGACCGGCCTGTCGGCGGCGTACGCCGCGGCGCAGTACTTCGGCTGGCAGTGGGGAAAACGGGTCAGCCCCCGGGAGGCGGCCCGGTTCCACAGTGTGCTGCTGCTCAGCGTGCTGTTGGGGGTGCTGATGCTGCTGACCAGGATCGACCCGATCCGGCTCACCGAGTACATGCTGATCATCAGCGCGGTGGCGCTGCCGCTGACGTACCTGCCGATCCTGGTCGTGGCGAACGACCGGACGTACCTGGGTGACCGGGTGAACGGCCGGCTCACCAACCTGCTCGGCGCGCTGTTTCTGCTGCTCATCATCGCCGCCTCGGTGGCGGCGATCCCGTTGGCGATCGTCACGAGGATGGGACAGTGAGAGTTCAACTCGGCAGGCAACTGCTCGACCGGCAGATCGTCGACCGGGACGGGCGGCTGGTCGGCAAGGTCGACGACCTGGCCTTCGCGTTCGACGACGAGGGCCACCCGTACGTGGACCACCTGCTCACCGGGCAGGGGGCGCTCGGACAGCGGCTCGGCGGCCTGATCGGGCGGTTCCTCGTCGCGCTCGCCGACCGGTTCGTCGAGAACCCGCCGGTGCGACCGGTGCCGATCCCGTTCTCCCTGGTCGAGCGGGTGGACAGCGCGGTACGGCTGCGTTGCCGCAACGCCGACCTGCCCCAGTCGCCGGTGGAGAACTGGCTGCGCCGCAACGTCATCGACCGGATCCCGGGAGCCCACCGTGCGAGCGGGTGAGCTGCTCGGGCGGGCCGCGTACGACCTGCACGGGCGGCGACTCGGCCGGGTGGTGGACGTGGTGGTCCGGGGCGGCTTCCCGCCCGACCGGCTGCGGCTGACCGACGTGATCGTCGCGGGTCACTGGTGGACCCGGGTGGCCGGCCGGTTGATCGGATCGGAGCTGCATCCAGCCGGGCCGTGGCTGCTCCGGGCGTTCGCGCGGGTCCTCGGCCGGAGCGCCCGGCAGTTCCCGGCCGACCAGGTGCGCCTGCACCCGCCGGTGTCCGGCTTCCCATTCGGCCCGGCCGGCGACGGTCGCTAACGGTCAGCCGCGGGCCTCGTCCAGCACCGGGGCCTCGACGTCCTCCTCGTGGTCGTGCTGTGCCGCCTCGGCGTCCCGACGTACCCGGACCTCGGTGATGGCGTGGTGCTCCACGCCGGCCACCGCCAGGTGGCAGCCGTCCACCGTCACGCTCTCCCCCGCCACCATCGGGATGTGCCCGAGGCAGGTCAGCACCAGCCCGGCGATCGTGGTGTAGTCGCCGCTCGGCCGGCCCGGCAGTTCCACGCCGAGGTCGGTGAGGTCGTGCACCGGGAAGGTGCCCGGGAGCACCAGCGTGCCGTCCTCCTCCGTGCGCACCGAGCTGAGGTCCCGGTCGGTCTCGTCGTAGATCTCGCCGACGATCTCCTCGAGGATGTCCTCCAGCGTGACGATCCCGTCGACCGCGCCGCGCTCGTCCACCACCAGAGCGATGTGCTGGCGTTCCGCCTTGAACTGGCGCAGCGCGTCGACCACCGGCAGGGAGTCGGGCAGCAGCATGGGCGGCCGGGCGATCTCGTCCACCGGCCGGTCGTCCGGCACGCCGACCAGGTCGCGCAGGTGGATCACGCCGACCGCGTCGTCGAGGCCGCCGTGCCGCACCACCGGGGCCCGGGAGTGGCCGGTGGCGGCCAGCACCAGCCGGGCCGCCTCCGCGGTGGTCCCGCTGTCGAGGGTGAAGACCTGCAACCGGGGTACGAGCACCGCCCGCAACTGCCGGTCCGCGATCTCCACCGCGCCGGCGATGATGGTCCGCTGCTCCTTGGTGAAGCCGTGATTGCCGGCGACGATGTCGCGCAGCTCGTCCGGGCCGATCTCGTCCGGCTGGTGCTTCGGGTTGAGCCCGAAGAGGCGTACCACCACGTCGCTGGTGGCGCCCAACGCCCACACCGCCGGCCGGGTGAAGGTGGCCAGCAGGTCGAGCGGACGGGCCACCACCAGGGCCCACCGCTCGGCCGACTGCATCGCGATCCGCTTCGGGGCCAGCTCGCCGAAGACCAGGGTGACGAAGGTCAGGGCCAGGGTGACCGCCACGATGGCGACGGTCTCGGCGGCGTCGCCGAACACCCCGAGCAGCGGTACCAGCGGCTTGGCCAGGGAAACCGCCGCGGCCGCCGAGGCGAGGAAGCCGGCGAGGGTGATCCCGATCTGGATGGTGGCCAGGAACCGGTTCGGGTCCTTGGCCAGCCGGGCCAGGGTCCGGCCGGCGCGGCTGGTTCGCTCCAACCGCTGCAACTGACTGTCCCGGAGCGAGACCAGCGCCATCTCGCTACCCGCGAAGGCCGCGTTGAGGATCACCAGAACCCCGACCAGGGCCAGTTGGCTCCAGTAGCTCTGCACGCCCGGTTCTCTCTCTCACGCGACCAGCGTCGGCCGCCATGGCCCACGCCGCCGCCGGAGGACCCGGTCGGCGTAGCGCTGTCTGTGCCCACCGGGAGAGGGGCTGAATCCTGCCGCCACCCGGCCGGCTGACCGGATGATCTAGGCCGCGGCGGGGGCGGGCAGGTCGAGCACGTACGCGTCGCCCTCGGGGCGGAAGCCGAGCCGGTGGTAGTAGGGGGCGACCATCCCGGGCGGGCTGACCACCCGGCGGAAGCCGCGGTCGGTGAAGAGGCGGCTGCGCCGGTAGACGAACTCACCCGGGGTGAAGTCGCGGAACCGCTGGGTGACGTAGTCCAGGTCGATCTGGGCCACCCCGCCGGGCTCCGCGTGCGACACCACGACCCCGACCACCTCGTCGGCGCGGACCACCAGGAACGCCGAGCGCCGGCGGTCGCCGGTGTCCCAGCGGAAGTCCGGGTTGAACTTCGCGATGTCGGCGGCGTGCACCCGCAGCGTGTGCGCCAGGAATGCGTCGTCCACCCCCACCTCGACCACCTCGTACGTCTGCTCGTCGTGCCGGGTGGCCAGCATCGTCCGCAGGTACCAGAGGTTGATCACGGTGAGCACCACGTTGAGCCCGACCATCGGCCAGACGTGCACCGCGGCGTTGTACCCGATCAGGATCAGGCAGCCGAGCAGGTTGAGGGCGCGCAGCCGAAGGATCCGGGTCTGCAGGAGCGACCAGACCAGCAGCGCGGAGCCGGCCCAGCCGACGAGTTCCAGCCAGTTCACCTCGGGGAGACTAGTGGTCGGGCTGGTCAGCCGCCTCGCGGGGCAGCTCCAGCACGTACTCCTCGACCTCGGCGCCCCGGGCGTTGGCGTACCCGGAGTCCTCACCGACCACGACGAAGCCGCACTTGCGCAGCACCGCGAGCGAGGCGGCGTTGTCCTTGGCGGCGCGGGCGTGCACCGGGCGCTGCGGCAGCTCGCGCAGCAGGGCGGCGAGCGCGGCCGTGGCGTGACCCCGGCCCCAGCGGCGCGGGTCGATCCAGTAGCTGACCTCGGTGCGCTCGCCCACCGGGAAGGCGGCCACGCGCCCGACCACCTCGTCGTCGACGGTGATCGTGCGGTTCACGATCCGCGGGTCGGTGCGGATCCGCTTCCAGTGCGCGTCGAACGCGGCGCGGTCGCTGGGGTCGGCCGGTCCGAAGGCGGCCATCCAGTTGGCCTGCGGCTCCTGCTCGTGGGCAAAGAAGGCCGGCAGGTCTTCGTCGCGCACCGGGCGGAGCCGCACCTCACTGGTCACCCGGCGGAGGATACGCGGACCTGACGACAGATCAGGACCTCTGGCCCGGGGACGGTCCCGTCCGGCCCTGCCGATCGGGTTCCCCGCATTGCTACGAACGAATGGGACACCGTTCCCGCGGTAGCGGAGTGGAGGCCGGGACCATGCCCAAGTACGTCTACGACTTCATCGAGGGTGACCGGAGCAGGGCCGACCTGCTGGGCGGCAAGGGCGCGAACCTCGCCGAGATGACCCGGCTGGGGCTGCCCGTCCCGCCCGGCTTCACCATCAGCACCGACGCCTGCCGGGTGTTCCTGCCCACCGGTGAGCCGCCGGCCGGGCTCTTTCAGGAGGTGAACGGGCACCTGCGGGAGATCGAGGCCCGGCTGGACCGGAAACTCGGCGACCCGCACGACCCGCTGCTGCTGGCGGTCCGCTCCGGCGGCCGGTACTCGATGCCGGGGATGATGGAGACGATCCTCGACATCGGCCTCAACGACGCCACCGTCAGCGGGCTCGCCGCCCGCAGCGGGGACGACCGCTTCGCCTGGGACTCGTACCGCCGGCTGATCCAGATGTTCGGCCGGACCGTGTACGGCGTGCCGGCGGAGGAGTTCGAGCGGGAGCTGGAGGCGCTGCGTGCCTCGGCCGGGGTGGCCGGGCCGAGCGCGGCGCAGCTGCGCGACCTGGTGGAGACGTACAAGAAGGTCTTCGCCCGGCACGTCGGGCACGACTTCCCGCAGGCCCCGCACGAGCAGCTCTACCTGGCCATCCGTTCGGTCTTCGAGTCGTGGAACTCGGAGCGGGCGCGGATCTACCGGCGGCAGGAGCGGATCCCGGACTACCTAGGCACCGCGGTCAACGTGATGGCGATGGTCTTCGGCAACCTCGGCCCGGACTCCGGCACCGGCGTGGCGTTCACCCGCGACCCGGCCACCGGCGCACCCGGGGTGTACGGCGACTACCTGGCCGACGCCCAGGGCGAGGACGTGGTGGCCGGCATCCGCAACACCGTCGGCCTGCCCGAACTGGAACGGCTCGACCCGGTCACCTTCCGGCGGCTGCGGGAGATCATGGCGACGCTGGAACGGCACTACCGGGACCTGTGCGACATCGAGTTCACCATCGAACGCGGCAAGCTGTGGATGCTGCAGACCCGGGTCGGCAAGCGCACCGCGGCGGCGGCGTTCGTGATCGCGGCGCAGCTCGTCGACGAGGGGCTGATCACCTTGGACGAGGCGCTGCACCGGGTCACCGGCGCGCAGCTCGCCCAGCTGATGTTCCCCGCCTTCGACCTCACCGGCGCGCCGGAGCCGCTCGCCGTCGGGGTGGGCGCCTCCCCGGGCGCGGCCGTCGGTCGGGTGGTCTTCGACTCGGCGGCCGCGGCGGCCGCCACCGACCCGGTGATCCTGGTCCGCCGGGAGACCAACCCGGACGACCTGCCCGGCATGATCGCCGCCGCCGGCGTGCTCACGTCCCGCGGCGGCAAGACGTCGCACGCCGCGGTGGTCGCCCGAGGCATGGGGCGGACCTGCGTCTGCGGCGCCGAGGCGCTGCGGATCGACCCGGAGCGCGGCGAGTTCACCGTCGGCGACCGGCTGGTCCGGGCCGGCGATCTGATCTCGATCGACGGCACCACCGGCCGGATCTACCCGGGACAGGTGCCCGTGCAGCCCTCCCCCGTCGCCCGCTACCTGGCCGGCGACCTGGCCCCCGAGGCGGACCCGCTCATCGCGGCGGTGCAGCGGCTGCTCGGCCACGCCGACGCGGTGCGCACGCTCGGCGTGCGGGCCAACGCCGACACGCCCGAGGACGCCCGTCGGGCGCGGCGGTTCGGCGCGACCGGGATCGGCCTGTGCCGGACCGAGCACATGTTCCTCGGCGAACGCCGGGAGCTGGTGGAACGACTGATCCTGGCGGACGGCCCGGAGGAGCTGGAGGCGGCCCTGGCCGCGCTGCTGCCGCTGCAGCGGGCCGACTTCGTCGGCATCCTCGCCGCGATGGACGGGCTGCCGGTGACCATCCGGCTGCTCGACCCGCCGCTGCACGAGTTCCTGCCCCCGCTGCACGAGCTGACCGCCCGGGTGGCCCGCGCCGAGGCGCTGGGCGAGGACCCGGGCCGGGACGCCACGCTGCTGGCGGCGGTACGCCGGATGCACGAGGCGAACCCGATGCTCGGGCTGCGCGGGGTGCGGCTCGGCCTGGTGGTGCCGGGGCTGTTCGCCATGCAGGTCCGCGCGGTCGCCGAGGCGGCGGCCCAGCGGATCCGGGCCGGCGGGGACCCGCGGCCGGAGATCATGGTGCCGCTCGTCGGCGACGTACGGGAGCTCGCCGCCGTCCGGGACGAGGCGGAGCGGGTGCTGGCCACCATCGAGGGCGCCCCGGAGATCCCGATCGGGACGATGATCGAGGTGCCCCGGGCCGCGCTGACCGCCGGGGAGATCGCCGCCGAGGCGCACTTCTTCTCCTTCGGCACCAACGACCTGACCCAGACCGCCTGGGCGTTCTCCCGGGACGACGTGGAGGGCTCGTTCTTCAGCGCGTACCTGGACCGGGGGATCTTCCCCGTGTCGCCCTTCGAGAGCATCGACACCAAGGGCGTCGGGCGGCTGATCCGGCTGGCCGTCGCCGAGGGCCGGGCCGCCCGACCCGACCTCACCATCGGGGTCTGCGGCGAGCACGGCGGCGACCCGGACTCGGTGGCGTTCTTCGCCGACGCCGGGCTCGACTACGTCTCCTGCTCGCCGTACCGGGTGCCGATCGCCCGGCTTGCCGCCGGTCGGGCGGCCGTCGACCCCGCCACCGGCACGTCCGACTCCCGATAGGAGGGGAGCACGATGACCGCCATCCTCAACCCGACCGGGCTCGCCCCGGTGAGTTCGCCACCGGTCCGGCCCACCCCGGCGGCCCCGGCCCCGGCCGTGGCCGCCGGGGTGGGCCGG
>NZ_QGGF01000020.1 GCF_003857015.1 Micromonospora globispora | reverse complement strand
CCCCAGCACACCCGCGAGTCGGCGGCGCTCGGCGTGTCGGCATGGCGTCGTCCGAGCGGCCGGGAGGCCGCGGTCAGCGGACCGGGTGGCCCGCCCCGCGCAGGGCGTCCTTGACCTCGCCGACGGTCAGCTCGCCGAAGTGGAAGACGCTCGCCGCGAGCACCGCGTCGGCGCCCGCGCCGATCGCCGGCGGGAAGTGCGCCACCTCGCCGGCACCGCCGCTGGCGATGACCGGCACGTCCACCACAGCGCGGACCGCCTGGATCAGCGGCAGGTCGAAGCCGGCCTTGGTGCCGTCCGCGTCCATCGAGTTGAGCAGGATCTCCCCGGTGCCCAGCTCGGCACCCCGGCGGGCCCACTCGACCGCGTCGATGCCGGTGCCCCGGCGACCGCCGTGCGTGGTGACCTCGAAGCCGCTCGGCGTGGTGCCGGCTGGCGCCCGCCGGACGTCGAGCGAGAGCACCAGGACCTGCCGGCCGAACCGGTCGGCGATCTCGGCGATCAGCTCGGGCCGGGCGATGGCGGCGGTGTTGACGCCGACCTTGTCCGCCCCCGCGCGGAGCAGGGTGTCGACGTCGGCAACCTGACGGACGCCACCGCCGACGGTCAACGGGATGAAGACCGACTCGGCGGTGCGGCGCACCACGTCGAGCATGGTCCCCCGGTCGCTGGAGGAGGCGGTGACGTCGAGGAAGGTCAGCTCGTCGGCGCCGGCGCGGTCGTACGCCGCCGCCAGCTCGACCGGGTCACCGGCGTCGCGCAGGTCGAGGAAGTTGACCCCCTTGACCACCCGCCCGGCGTCCACGTCCAGACACGGGATCACCCGTACCGCCACCGTCATGCGGCGAGCCTATCCAACACGCACGGCACGGCGGCCGACCCGATCGGGCCGGCCGCCGGGAACGAGTCGCGGGTCACACCCGGACGAGCATCTTGCCGAGGTTCTCCCCGCGGAGCAGGCCGAGGAACGCCTCCGGGGCGTTCTCGATCCCGTCGACGACGGTCTCGTCGTACGAGATCTTCCCGTCCCGGAGCCAACCGGACATGTCCTGGACGAACTGGTCGCGCAGGTGGCCGTGGTCACCGACCAGGAAGCCGCGCAGGGTCAGCCGCTTGCCGATCAGCAGCGCCAGGTTCCGCGGCGCGGCCGGCGGCTCGGTCGCGTTGTACTGCGCGATCATGCCGCAGATCGCGGCCCGGCCGTGCAGGTTCATCGAGGAGATCGCCGCCTCCAGGTGGTCACCGCCGACGTTGTCGAAGTACACGTCGATGCCGTCCGGGGCGGCGGCCTTGAGCGAGTCGCGCACCAGGCCGTCGTGGTAGTCGAAGGCGGCGTCGAAGCCCAGCGCCTTCAGCCGCTCGACCTTGGCCGGCGAGCCGGCGCTGCCGACCACCCGGGACGCTCCCTTGAGCTTGGCGATCTGCCCGACCAGGCTGCCCACCGAGCCGGCGGCGGCGGAGACGAAGACCGACTCGTCGGCCTTCATGGCGGCCACGTCGAGCAGCCCGGCGTACGCGGTCAGCCCGGTCATGCCGAGCACGCTGAGGTAAGCGCTCACCGGGGCGAGGGTCGGGTCGACCTTGCGGGCGGCCTTGGCGTCGAGCAGCGCGTACTCGCGCCAGCCGAGCCCGTGCAGCACGGTGTCGCCCGGCTTGATCCCCTCGGCCTCGCTGGCCACCACCTCGCCGACGGCACCGCCGTCGAGCGGGGCGTCGAGCTGGAACGGCGGCACGTACGACTTGACGTCGTTCATCCGGCCGCGCATGTACGGGTCGACCGACATGAACTGGTTGCGGACCACAATCTGGCCCGGCCCGGGGGTGGGCACCTCGGTCTCGACGAGGCGGAAGTTGTCGGCGGTCGGCCAGCCCTGCGGGCGGGAGGCCAGGTGGATCTCGCGGCTGGTGCTCACATCGCCTCCCGGATGGTGAGGGCGACCTCGATGTTGCCCCGGGTCGCGTTCGAGTACGGGCAGACCTGGTGCGCCTGGGCGACGAGCTGCTCGGCGGCGGAGCGCTCCACCGCGGGCAGGTGGACCACGAGGGTCACGGTCAGACCGAAGCCGCCGCTGCCGTTCGGGCCGATGCCCACCTCGGCCTCGACCACCGAGCCGGCGACGTCGGCCTTCGCCCGGCGGGCGACCAGGCGCAGCGCGGAGTGGAAGCAGGCCGCGTAGCCGGCGGCGAAGAGCTGCTCCGGGTTGGCCGCGCCGCCGGTGCCGCCCATCTCCTTCGGAATCGCCAGGTCCAGGTCGAGGGTGCCGTCCGAGGTGCGGACGTGCCCGTCCCGACCGTCTCCGGTCGCCTGGGCGGACGCGGTGTAGAGCACCTGCATGGTGGTCACTGCTCCTTCTGTCGGTGGATCGTCTCGGTGACCCGGGTGAGGGTGTCCCGCAGGCCGATCAGCTCGGCCTCGGTGAGGCCGGTGGCCCGGGCGACGCGGCGCGGCACCTCGTCCATCCGCTCCCGCAGGGCCCGGCCCTGCGCGGTGAGCCCCACCTCCACCCGGCGCTCGTCGCGAGCGGAGCGGGTGCGGTCCACGAAGCCCGCCGTTTCCAGTCGCTTGAGCAGTGGGGAGAGCGTGCCGGAGTCCAGCCGGAGCCGGGCGCCGAGCTCGGAGACCGTCGGGGCCTCGTCGCCGCGCTCCCAGAGCACCAGCAGCACCAGGTACTGCGGGTAGGTCAGCCCGTGCTCGTCGAGGATGGGCCGGTAGACGTCGGTGAGGGCGCGCGACGCCGCGTAGAGCGCGAAGCACACCTGCCGGCGCAGCACCAGATCATCGGTCACGGGAGAACCGTAGCCCGCAATTGGATTGCGCGCAACCTATCTCGTCACGGTGTGGCCGCCCCCACCCGTCGCCGGGCGGGGCGGCCGGGGTCACCGCTGGCCGAGGTACGCCTCCAGCTCCACCTCGACAAGATGATCCGGATCCCGCAACCCGGCCACCACCACCATCGTCGCCGCCGGGCGGACCGCGCCGAAGACCGCATTGTGCGCCCGCCCCACCTCGTCGGCGTACATTCGGTCGGTCACGTACATCCGGGTCCGGACGACGTCGGACGGCTCGGCGCCCACCTCGGCCAGCGCGTCGAGGCCGATCCGCAACGCCTGCGCGGTCTGCGCCGCCGCGTCCCCGACGTGCACCACCTGACCGTCGACCGTCGAGGTGCAGCCGGCCGTCCAGGCCAGGTCGCCGGCCCGGACCACCCGGGAGTAGCCGTAGACGGCCTCCCACGGGCCGCCCGAGCCCAGCCGGGTGACGCCCCCGGCCTCCGCGGCGGTCACGCCGCGGCCCGCAGCGTCTCCAGCGCCTCCGCCACCGTGAACGCTCCGGCGTAGAGCGCCTTGCCGGCGATCACACCCTCCACCCCGATCGGCTCGAGGGTGGCCAGCGCCCGCAGGTCGTCCAGCGTCGAGACGCCACCGGAGGCGATCACCGGGGCGTCGGTGCGGGAGCAGACCTCGCGGAGCAGGTCCAGGTTCGGACCCCGCATGGTGCCGTCCTTGGTGATGTCCGTGACGACGTACCGGGAGGCGCCGGCCTTGTTCAGCCGCTCCAACACCTCGTACAGGTCACCGCCGTCGCGGGTCCAGCCCCGGGCGGAGAGGGTACGACCCCGCACGTCCAGCCCGATCGCCACCCGGTCGCCGTACTCTCCGCAGACCCGATCGCACCACTCCGGGTTCTCCAGCGCGGCGGTGCCGATGTTGACCCGGGCCGCCCCGGTGCCGAGCGCCGCCTGCAGCGACTCGTCGTCCCGGATCCCGCCGGACAGCTCGACCTTCACGTCCAACTGCCGGACCACCTCGGCCAGCAGGTGCGCGTTGGTGCCCCGCCCGAAGGCCGCGTCCAGGTCGACCAGGTGGATCCACTCCGCACCGTCCCGCTGCCAGGCCAGCGCGGCCTCCACGGGGTCGCCGTACGCGGTTTCGCTGCCGGCGGCGCCCTGCACGAGCCGGACGGCCTGGCCGTCGGCGACGTCCACGGCGGGCAACAGGATGAGGCTCAACGCACTTCTCCTCGCAGTCAGGTACGACGGTCCAGGGCGATCACCACGATCGCCGGCAGGACCAGCAGCAACAGCACGACCAACGCCAGCCGCAGCGCCAAGTCGTCGACGAAAATCCAGATCCCGAACAGCGCCACGAGGGTGAGCAGCACGATCGCGGCCCGCTCAGCCCGGGTGTGCCGGGCCAGCCGACCGGTGCGGCCGCGACGCAGCTTCGGCGTGAACCGGCGTACCACCGCACGGCGGCGCTCCCGGCGGGCCATCCGCCGGCCACGGACGGCGCGTTCCCGCTCCAACTGGGCCTCGCGGGCCGCCCGGCGACGGGCCCGCTCCTTGCTCACCCGGCGCTCACCGGGACTACGGCCGTTCGCGACTGCGGGGCTCGCAAACCCGGCTCACTCCTCGCGCTCACAGTGAGGCGAGCCAGTTGTGCAGCAGTACGGCCCCGGTGTCGGCCGACTTCTCCGGGTGGAACTGGGCGGCCGAGAGTGGGCCCCGCTCCACCGCGGCGACGAAGTCGGTCCCGTGGTGCGCGGTGGTGACCTTCGCACCGGTGGCGGCCAGCCCGGCCACGTCGTTCACCCCGTACGAGTGGACGAAGTAGAACCGGCTGTCGGCGGGCAGGCCGGCGAAGAGCACCGAGTCGGCGGGCGCCTGGACGGTGTTCCAGCCCATGTGCGGCAGCCGCTCGGCGGGCAGCTTCGTCACCCCACCGGGCAGCAGCCCGAGCCCCTTCGTGACCACGCCGTGCTCGTCGCCGTGCTCGAAGAGCACCTGCATGCCCACGCAGATGCCGAGCACCGGGCGGCCGGCGGCGACCCGCTCGGCGATCACCGGGCCGGCGCCCAGCGCCTCGATCCCCGCCATGCAGGCGGCGAACGCCCCCACGCCGGGGACCACCAGGCCCTCGGCCTCGGCGGCGGCGGTGAGGTCGTCGGTCACCGTGACGTCCGCGCCGGCCCGTTCCAGGGCGCGCTCGGCCGAGCGCAGGTTGCCCGAGCCGTAGTCGAGCACCACGATCCGCTTGCTCATCAGCCCTCCCCGGGCAGCAGCCAGAGCACACCGGCGACGGTGGCCAGCGCGGCGAGCACGCCGGTGGTCAGCACGGCGCCGCGCGGCGCGCCCTGCCGGCGCAGGGACAGCGTGCCGCCGACCAGCACTCCAGCCAGGATCAGCAGCAGGGTCGGCAGCGCCGGTCCCATCAGAGCCACCCTTCATTCGCGACTGCGGGGCTCCGCTTCGCTGCACTCCTCGCGCTCATCAGAGCGCTCCCTTCGTGCTCGGGATCGCACCCTGCGACCGCGGGTCGATCGAGGTGGCCTCGCGCAGCGCCCGGGAGACCGCCTTGAACTGGGCCTCGACCACGTGGTGGGCGTCCGGGTGGCCGCCGGGGCGGGCCGCACGCAGCACGTCGACGTGCAGCGTGATCCGGGCCGCCTGGCCGAACGACTCCCAGATGTGCCGGGTCATGCTGGTCGGGTAGACCGGCCCGATGTACGGCGCGAGCGCCGGCTCGTCGTGCACCACGTACGGGCGGCCGGAGAGGTCGACGGCGGCGCGGACCAGCACCTCGTCCATCGGGACGGTGGCCGAGCCGTACCGCCGGATGCCGGCCTTGTCCCCCAGCGCCTGGTCGAACGCGGCGCCCAGGGCGAGCGCGGTGTCCTCCATCGTGTGGTGGGCGTCGATCTCCAGGTCGCCCACCGTGTGCACGGTCAGGTCGAAGCCGCCGTGCCGGGCGATCTGGTTGAGCATGTGGTCGTAGAAGCCGACGCCGGTCTCGATGTCGGCCTTGCCGGTGCCGTCGAGGTCGATCTCGACGAGGACCTTGGTCTCCTTGGTGACCCGCTCGATCCGGGCGGTGCGACTCATGATTGAAGCGTCTCCATGGCGGAAAGGAAGGCGTCGGTCTCGGCGGGGGTGCCGGCGGTGACCCGCAGCCAGCCCGGCAGGCCGACGTCGCGGACCAGCACGCCGGCGTCGAGCAGGGTGCGCCAGGCGGCGGCCTGGTCACCACCGACCTCGAAGAGCACGAAGTTGGCGTCGCTGTCGGCGACCCGGTGGCCCCGGGCGCGCAGCTCGGCCACGATCCGGTCGCGCTGCTCCATGATCGCGGCGACCGTGCCGAGCAGGGCGTCGCGGTGGGCGAGCGCCGCCCGGGCGGCGGCCTGGGTGAGCGCGGAGAGGTGGTACGGCAGCCGGACCAGCTGCACCGCCTGCACCACCGCCGGGTCGGCGGCCAGGTAGCCCAGCCGGCCACCGGCGAACCCGAACGCCTTGCTCATCGTCCGGGTCACCACCAGCCGGGGGTGCCCCGGCAGCACGGCGAGGGCGCTGACCGTGCCCGGGCGGGCGAACTCCGCGTACGCCTCGTCGACGACCACCATGCCGGGCGCCTCGTCGAGCACCGCGGCGACCACCGCCGGGTCGAGCGCGGTGCCGGTGGGGTTGTTCGGCGAGCAGAGGAAGACCACGTCCGGCCGGTGCGCGCGGACCTGGGCCACCGCGTCGGCGGCGGTCAGCCCGAAGTCGACGCCCCGGGCGGCCGGGATCCAGCCGGTGCCGGTGCCGAGCGCCAGCAGCGGGTGCATCGAGTACGCCGGGGTGAAGCCGAGCGCGGTCCGCCCGGGACCGCCGAACGCCTGGAGCAGCTGCTGCTGGATCTCGTTGGAGCCGTTCGCCGCCCAGACCTGGTCGACGGTGAGCCCGTGGCCCAGGTACTCCGCCAGGTCGGCGCGGAGCGCCACCGCGTCCCGGTCCGGGTAGCGGTTGAGGTCGCGCAGCTCCGTTGCGAGGGCCTTGCCGATCGCGTCCACCACCGGCTCCGGCACCGGGTACGAGTTCTCGTTGGTGTTCAGCCGCACCGGCACGTCGAGCTGCGGCGCCCCGTACGGCGTCAGGCCCCGCAGGTCGTCGCGGAGCGGAAGGTCGTCGAGGGTCGTCACGAGCTTTCCCCCGCGAAGCGCACGCTGACCGCCTGGCCGTGCGCCGGCAGGTCCTCGATCCCGGCCAGGGTGACCACGTGCCGGACGACGTCGCGCAGCGCCTCCTGGGTGTACTCCACCAGGTGGATGCCGCGCAGGAAGGACTGCACCGACAGCCCCGACGAGTGCCGGGCGCAGCCGCCGGTGGGGAGCACGTGGTTGGAGCCGGCGCAGTAGTCGCCGAGCGAAACCGGCGACCAGGCGCCGACGAAGATCGCCCCGGCGTTGCGGACCCGCAGCGCCCACTCGCGGGCGTTCTCGGTCTGGATCTCCAGGTGCTCGGCGGCGTACGCGTCGACCACCCGCAGCCCGGCCTCCAGGTCGTCGACGAGGACGACACCGCTCTGCTCGCCGCCGAGCGCGGTGCTGATCCGCTCGGCGTGCTTGGTCGCCGGCACCTGCCGGGCCAGCTCCCGCTCGACCGCGTCGGCCAGGGCGACCGACGGGGTGACCAGCACGCTGGCGGCCAGGGGGTCGTGCTCGGCCTGGCTGATCAGGTCGGCGGCGACGTGCGCCGGGTCGGCCGTGTCGTCGGCGAGGATGGCGATCTCGGTGGGGCCGGCCTCGGCGTCGATGCCCACCACCCCGCGCAGCAGCCGCTTGGCGGCGGTCACCCAGATGTTGCCCGGACCGGTGATCATGTCGACCGGCTCGCAGCGCTCCGCGCCGCTCGGGTCGACCGTCGCGCCGTACGCGAGCATCGCCACCGCCTGGGCGCCGCCGACCGCGTACACCTCGTCGACGCCGAGCAGCGCGCAGGCCGCCAGCACCCGCTGGTCCGGCAGGCCGCCGTTCTCCTGCTGCGGCGGGCTCACCACGACCAGCGACCGGACCCCGGCCGCCTGGGCGGGTACCACGTTCATCACCACGGTCGACGGGTACATCGCCAGCCCGCCGGGGACGTAGAGGCCGACCCGGTCGACCGGCACCCAGCGCTCGGTCACCGTGCCGCCCGGCACCACCTGGGTGGTGTGCTCGGTACGCCGCTGGTCGGCGTGCACCTTCCGGGCCCGCGTGATCGACTCCAGCAGCGCGGCGCGTACCTGCGGGTCGAGGGTCCCCTCGGCCTCCTTGATCGCCTCCACCGGCACCCGGAGCCGCTCCGGGGAGATGCCGTCGAACCGCTCGCTCGCCTCCCGGATCGCCGGGTACCCATGCTCCCGGACCGCCTCCACGAGGGGGCGGATCCTCTCGACGGCCACGGAGACGTCGAGCTGGGCACGGGGCAGCAGGCGGCGCGGGTCGCGCACCCCGCCGCGCAGGTCGATCCGATTCAGCACCCTTGCGAGTCTAGGCGGCCGGTCCGGGACGGGCCCGCGCCGCCCGTACGCCGGGACGGTGAGCCGGGACACGCCGCAACGCGATGATCGGGATACCCTCGGACGCGTGACTGCGCGGCTGCCGGTGTTTCCGCTCGGGACGGTGCTCTTCCCGGGGCTGGTGCTGCCGCTGCACATATTCGAGGAGCGCTACCGGGAGCTGGTGCGCCACCTGGTGGGGCTGCCCGAGGGGGCGCCCCGGGAGTTCGGTGTGGTGGCGATCCGGGCCGGCTGGGAGGTCGCGCCGAGCGGGCCGGCGGGCCGGACGGCGCCGGGCGCCGACGTGACCCTGCACGAGGTGGGCTGCACGGCCGAGCTGCGGCAGGTCACCGAGCTGGAAGACGGCGGGTTCGACATCGTCACGGTCGGGCGGCGGCGGTTCCGGATCGCCGACGTCGACACCGGCTCGGCGCCGTACCTGACCGCCGAGGTGGAGTGGCTGCCCGAACCGGACGGCACGGACGAGGTCGCCGACCTGCTCGCCGCCCGGGTGATCTCGGTCTTCCGGCAGTACCTCGGGCTGATCCGTCCCGACCCGCAGGAGATCTCCGAGCAGCTGCCGGAGGACCCGACGGTGCTGTCGCACCTGGTGGCCGCGACGGCCGCGCTGGCCCTCGCCGACCGACAGCAACTGCTCGCCATCGACGACACCGCCGGCCGGCTCCGGGCCGAGCTGCGGCTGCTGCACCGCGAGACGGCCCTGCTGCGCCAGGTGCGGGCGGTGCCGGTGCCGCTCAGCGAGCTGGCCGGTCCCCCGGCCCCGAACTGAACCCCTCGCCAGCGGCCGGGCCGGCCTGTGGCCAGGCCCCCTCAAGGTCGGGCTCCGGGCGCAGCGACGGCCACCGGGACCAGCCGGCCAGCAGGGTGTACGCCACGGCGGCGCCGAACGCGGGCAGCAGCAGGTTGCCGTACGGGACGACGAGCCATTCCAGTCCGCCGGCCCGCAGGTCGGCCGGCTTGGTGAAGGCCTGCCCGTTCGGGGCGGTCTCCAGCAACCGGTGGAAGGTCGACAGGCCGATCCGGCGGCCGAGCTGCCAGGCCACCACCGCGGCGCCGAGGCCGCCCAACACGCCGGCCACCAGCCCGACCGGGCCGCGCCAGCGGCGCAGCAGGAACCAGAGGGCGATCGCGGCGAGCACCCCGAAGCCGAGCCCGAGCAGGCTGAACCAGCCGTCCGCGGCGATCGGCTGCTCCGGAGCCGGCTGGGCGTAGATCGCCCCCTCGGCGGTCTTCAGCACCGGGGTGTCCGGGGCGATCGCGGCCCAGAGCAGCCCCAGCGGGGCACCCAGCACGGTCAGCAGGAACGCCGCGCCCAGCGTCACCCCGACCGCCCGTCGGCGGGCACCGGCCGGTCGGACCGGGGCGGCGGCCCGGGTCCCGGGGGCGGACTGGTACCAGACGAGAGGGTCGGCACCGGGCGCGGTCACCGGGGTGCCGGAGGTCGCCGGGTGGCCGGCCGGCCACCCGGCGACCTCCCGGTCCGGGTCGAGCGGCGCGAAACCGGCCGGCCGGTCCGCGTCCGGGGCCGGTCGCGGGGAGTCCTCCGTACGGCCGGACGGGCGGTCGGCGGCGGGGTGACCAGGC
>NZ_QGGF01000213.1 GCF_003857015.1 Micromonospora globispora | reverse complement strand
CGCAGGCCATGAGAGAGCCACACCAATGACACCGGTGGGCAGCCGCAATGTGGGAGCGTCTCGCCGAGCACCTGGACCGAGTCTGGCCGGACATCGATCCTGCAGGAAGTCTCTAAGTAGCCGCGATCCGCGCGCTACCGGTGGATGATGGGCGCGCGGGAGAGGCTGGCAGGGGGGGTGCCGAAGCTCGGACGTTCGCGGGCCGCCGTCGCCACTGAGGTGTGAGGCTCATCGGGAGGGGCCCCGGGTGGTGCTTAGCGCGGAGCGCGTCGGTCTGCTACGGCGTACGAGGCGGCCGCGGTGAGCGCCGAGACGGCCAGCACGGCGGGCCAGGCACCGATGCGCTTCGCCAGCGGATGCGACAGGCCGAAGGCCCCGATGTAGGCCGCGACCAGGCCTGCGGTCACGGCCGGATTCGTCCGCCGGGCCCACTCGCATCCCGCTAGCACACCGCCCGCCGCAAGGACCACGCCGCCGAGGGGACGGTTACCGGTCCGGCGGGCGAGCTGCCATCCGCCGATGAGGGAGCCCGCGGTGGTCGCTGCGGTAGGGAGACGCATTCCACGACCGTACCCTGCTGCAGGATCGCCTGCGGATCGTTGCAGATGCCTCACCTCACCACCGCTGATCGCGCTTGAGCCGCCCTGTCGTGCCGACGTCAGAACGTCGACGGGAGGCTGAGCGCGGGTGTGGTCAAGACTCACCGATGAGCGACGGGTCGGCGCTTCTGCGCATGAGCCGGGACTGGCCGACCTGATCGGTGAAGCCCCACCGTCGGTAGAACGCGATCAGGTCGGGCTGGCATACCAGCTCGATGCTCTTGACGTCAGCAACCCGGGGATGCCCGAGAGCAGCGTCTATGATCATCGCGCCTACGCCCGTACCGCGAACCGCGGGTGCCACGATGACGTCCAGAATGATGGCCAGGTACGTCGCGTCCGTCAGCACCCGGGCAAAGCCGACCAGTCGCCGGATGCTCGGTCGATCGCCGTCACCACGACATCAGATCCGGCGAGTATTCCGCGGGTCTCGCTCTCCGTGCGCCGGGTCGCCCACCATGCCGAGGCGAACAGGTCCATCAACTGCGGCACCTGAATGGCCTCGACGTCGTGCGAGATCTCGATCGAGGAGAGGGTCACCGCGTCAGCGTTCCAGATTCTCTCAGTGGGCGCACTGATCTGCCGCGGCACGCGCGTTCGGTCGCGCACTCAAATGCCGCAGACCGTGCGCCCGCTCGTGCCGACGCACGGTTGAGGGCGAGCGATGATCCGATCCCGGAGGGCTGGCAGGCTCAGTCGAGCAACCAGCCGTGTAGTTGCGTGCCGTACGGAGTCAGGGCGAGCACCGCCAGCGCGAACCACATCCCCGTGCCGATCATGAGCCAGCCGAACCCCTTCCGGTCGCCGATCCGCCAGGTGCGGACAAGGGATGGCACCCCGAGAACCAAGGCCACGAACGCGACCGGGTAGACGAACATCGCCACCACCCGACTGATCTCGAACACCCACACCAGCGGGTTCCACAACGAGTCCGGGCCGGCTGGCGGAAGCGAGTCCTTCGGGTCGCCCAACCGTTCCAGCCCCGGGTCCAGCACAGCCGGGAGATCGTCGGTGTGCAGCGCGGCCATTAGCAGCACACCGAAGCTGCCGACCAGGCACACCGCCAGCAACAGCAATTGCGCCGATACCACTACTCGGCCGCCGAATGAGGCGGCCGAGGCCTGATCCTCTCGACTCATCGGCGCAACGTGCACGCTCGCCGTCGACTTCGAAAGCCCCCGTCGGCAGGCAGGCTCAGCGCCTCCGTGACCGCACGACCGGCATCGGCGGTCATTCGCTCATGGCCGCGATGCACGCGTTCGACCATGCTCTCGAAACGTCCGACTCTGCCGAGATGAGTGCGTTTCGTGGCTTCATGCAAGATGACGTGGGTCACCCGTGGCCGAGTTCTTGCCATCCGGGCCATCGCCAACTGTGGATCTCAGACCAGGTTGTTGCGAGACCGGCGGAGAGCGCGCCGCCGAAAGCCACGGTTCCCTCGTGGGATGCGTAGGCGATCCAGTCGTGATGCTCGTCGCTCCAAAGACCTTCGGGCCCGGTGTACCTCGGGGCGAAGATCTCGACATCCAGTAGGTAATCGGCGCCGTACTCGCGCAACTCGACTACACGCGGGCGGCGCAGGTCTCGCAGCACCCGGCGGACCTGGTCAACGCCGTCGTCCTCCCACATCGATTCTCCGGTCAGCACCAGGACGTCTTGCGGAACCGAGCTGCTCAGTAATGGGTACCACCGGCCGTCCTGCACACCCCATCGCCGCTGCAGCGACGTGCGCCAGGCTGATGATTCCTCAGGCGCCAGCACGCGTCGGTACGGGACCGGATCGGTGCGGAGGTTGGGCTGCGCTCCCCAACGCTGCACGTTTGCAGCGAACAGCCGGCGCTCATCGACGATGGCGTGTGCCTCGATCTCGTCGTCCGGTGACTTGGTGAACGGGGAGTCCGCACTCTCGGCAGCCGCGAGTAGCGTGTTGGTGACTACGTCAACGCCCGGAAGCCGGTCCGGATCGAGCCGCTCAACCTCTACGAGGATGGCTTCCACGGCGTTGTAACGAGGAAAAATCCGCTTCGCTTCGGTGGTGTAGTGGTACCCATCGGCTTGGCGGCCATCGTTGGGCAGCTGGCTGTACTCCCTCCGCAGCTCCTCATATCGCGCCGTCAGGTAGCGGCGCGACGCCCAGTGCAACGTTTTGGATTCCACGCGGGCATTCTCTCCGATCACTCCACGGCACCAGATCTGCCAGGCACACGCCGTTCGTCGCGAGCAAGACGAAGACTCGAGACCTTCCAGTTCCTGGCTCTGCAAGCTTCACAGGTGCACGGATCTGCCACGAGTGGCGCGCGCCGCGCTGCGCGCGCATGGCGTATCACCCTATGCGCACCGCAGGCGCATCTAGGCGCGCGCAACGAGGCATGCCTGCCTCGTCCGTGAGGTCGATGTCGACTGTGACCTCCTCCGCGCCCACGGGAAGGTCGCCCAGCATGAGCTTCGCGCGCCTGAACATGCTGAACGATCCATCGGTGACGGTTCCCCACGTCAGGTAGATGAAGCGCTCGCCCTTTCGGCCATGCACGGCCGGGCCGCGGAAGTCGCCGTCGTCGGTGCGCACCGCGGTCACCCACTCCGCGCCGTCAGCGTCTCCGGGGACAAGCCCTACCGGCTCACGGCCAACCTGCAGCCCGACATGGATGCCTTCGTAGGCACCGCAATTTCGGCCTGGCAGATGATGCCCACGAATGACCAGTCGCATGCCCTGATCGTACGGGCCTAGGCATTGGGTGCGGACGCCCAGGCGAACGTCCGGATCTGCCGGATCTGCCGCTGACCGCGCGCCGGTGACCGGATCTGCCGATGAGGGGAAGTTGTCAGATGGTTCTGAACCGCTCACCGCGATCGATGCAGGCTCGCACCACGGAAGCTAGCGCAAGGCCCTAGCATTGCCCCATGATCGAGGACTTCGCGGATTGGCTCCTGTGCGACATGGCCGGCCTCGACCCCTGCACAGCGGTCGTCGAGGCTGGCGAGCAGGATGTCGACGGGCTTACCGACTACGGCCCGGAGGGCCACCAGGCCCGCGCCGACCTCGCAGCCCGCGCCCTGCGCGAGCTCGAGATCTTGGTGACGCACTGCCGGCCGCAACCCCGCTGCACGCCCACCTCGCCGAACGGCTGCATACGCGTATCGCCTTCCACGACGCCGGGGAGGACCTGCGCGAACTGCACGCGGCGGCCACCGGTCCACTCCAGCTCATCCGCCAGGCTGTCGAGGCCGCGGTTCCCGGCCGCGGGGCCGAGGGCGCGGCCTTCGAGGAGGGCTGGGCTCGTGTCGGCGCACGCCTGGCCGCGATCCCCGCGGCCCTGGACGGGTATGCCCGCAGCCTCTTACTCGCCGCGGACCGCGGCAATTTGCCGGCGCGGCGTCAAGTGGAGCTCGTCACGCAGCGCTGCCGCAACTGGATCGACGACGATGTCGCCCTGGTGGATCGCTACGGCGAGGGGCGTCAGCGGGCGTCGTTGCAGGCCGCAGCGACGGGCGCGCGAGAGGCGTACCAGAAACTGGCCGAGATGCTGACCGCGGACCTAGCACCGCGGGCCGTTGAGGAGGAAGCGTTCGGCCAGCAGCGGTACGCGCTCTGGGTGCGCACCTTCCTCGCGGCCCAGCCTGACCTGCGCGAGCTGTACGACTGGGGCTGGGACGAGTTCCGAGCGATAGAGGCAGAGCTGATCGCGGAAGCGAAGGCCCTGGGCGGGAGCGTGCCAGAGGTGCTCTCCTGGCTCGCCAGCCCCGACGCGCCCGGCACGCTGCACAGCAGGGAGGCGTTCGCCGCGTGGCTGCAGGAGCTGTTGGAGGCCGCCATCGAGCGACTGGACGGCGTGTACTTCGACATCCCCGCCCCGCTGCGGCGTATCGAGTCGCGGTTGACCACGTCGTCCGGCATTGCCTATATCGGGCCCTCGCGGGACCTGGCGCGGCCGGGCCGGGTCTGGTGGTCCCTCCCCGAGGACGCAGCGAGTTTCCCCACCTGGTACGCCTACAGCACCGCCTATCACGAGGGCGTCCCCGGCCACCACCTCCACCTCGGCTCCGAGGTCTGCCGGGGAGGCCTCGGGCAGCGGCTGAACCTGCTCGGCGGCCTCTCCGGCAGCCAGGAGGGCTGGGCACTGTACGCCGAGCGGTTCATGGACGAGCTCGGGCTCTATGAACAGCCGGGTGCTCGACTGGGACATCTATACATGCAGCTCCTGCGGGCGGCACGGGTTGTGCTCGACATCGGCCTGCACCTGCGACTGCCGATGCCCTCTGGTGACAGAGCAGTGTGGACGCCGGATGCCGCGCTGGAGCTGCTGCGGGACCGCTGTCACCAGGGGCCGTACGCCTCCGCGGAGCTCGGGCGTTACCTGGGCCGGCCAGGGCAGGCGCTGGCCTACAAGGTGGGTGAGCGCGTGTGGCTGGCCGGCCGCTCGTCCTTCCCCGGCGACCGGCGCGCATTCCACCGTCACGCCCTGGAGCTGGGTTCGCTGGGCTTGGATCAGTTGACGGCCTCCCTCCAGGGCGACCGCGCACCACTCGCACCGCGGTGAAACAAGCCAGGGACCGCGCTTGTAGCTGCACGTCCTTGACGTCCGGCCAGTCTGAACCAGGCCAGACTTAACAGCGCGTAAGACCTCGGTATATCAACACGATCATGATCTATTTCCACGTCCGGATCTGCCGCGATGTGCGCGCTACCCGATGTCATCGACCTGGTTGGCGCCGTTGGCCGACCTGCCGTGCTGACACCAGGACCGTCGGGTCCCGGACGAATGTAAGCCGTCGCCGGTCGTCAGGCCGGTTGCTGCTGCATGACCCAGATGGACAGGGGCTCGGTCAGGGTATGTACGACCTGCCATCCGGCACGGCGGTACACCTCGACGTTGGCCGGGTTGCTGGTCTCTAGGACCGCGGGCAGGCCGTCCGCGGCGGCTCGGCTGAGCCCAGCGTCCATGACAGCGTGACCCCACCGGCGACCGGCGCTGTCCGGGTGAGTGCCCAGGACTAGAACAGTGCACTACCCGGGCTGCCTCCGGCGGTGAGGAGGCGATCTTCAGCCCCTGTCATCCACAGTGATGTGGACAACCCGGGCCGGCACCGGCACCGGCATCTGCCCGTACGTCTCAGGAAATCCCGCCTGCGGCGTCGAGACCGCCAGTGGAGTGACCTACTGTGGTCTGATCTGCCGCCCCCATGGCCGCAGCGCCATGTCGGTGGCCTTCTGCAATGACTCGCGGATCGCGGCTGGGTCGGCTCGGCGCTCCGGGTCCTCCATCAGCGTGCTCAGGGCGCCGGTAGCCGCGCCGACGAAGGCGCCGACCAGGGCGGCGGCGCTCACCGCGTCGAGCCGGTCGGGGTAGGCCGCAGCCAGGTGCCGGGCGATCTCGCGCTGGCTCTCCCACTGCAGCTGTAGGGCGCGGCCGCGGACCGCCGGCACCTCCATGGTCAGCCGGATCCTCAGGGCGGCGAGCGGGCCGCTCATGTCCTCGCTCTCGTCGTTGGCCTTACGGAGCGCGTGCAGCAAGACATCGGCGGGCTCCTCATCCGGAGAACGGCTGGCGATCGCGTCGACCGCGACGCGCACCCTGCGGTTGGTCTCTGGGAAAAGCACATCCTCTTTGCTCGGGAAGTAGCTGAAGAACGTGCGGGTGCCGATCTCAGCGGCGGCCGCGATGTCGGCGATCGTGGTCGCCTCGTAGCCCTTCCGCTCGATCAAGTCAACGGCGGCGTCAACCAGCGCCTGCCGGGTGCGGGCCCGCTTGCGGTCGCGAAGTGACATGGAGACACCTTACTGCATGGAATGCCAGAAGGCATCCATTGCAATTATGCATTCAGTGCATTTATGCTCGGTGTCATGCGGAGGGTGCTCATCTCCGGAGCCGGCGTGGCGGGCTCGAGCCTCGCCTACTGGCTGGCTCGCGCGGGCTCGCGGCCCACGGTCGTCGAGCGGGCGAACGGGCAGCGTTCGAGCGGCAACCCGGTCGATGTGCGCGGCCCGGCTCTACCGGTGGTCGAGCAGATGGGCGTGGTCGACGCCCTGCGCGCGGCGGCCACCCAGGCGACCGGCATGCGGTTCGTCCACCCATCTGGCCGGCTGAGTCGCCGGATGTCGATGCCCGCCAAGCGCAGCGCGGCCGGCACCCCCGAGGTTGAGGTGCCGCGCGCGGATCTCGCCCGGATTCTGCACGCGGCGGCCGGCGACGACGCCGAGTTCATTTATGGCGACACCATTACCCGGCTCGACCAGCACGCAGACGGGGTCGAAGTCACCTTTGAGCGTGGCCCGGCCCGCCGGTTCGATCTGGTCGTCGGGGCGGACGGGCTGCACTCCGCGGTGCGTCGGCTCGCCTTCGGCCCCGAGGCCGACTTCGTGCGTCATTTCGGCATCTACGTGGCCACCACACCGCTCGGTGAGCCGCCCGAGGAGCCGCATGACGTGCTGCTCTACAACACGCCGGGCCGGCTCGTGGCGATGCATCCGGCCCGCGGCGAAGCGGGGGTCGCATTCATCTTCCGGCATCCCGCCATCCCGGGCTTCGACCACCGCGACTCCGCCCAGCACCGGCGGATCCTCGCCCAGGCGTATGCAGGGGAGCGTGGCTGGCGGGTGCCCGAGTTGCTGGCCCGGGCCCAGCGGGCGGACGACGTCTACTTCGACGCGGTCAGCAGGGTGATGCTGCCCTCTTGGTCCGCCGGGCGGGTGGTGTTGCTAGGCGACGCGGCGGCCTCGGTCTCGCTGTTCGGCGACGGTTCGAGCATGGCCATCGCCGGCGCCCGTACGCTGGCCGTCGCCCTCGCCGAGAGCGACCATGTCGCCGCATTCCGGCGCTACGAAACCGAGCACCGGCGTCAGACCGATCCCCAAGGGCGCGGCGCCCGTCTCGCGGCGGCGATGCTGATCCCAAAGAGCCGGGTGGGCATCATCACCCGGAACGCGCTGGCCAAGCTGCTGCCGGCCGGCCGATGATCGCTTCTGCCGCGGACCGCGCGTCACGGAACGCAGCCGGTTGTCCACGGGTGGCGGCGCGCGGACGTGCCGATGTGCGCGCTTAGTGGAATGCAAGGTCAAACGGTTCTACTGCTCAGTCGTCTTCGATGTATCCCGTGGTGGGGTCAACCATGGCCAGGAAGTTGCGGATGTTCTCCCTGTGCTCGTCGAGCGACAGGTCCGGGGTCGGACTCATACCGAATCCGTAGCCGGGGTTCGGCCCGCTAAGCCACGTGTAGTCGGTGCCACCGAACTCGTTTCGGCGGAGGGCGAACATCTCTCCATCGACTTCAAGCGTGAGCGGCGTGACGTCGGCGGCACCTTCAGTTTCGGGGCGCAGGCCGGGCACGGCCTCCGGGTGGGCCTCCCGGTCGCCATTGCCGTTGTCTGGGTAGATCGCCTTCACGCGGCCATCTTCGTGGATATGCCCGGCCGTCGCACTCAACAGGTAGGCACCCCTCTGTGTCATCCATGAAGGAGCGGGGCCGGTCAAGTCTCGGGTTTTGACCTGCTGACGTTGATTTTTCCGGTTCCGGCAATGGGTTTCGGGCAGGCGTGTGTGCGGTGCCGGGGTCAACGGCTGGGCCGTAGGCCCAACCCGCAGGGGCTTGGCCTTGACGCCGGCGCCGTGCGCGCCATGCTGGTGATGCCGGAAGACGGCGTTGTGGGTGGTCGCGTCACCAGGTTCCGACGGATGTCGGAGGGCCAGGTCGAGGGGTTCGGCTGCCGGTCATCCATTCGCCCACGGGAGTCGGGGCATGGTGGTGTGCGACCGTGACCGGACGGGGTCAATCAAGCGGGCGGCCTCGCCGTCGGCCGACGGGGGTCAGACACAAAACGACCTCGCATCCGGTCACGTCCGAACCTGCTCACGCCGCCGCCCTGGTGGCCGGTGCGAGGGCGCGGATGTGCCCGTCGCGCAGGCCGTAGTAGACGAGGGTGAGCAGCTTGCGGGCCACCGCGACGGTGGCGATGTTGCGTCCACGGCGCTCGGCGATGGCCGCCCGTCGGGAGACCAGCCAGCCGGCGCGGTGCGGGACGCTGTGGGCGGCCTCGACTGCGGCCCACCGCACCAGCGTGGAGCCTTGTTTGGTGATCCGTCCCCGGTGCACGACAAGGTCCGACTCGCGGTGCCGCGGGGTGAGCCCGGCCCACGAGGTCAGCTGCGCCGGGCCGGGGAACCGGTCGACCTCGCCGATCTCGGCGACGAACACCGCCGCCAGGACCGGCCCGATGCCGGGGATGGCCTGGATCGCGGTGTAGCCGGGGTGCCGGGAGAGTCTGGCCCGGATCGGTCCGGCGACCGCGTTGATCTCGAAGTCGACTGCGTCGATCAGCCGGCACAGCGAGGACACCCGCCCGCGGTAGGCCCCGTCCAGCGGTGCCCGGGCTAGCAGTTCCCGCCCACCAACGCCGAACAGATCCGAGACAGGGATGTGCACGCCCTGTTTGGCCAGCACCGCGTGCACGGATGCCTTCAGGCCGCTGCGCCAGGCGACCAGCTTGGCCCGATACCGCACCAGCTCCCGCAACTCGCGCACGGCCGGCGGGGCCACATACGCCTCCGGCAGCCTGCCCATGCGCAGCAGATCCGCCAGGTCCGCGGCGTCACGGGCGTCGTTCTTCACCCGCCGATAGGCGAACCCTTTCACTCCCAACGGATGCGCCAGATGCACCCGGGCGCCGACCGCGGTCAGCACATCCACCGCCCAGTACCAGCCATAGGTGGCCTCCAGGACCACCTCCGGGTCGGGACCGGCCTTGGCGATCTCCAGCCCGAGAGCGACCGGGTCATTGTCGATGCGCACCGTGTCGAGTTTCTCGCCCGTCTCGGTCATCCGCACGATCACCGACCGGCGCCGGTGCAGATCGATACCCACGATCTGCCGGCCGTCGTACTCTGCCTGCATGAGGGGCCTCCTTCGTCGTGAGACGTGAGCACCCCGAGCATCCCGCCCGGGACCCATGAGGAGCGAGGCCCCGCTCCTTCATGCCATCAAGAGGCCGCGGCGTGGGTTGTTCTAGGCTGGGGTGTGGTGGGTCCGGGAAGTGACTTTTCCGAAGTGTCGATCTCGGGGTTCAGGTCGGCCGCGCTGGATTTTAGAGTCGCCCCCGCGTGTCCTCCCGGACCCGTCTTGACCAGCTTCGCGTCGGCGACCATCTGCCGGTAGACGATGTCGGACAGCCGCCGCTTCAGTGCCCGTAGGGCCTCCATCGGGGTCTTGCCCGCGGTTAGTCTGCGCCGGTAGTAGCGGCGCCCTTCGGTGTCACGGCGGAGCTGGGCGATGGCCATGATGTGCAGCGCCCGGTTGATGCGCCGGTTCCCGGCTCTGGAGAGCCGGTGCCGGTTCTGCTCG
>NZ_QGGF01000394.1 GCF_003857015.1 Micromonospora globispora | reverse complement strand
GCCGCCGGACCAGATCGAGCGCCCGGTGCAGCTCGCCGGAGCGGACGAACCGGCGCGGGACCCGGTTCAGCAGCCGCCGGCCGTACCGGCGGCCGACCAGGTAACCGACCTGGTCGCCGAGCGCCGCCCCGGCCACCGCGGCGACCACCACCGCCCAGAGCGGCAGCCGCCCCTCGTGCGCGAGCACCCCGCCGACCAGTACGGCGATCTCCCCCGGTACGACCAGGCCGAGGAAGGTCGACGCCTCCAGCGCGGGCAGCAGGAAGACCAGTGCCAGCACCAGGGCGGGTGGCAACGCCACCAGCAGGTTCAACACCCGGTCCATCCGCAGATTGTCGCCCGCCAGGACGGAGTACGCTGGCTCGTCACCCGGTCCTGCCCCGCCGCTCCGGTCCGGCACCCCGGCCGGTTGATCAGGTCGTGGACCCGGCGCGCAGGGGCGGCGAGTGAACCGGGCGCACTGCGGGGACAATTGGGCTGGGACGGGACGAGGACAGCGCGAGCGAGCGCCCAGACCCGCGGACTGGACGGGACGGGGGCAGGACGTGGAGGGTGAGACCGCCACCGACCAGATGTTCCCCGGTGGCGACCCGACCAGCGCGGCGCACCGGGCGACGGACTGGTCGGCCACCCCGCTGGGGCCGGTCGGGACCTGGCCGGCCGAGCTGCGGGCCGCGGTTCGTACCGTCATGCCCTCCCGGATCCCGATGCTGCTCTGGTGGAGCCATGAGCTGGTGCAGATCTTCAACGATCCGTACACGGGCGTGCTCGGGGAGAAGTTCCCGGCGGCTGTCGGGCAGCGCGCGGCGGACTGCTGGGCCGAGATCTGGGACATCGTCGGCCCCCTGACCGAGCGGGCGCTGAGCGGCGAATCCACCTACTCCCATGATCAGCTGCTCTTCATGCTCCGGCACGGCTTCCTGGAGGAGACGTACTGGACCTTCTCGTACAGCCCGGTCAAGGATTCGCAGGGGCGGGTCGACGGCGTCTTCGTGGCCACCAGCGAGGTGACCGGCCGGGTCGTCGGCGACCGCCGACTGGCGCTGTTGCGCCAACTCGGTGAACTCTCGATCGCGGCGGCGGACAGCGCGACGGATGCCGTCCGGGCGGCCGCCCGGATCCTCGCCGGCGGGCCCGCCGACCTCCCGGCCGGCATGGTGTACCTCCGAAAAGATCAGCTGAACGACGCTGACGACCCCTCGCGGGACGGCGACGACGTGCGCCTGGTCGCGTCGTTCGGCCTCGTCGACGGGGTCGAACGCTTCACCGCCGCCGGCCCGCCGACCGAGGTGGCGGAGGTGCTCAAGACCGGCCGGCCGGTGCGGGTCACCGGCCTGACCGCGACGACCTGGCCGACCGTGCGCGCGGACGGCTTCGGCGACCAGGCTCCGGTCGACGAGGCGGTGGCGCTGCCGCTGCTGGCCACCGGGAGCGAGCGGCCGGTCGGAGTGCTGGTCCTCGGCGTCAGCCCCTACCTGGCGTTGGACGAGCCGTACCGGCACTTCCTCGACCTGGTGGCAAGCCGCGTCTCCACCGCCCTGACCGACGTGCTGGCGTACGAGGCACAGCGCCGGCGGGCTGCCGCGCTGGCCGAGCTGGACGCGGCCAAGACCGCGTTCTTCACCGACGTCAGCCACGAGCTGCGCACCCCGCTGACGCTGATCACCGGGCCGGCGCAGGAGAGCCTCACCGACGAGCGGGAGCCGCTGCCGCCCGCCCAGCGGGAACGGCTGGAGCTGGTGCACCGCAACGCCGGCCGGCTGCACAAGCTGGTCAACGACATGCTGGACTTCGCCCGGATCGAGGGGGGCCGGCTGGAGGCGGAGCGGGTGCCCACCGACCTGGGAGGCCTGACCCGGGGCATCGCCGACTCCTTCGCGTACGCCATGCAGCAGGCCGGGCTGGTTTACGAGGTGGACGTACACCCGCTGCCCCGGACCGGATACGTGGACCGCGACATGTGGGAGAAGGTCGTGGTCAACCTGCTGTCCAACGCGCTGAAGTACACCCTCAGCGGCACCGTCCGGCTCCGGCTGAGCGGCGACGAGGACACGGTCACCCTGTCGGTCAGCGACACCGGCGTGGGCATCCCCGCCGACCAGCAGCCGCTGCTGTTCCGCCGCTTCTACCGGGTACGCGGCAGCGGCGGGCGCTCCCACGAGGGCACCGGCATCGGTCTGGCGCTGGTGCAGCAGCTGGTCCGGCTGCATGGCGGCGAGGTGGGCGTCCGGTCCGTCGAGGGCGAGGGCTCGACGTTCACCGTCCGCATCCCGTACGGCCGGCCGGCCGGCGAGCGGGCCGGTGGCGGCGAGCGGACGCTCGGGTCGTACCGGGACGAGGCCCTGCGCTCGGTGTCGGAGACGCCGTCGGAGCCACCGGTCGCCGACCGCGCCGGCCGCCAGGTCCGGCCGGCGGACGCGCCGACGGTGCTGGTGGTGGAGGACAATCCGGACCTCCGGGCGTTCCTGACCAGCCTGCTCGCACCCGCCTACCGGGTGCTCACGGCGGCCGACGGGCGGGCCGCGCTCGACCTGACCGCGCGGGAGCTGCCGGATCTGGTCCTCACCGACGTGATGATGCCCCGGATGGACGGCTTCGCCCTGCTCGGAGCGTTGCGGGAGGACCGCCGCACGGCCGGCGTGCCGGTGATCGTGCTCTCCGCCCGCGCCGGGGAGGAGGCCGCGGTGGAGGGGCTGCAGGCCGGTGCGGACGACTACCTGCCCAAGCCGTTCTCCTCGCCGGAACTGCTCGCGCGGGTGCGGTCGCACCTCGAGCTGTCCCGGCTCCGCAGCCGGGAGGCGACCTGGCGCAGCGCGTTGATCGACTCGCTTCAGGACGCCTTCGCGGTGTACGACGCGGACACCACCCTGCTGGAGGCCAACCAGGCGTTCTGCCGACTGGTCGGCGTCGATTCGCTGGAGCTGCCGGCACCCGCGCCGCACCCGTGGTGGCCCGATCGGGAGACCGAGCCGACGGAGTGGCGACGGGTCCAGGAGGTGGCCCGCGAGATGCGACAGGCCGACAGCGGCCGGTTCACTGTGCCGCTGCGGCACGCCGACGGGCACCGGATCTGGGTGGAGGTCGTCTACAACGCGCTCCGGGAGCCCCGCACCGAACAGCGGCTGCACGTCGCCACGCTGCGCGACATCACCGCCGAGGTCCACGCCGCCGCCGGTCAGGCCGCGATGGCGGCGCTCGCCACCCGGCTGGCCAGCGCGAGCGACATCACCGAGGTGCTCGGCGTCGGTCTCGCCGAACTGGGTGAGCTGCTCGGCGGGGCACGCGGCGTCGCGGTCTGCCCCGACCCGGCCGGGGCTCCCGTGGTGGTCGGCGCGGGACGGGAGCTGACCCCGGAGATCCGGCGGGCCCTCGACGAACTCGGCCCGGAGAGCGATCCGTACCTGGTGCGGAACGCCACCGGACGGGTCACCGCCGTCGCGGCCCGGATCGAGGCGGGCGGCAGCGGCGGAATCTGGCTGGAGCTGATCGCGCCCCGGCCCCCGGCCGCCGTGGACCGGGCGCTGATCCGCCAGCTCTGCGGAGCCCTGTCGCAGGCGCTGGTCCGGGCGCACGCCTACGAGACGCAGCGCGCCGTGTCGCTGGCCATGCAGCGGGCGATGCTCGGCCCCACGGAGCTGCCGCCCGGGTTCGCGGTGCGCTACGAGCCGGCGGTCCGCCCGTTGGAGGTCGGCGGCGACTGGTACGACGTGGTGCCGCTCGCCGGCGACCTGGTCGGCGTGGTGGTGGGTGACTGCGTGGGGCGCGGTCTGCCGGCGGCGACGGTGATGGGCCAGCTCCGCAGCGCCTGCCGAGCCCTGCTGCTCCAGGCCAAGAGCCCGGCCGAGGTGCTCTGCGCGCTGGACGGCTTCGCCCGGCTGATCCCCGGTGCCGCCTGCACCACTCTCTTCTGCGCGATCATCGACCGCGCGCGGGGCGAGGTCCGCTACTCCTCCGCAGGCCACCCGCCAGGCATCCTGACCAACTTGGACGGAGCGCACGAGCTGCTGGACCGGGCCGGTTCGGTGCCGTTGGCCAGCGTCGCGGTGCGGGAGCGTCCCGAGGCGACCGCACCGCTGCCGCCCGGCTCAACGCTGCTGCTCTACACCGACGGGCTGGTGGAGCGGCGCCGGGAGTTGATCGACGCCGGCATCTCCCGGGCCGTGGACGTGCTCGCCGCGTCCCTGGCACTGCCCGAGGGGGAACTGGTCGACCGGCTGGTCCGCGACCTGCTGCCCGCCTCCGGCAGCGACGACGCCGCCGTGCTGGTCTACCGGCACCGAGCGCCGGCGGTCTTCACCGACGCGCTGCCGGCCGATCCGGCCCAGCTCGCCCCGACCCGGGAGCGGCTGCGCCGCTGGCTGCACGCCCACGGGGTGGACGAGTGGGACGTGGAGACCGTGCTGATCGCGACGGGTGAGGCGTGCGCCAACGCGATCGAGCACGGCTACCGCTTCGCCCCCGGCGCGATCACCACCCTGCGGGCGGAGCTGCGGGGCGGCCGGCTGGAGATCGAGGTACGCGACCAGGGCGCCTGGCGAAAGAGTACGGACGACGCCGCGGACGGCGCGGACCGCGGCCGGGGACGGCTGATCATGGCCCGGATGATGGACGAGGCGACCATCGTCGGCACCCCGGAGGGCACCACGGTCCGGTTGGTCAAGCGACTCTCCGACGGCCGCTGATCCGGGTCGGGTGCCCGACGCCCCGCCCGGAGCGCGCGCGAAGATCAGCTATAAGTGACGCATGGACTTCCCGGCGTACCTGGCGACGATGCCGATGCACGCGATCACCGAGATCCACGGCGAATCGGGTCTGCTGGAGCGGTTCCGGCTGGAGATCCGGGCGTTCGACGCGGTCGCCCGGGAACGGCTGACCGAGGCCCTCGACCTCGCTGCCGAGCTGCATCGCGAGGACCGGCGGGTGCGCGAGCCGTACCTCAACCACCTGCTGCGGGTGGCGATCCGGATGATGCACCACTACCAGGTGCGCGACGTGGACGTGATCGTCGCCGGGCTGCTGCACGACGCGGTGGAGGACCACCCGGTGGAGCTGGCCGGCCCCAACGCGACCGGCGACCCGACCCGGGCCGCGCTGGCGGCGCTCACCGCGCGGTTCGGCCCGCGGGTCGCCCGCCTGGTCGGGGCGGTCACCAACCCGGCGTACGACCCGGGGCGCGACCGGCACGTCCAGTACCGGGAGCACGTGGCGGCCAGCCTGGCCCGGGAGCCCTGGGCCCGGGTGATCAAGGTGTCCGACTTCACCGACAACGGGGTGGGTGTGATCCACACGGTCGGGCCGAAGGTGGCCCGCTCCGCCGCCAAGTACCGTCCCCTGGTGCCGGTCTACCGCGACCTCATCGCCCGGCCGGACACGCCACTGTCCGCGCCGGTGAAGCGGCACATCTTCGCCCAGCTCGACCTCGCCGAGGAGCGGTTCAGCGCCATCCTCGACCAGCCCAACTGACATCAGCGAGGCGCGGGTGGGCGGATCCGCTCCGCCCACCCGCGCCGGATCGTCCTTCCGATTACTGCGCGAACGCCTGGAACTCCGCGATCCGGACGTTGTTCGCCTGCGGGCTCGCGGTCGTGCAGTCGGTCGCCGCCCGCGGATCCGCGTCCTGCTCACCGGCGTAGTCGGGCGCGCCGGTGCACTGGTTGGTCACCACCTCGACGCGCAGGTGGGTCGCCTTCGTCCGCGGGATGTCGAACGACCGGATGATCAGCTCCGGGGCCCGCGGCCGGGGCGCCACCGACGGGAAGGCGTCCGCCGGGCTGGTGTAGACCACCTGGAAGTCCGCCGCGTCGGCACAGGTCACCGTGCCCGTCGCCGTGCATGCCAGCACCCGGAACTGGCGCAGTGCCGAGAACCGGCTCTGCGTACCGGCGTCCGGGTCGTCGGCGACCGGCGGGCGCAGCATCGCGCTGACCTGGACCCGGCGTACCTGCTGGGTGCCGCCGGCCAGGTCAACGGTCACCTGCCGCCCGGCCACCGGGCTGCCCAGCGAGGCCCAGTTGGTGGCCTCGTCGTCGTCGGCGATCCGGGCCAGGTTGATGCCGTCCCCGCTGACCGTCGCACCGGCGCTGGTGGAGGCCAGGTTGACCCGTACCTGGACGGGCAGGTCGCGGACCTGACCGGCCGACACGGTGACCGGGCCGACCCGGACGTGCCCGTGACCCGGCGCGCGGACGACGAACTCGTACGTGCCGGGGACCAGGCGGACCTGGTCGGTGAGCGGGGTGGCCGGATCGCTGTCGGCGACCGGCACCGCCCGGGCCTGGTAGCGGCCCACGAAGAGCTGCGCCCCCGGTACGGCCACGTCGTCGTCGACCGGCTTGAACGTCAGCGTCGCCTCGTCCGCGTACGGGGAGGTGAAGCCCGGCGTCGGGTCGACGTCGGTGCTGCCGTTGCTGGCCGCGGTCTCGCCGAGGCCACGGGCGGCGAAGGCGTTCCAGAGCAGGTCCTGGTTCGCCCCGCCGAACCGGATCCGGTCGGCGGCGAGCATCGCGTCCCGGGCGTCCACCATGCTCACCCGGCTGCCCGCCATCAGCAGGAACGAGTCGAAGACGAGCTGGACCCAGCGCCGGTTGCCCGGGCACGCGGTCACCGGCGTGGCGCCGTTGGCGCAGGACTTCTGCAGCGCGGCGTCGCCGGCGCCGTACCGCCGCATCATGGCGACCCGGATGTCGACGTTGGTCGCGCTCCACACCTCGCCGGACGCGTGCACCTGCAGGCCGACGAAGTCGTAGTCGATCGCGCTGTAGTTCAGTGGGCTGTCGCTCATGTTGTAGTTGCGGATACCGGCGTCCGGGTCACCGGTAGCGTACTCGCCGACGGTGAAGCCGCGGCGGCCCGGCGCGGCGTACCCGTGCTCGTACAGGTACTCCATCGCGAGCTGGTCCGACCAGCTCTCGCTCATCCCCTGCGGCGAGCTGACCCCGGCGTTCGGGCCGGCGATCATCCGGTTGGTGATGGCGTGGGTGTACTCGTGGGCGATCACCGACATGTCATAGTCACCGTCCACACAGGGCGCGTAGAAGGAACCGGCGATCGGCTGCCACAGGTACATGTTGGTGACCGGCGCGACCCCGTCGGCCGGGGTGATCTGGTTGGCGTTGTCCCGGGCCTCGAAGTTCGGCGGACCGCCGCTGACCCCGCCGGCCTGGGCGTTGCCCTGCTCCGCGTCGGCGCCAAGACCGGAATGGCCGAAGTTGTCCTGCTGGAGGTTCCAGGTCGCCTCGGTGAAGCCGAGGTGGTACGACCAGTCGTGCATCCGGTTGTGCATCCCGAACAGGTTGGCCCGGGCCGCGTCGATGTCGTTCGCCTGCGGCGAGGTGAAGGTGTCCGGGCTGCACCGCTGCTCGTACCACTGGTTGGTCCACGGGTAGGCGTAGTTCCGGTCCGCCCGCGGCGTGGCGGTCTCGGTGCCCACGGTGCGCGGGTCGTTGCTGAACCAGTTGTGCACCGCGACAGCGTTGTTGCCCCTGGTGGTGTTGGTGGACGCCCCGGTGGCCGGGTCGACGTCCCAGGGCAGCGGCGACGCCGAGGTGCCGACCGTCTCGTCGCAGCCGGCGGCGGCCTGGAAGCACCAGGTCACCCGGGTGTCGGTCGACGAGTGGTCGACCGACGGGGAGTTCGGGAAGACCTCCCACTCCGGGTTGTCGGCCTCGTGGTCGACCAGGTTCTCGCGGACCAGCACGCTGCCGTCCCGGGCGTCCACGTAGCTGGAGAAGGCGGCCGGGTCGGCCCCGCCGAGGTCCCCGCCGAGGATCACCTCGTACGCGGCCCGCGCGCCCTCGGACACGGTCGGCACCGCGACGAGCGTGGTCCGCAGGATGGTCGGGTTCGTGAGGCCCGCGTCGGCGGCGGCCGCCCGCTGGGCCTGCGCCGCCGTGAGGGTGGCCGGTGCCGGTGCGGCGCCGTCCCGGGCGACGGAGGAACTGACGTGCCACACCGCGCCGTCGCGGACGCCGACCGCGAGCAGGCCGTCCACTGCGGCCGGCAGGCCGCCGAAGCGCTGCCGGAACAGGACGGTGGCGCCGTCGCCCATCGGTGCGACGGTCAACTGCTCCAGGGCCGCGGCGCCGCTGGCGGTCAGTCCGAGCAGGTCGCGGTTGGCGTCCACGTAGGCTCGCGCCGCCGTGGCCGGGTCGGCGGGCAGGCCGGTGGCCAGCGGCTTGCCGGTCGAGATGAGCATCGCCGGCGTACCGAAGGCGGTCCACCGGGCCCGGGCGCCGGGCGCGGCGGCGCGGTCCCGCTGGCGGTCGGTCGGGGCGCTCCGCCCCGTACGGTGGTCGGTGGTCTTGCTGTCGTGGGTGTCACCCGGCAGGTGGCCGGGTTGGGCCTGGGTCGGGGTCTCCCGGGGTGCGGCCTGGCCGCCAGCTCCTGCGGTCAGGACCAGCCCGGCCGCGAGCAGCAGCGCGGTGGTCCCCGTCAATGCACGGGATGGTGTGCGCACGGTCCCTCCTGTCGTCGAACGGCGGTGTCCGTTCCCGACATCCGACCAGCTCACAGTGGACGAGGGGATGGGCCGAACATCCACATATAGGCTCGGGTCGATGACTGTCCGCAGTGACCAAAGGGGCATTTGTCGGAATATCCGGACGTCGCGCAGCGAGGGAACCGCGGCGGCAGACACCTCGGTCATGCCCTGGCTAGCGTGAGATTCCGGCGGAACGGGGGTGGCAGTGAGATGACCGACGCCTCCGACAGCGGGTCGACCTCCGTCGATCGTTGGCGACCACGGTTCGAGTGGTCGCGGTTTTGGAAGCAGACCGAGCCCGTCCGGGGCTGGCTGCTGAGGGTCTGGGAGCAAACGACCCGCGCACTCCAGGAGACGGCGCCGGTCACGGCAGCGGCCGCACCGGCCTCGGCCCTCACCGGCCCGCTGAGCGAACGACTGGACATACCGGTACCGATCCGGGTGTCGGGCCGGGGCCGGACGTTCAACTTCCACATCTATGCCCGCTGTGTCTGGTCGGCAGAGCACCTCCGCCGGGGGGAACTCCTCAGCGCCGCGTACCAGTACACGCCGGAGGTCATCCGGAGACTGACTCGGCTCGCGGCGGCGCAGGCGGTCAACTTCGCCCCGCACCGGGCAGCAGAACTGGAGGTCGAACTGCAACGGGCGCTGTCGGAGAAGGCCCCGTGGTGCTACGTGCTCGGTGGCGGGGTGGTCACCTGCCAACCCCATGTCTGGGTCGAGCTTGACGAGCGGGTGCGGATGCTCGCCCTGCCGTACTGGGAGAAGCTGGTCAGGCTCGACTATGAGCACGACGTGGCCGAGTACGCCGACCGGCTCAACCGACAGCGGGGGTCCGGGCACGGTAACCCCCACAACGGTGCCTCCGCAGGGGCCCGGAGGAACGGGGACGACGCGGTCGGCGACGTGCGGCAGGTGGTGGCGGACCTGAGGGCTGCCGCGCAGCGGCTGGAAGACCTGCTCCGCAGGACGCGACCCGACGCCGACGGCCCCTAACGGCCCCGTGCGCTGCGCCCAGCCCGGTATGCCAGCCGTCCGCTACTCCTGGCGGACGGATGCGACTTCCCGCGTACGGCAGAATCGGCGGCGATGGAGGCGGCGAGGATTCTGACCGCGCTCGCCGACCTGGCCCCGGCCGGCGCCGAGCGGGTCCTCGACGTGTCTGGGTCCGGCCGGCCGCTGGTCTGGCTGCCCGAGCCCGACCGGGCCCCGCGCAACGCCCGGCTGGACCGCCTGGCGGCGCTGGACGCGCTGCACCGCGACGAGCGGCTCCTGCGCCGTGGCCTGGCCTTCCTGGTGGGCACGGCCGACGTGGACGGTGCCCGACGGCGGGTACGACTGCCGCTGCTCGCCCAGCCGGTACGCCTCGAACGCGCCCGCCGCGGCTACCGGGTCGTCCCGGCCGGAGACCTGGAACTCACCCCGCTGATCGAGGACCGGGAACTGGCGGCCCGGTTGGAGGCCGCCCCGGGCCCGGCCGGGCCCGGG
>NZ_QGGF01000716.1 GCF_003857015.1 Micromonospora globispora | reverse complement strand
GCCTGGACCTCCCCGACGACGGCGAGGCCCGCTTCCTCCTGACCTGACCCCCGCGGCCCTCCGCGATCTTGCACGTCCGGCCCCGGCGAAACCGGCTTTCCGGGCAAGGGGCGGGCGCTGATTGCAGAATCGGCGGGGGAGCGGGTCAGCCCGCCGCGCCGAGGTAGCGGGTGGCGAGGGTGTGCAGCAGGTCGGTCAGTTCGGGTGGGTGCTGGACGGTGAAGTCGGCGTCGAGGAGGCCGAGCCAGACGGCGATGGTCTCCAGGCGGTCGGCGCCGGTGTGCAGCAGGCAGCTCCGCTCGTCCACCGGCTCCACCGTGCCGACGGCCGGGTTGATCCGCTCGGTGACCACCGCGGCCGGGGCGTGCACCGGGATCCGTTCCCGGTGCCGCCAGGCGGCCGCGGAGACCCCGCGCCGGACCCGGTCCACCACGTCCTCGGGCAGCTCCCGGGACGTGAAGCGGGGCCCGGTCGGGGTGCGCGGGGTGATCCGGTCGACTCGGAAGGTCCGCCAGTCGTCCCGTTCCGGGTCGAAGGCCACCAGATACCAGCGGCGACCCCAGTTGACCAGCCGGTACGGTTCGACGTCCCGCCGCCCGGTGGTCCCGTCGTGCCGGACATAGTCGAAGCGCAGCCGCTCCCGGTCCCGGCAGGCGGCGCTGATCGTGCTGAGGGTGCCGGCGTCCACCCGGGGCCCGGGCTCGTCGTGCGGCACCCGGACGGTGTACGCCTGCAGCGCGTTGACCCGGCGGCGCAGCCGGGACGGCAGCACCTGTTCCAGCTTGGCCAGCGCCCGCAGCGAGGTCTCCTCGATCCCGGCCACCGTGCCCCCGGCGGCGGTACGTAGTCCGACCGCCACCGCCACCGCCTCCTCGTCGTCGAGGAGCAGCGGCGGCAGGGCCGCCCCCGCGCCGAGCCGGTACCCGCCCACGGCGCCCCGGGTGCCGTGCACCGGGTAGCCCAGGTTGCGCAGCCGCTCGATGTCGTTGCGCACGGTCCGGGTGCTGACCGCGAGGCGGTCGGCCAGCTCGGCCCCGGTCCACTCGCGCGGGGTCTGCAGCAGCGACAGCAGGCGCAGCAGCCGCGCCGAGGTCTCCAACATTTCTGGGATTCTGCCACTTCATTAGGAACGGACTGTTCCTAATTGATCTCTAGCCTTGTGGCATGGCTGAGAACACCGCGATCGTCCCGTTCCGCATCGACATCCCGCAGGCCGAGCTCGACGACCTCGCCGACCGGCTGTCCCGGACCCGCTGGGCCGAGGAGCTGCCTGCCGACCCGGCGGCCGCCCCCGCCGGCCCGGTCCCGCCCGCCTGGGAGTACGGAGTCCCGGTCGGCTACGTGCGGCGGCTCGCCGAGCACTGGCGGACGACGTACGACTGGCGGGCGTGGGAGGCGAAGCTCAACGCGTACCCGCAGTTCAGCACCGAGATCGACGGGCAGAACGTGCACTTCCTGCACGTCCGCTCGCCCGAGCCGGACGCCACCCCGCTGATCCTCACCCACGGCTGGCCGACCACGGTGGTCGAGTGGCTGGACGTGATCGGCCCGCTGACCGACCCCCGCGCCCACGGCGGCGACCCGGCCGACGCGTTCCACCTGGTCATCCCCTCGGTGCCCGGGTTCGGCTTCTCCGGCCCGACCCGGGAACGCGGCTGGAACCGGTTCCGGGTGGCCCGCGCCTGGGCCGAGCTGATGCGCCGCCTCGGGTACGACCGCTACGGCGCCGCCGGCAACGACCTGGGCTCCTTCGTCGCGCCCGAGGTGGGCCGGACCGACCCCGAGCACGTCCTCGGGGTCCACGTCACCCAGGTCTTCTCCCTCCCCTCCGGCGACCCGGCCGAGGTGGCGGCGCTGTCCGAGGAGGACCGGGGCAAGGTGGCGTTCGCCGACTGGTTCGTGCGGAACCGGGGCGCCTACGACAAGCTCCACTCGACCGAGCCGCAGAACGTGGCGCACGCGCTGGCCGACTCGCCGGTCGGCCAGCTCGCCTGGAGTGCCCAGCTGATGGGGGAGTTCCTCGACCCGGACTACGTGCTCACCAACGTGATGATCTACTGGCTGACCAACACCGCCGCCTCGTCGGCGCGCTTCTACTACGAGGACGCGGAGGTCGTGCCGCCGACGCAGAAGGTGAACGGCCGCGGCACCGAGGCGTTGCCGCCGACCACGGTTCCGCTCGGCCTGGCGAATTTCGCCTACGACTTCGCGTCGATCCGTCCGCTCGCCGAGCGGGACCACAAGAACATCGTCTCCTGGCACACGTACGACCGGGGCAGCCACTTCGCCGCCCACGACGCGCCCGACCTGCTGGTGGCCGACATCCGGCAGTTCTTCGCGGCGCTGCGGTGAGAACGCCGAGGGGCGTCGGTCGACTCGACCGACGCCCCTTCGCGGACCGGGTACCAGCGGCTCAGCCGAAGCGGCCGGTGATGTAGTCCTCGGTCTTCTTCACGCTCGGGTTGCTGAAGATCTTCTGGGTGTTGTCGTACTCGATCAGCCGACCCGGGTCGCCGGTCTTCTCGATGGAGAAGAAGGCGGTCCGGTCCGACACCCGGGCGGCCTGCTGCATGTTGTGGGTGACGATGACGATGGTGAACTGGTCCTTGAGCTGGAACATCAGGTCCTCGATGGCCAGCGTCGAGATCGGGTCCAGCGCCGAGCAGGGCTCGTCCATCAGCACCACCTGCGGCTCGACCGCGATGGTGCGGGCGATGCAGAGCCGCTGCTGCTGGCCGCCGGAGAGGCCGGCGCCGGGCTTGCCCAGCCGGTCCTTCACCTCGTCCCAGAGGTTCGCCGAGCGCAGTGCCCGCTCGGCGGCCTCCTCCAGGATCGACTTCTTCTTCACGCCGTTGAGCCGCAGGCCGGCCACCACGTTCTCGAAGATGCTCATGGTCGGGAACGGGTTGGGCCGCTGGAAGACCATGCCGATCATCCGGCGAACCGCGGTCACGTCCACGTCCCGGTCGTAGATGTCCTGGTTGTCGATGGTCAGGTTGCCCTCGACCCGGGCGCCGGGAAGCACCTCGTGCATCCGGTTGATCGACCGCAGGAAGGTGGACTTGCCGCAGCCGGACGGGCCGATCAGGGCGGTGACCGTCTTCGGCTCGACGGTCAGGGTGATGTTCTCGATCGCCTTGAAGCCGCCGTAGTAGGCGCTCACGTTCGTGGCTTCGATGCGCTTGGCCATGGTGGTACCTCCGGGGTTCATCGGCCGAGCCGGTTGCGACGGGCCAGCAACTTCGCCGCGATGGTCAGGACGAGTACGAGGGCGACCAGGGTCAGTGCCGCCGTCCACGCCCGCGCCGGCGAGTACTTCGAGGCATCGCCGGCCTGCTGGTAGACGAAGAGAGCCAGCGACGACTGGTTGTTCTCGAACGGGTTGACGTTGATCGCCGCGCCGCCGCCGGCGACCAGCAGCACTGGGGCGGTCTCGCCGGCCGCGCGGGCGATGGCGAGCATCACGCCGGTGACGATGCCCGGCAGGGCGGTCGGCAGGACGACCCGCAGGATGGTCTTCCACTTCGGCACGCCGAGGGCGTACGCGCCCTCGCGCAGCGGCGCCGGGACGAGCCGGAGCATCTCCTCGGTGGACCGCACCACGGTCGGGAGCATCAGCACGCTGAGCGCGAGCGCGGCGGCGAAGCCGGAGAATCCGGGCCGGCCGTCGTTGACCATCGGCGACACGATGAGCACCCAGAACGCCAGGACGAACAGACCGGAGACGATCGACGGGATGCCGGTCATGACGTCGACGAAGAACCGGATGGCGAAGGAGAAGCGGCCCCGCCCGTACTCGACGACGTAGATGGCGCAGAGGATGCCGAGCGGAACGGTGATCAGGGTGGCGATGCCGACCTGCTCCAGCGTCCCGACGATGGCGTGGTAGGCGCCGCCGTTCGGGTCCCGCGCCCCGATGTTGTTCATCGAGGTGCCGAAGAAATTGCCGTCGAGGCGCTCGACTCCCTTGCTGACCAGGGTCCAGACCACGGAGGCCAGCGGCAGCACCGCCAGCACGAAGGCCGAGTGGATCAGCGCGCTCCAGGTGCGGTTGCGGGCCGCCCGCCGCCCCTCCACCGCGTTCGCGGCGGCGAAGAGGCCGGCCAGGTATAGCAGCGCGGCGACGACCACGACGAGCACCGGGCCACCGATGCCGGTGCCGTAGACGATGCCGGCGGCGACCAGGAGGGCCGCGAGGGCGATGAGGGGAGCGGCGTACCGGGGCAGCCGCCTGGCCCGCAGCGTGGTCGGCTGGGCCGTCGGCCGCGGGCGGTGGGTGGTGACAGTGGTGCTCATGCGGCCGACTCCGTGAACTCCCGGCGGCGGTAGATGATGACCCGCGCCGTGATGTTGACGATCAGCGTGATGGTGAAGAGCACGAGACCGGAGGCGATCAGCGCACCCCGACCGGTGTCGTTCGCCTCGCCGAACGCGTTGGCGATGTTCGCGGCGATGGTGTTGCCGCCGTTCTGGATCAGGTTGAACGAGACGCCGAAGGTGATGCCGAGGGTCATCGCGAGCGCGATGGTCTCCCCGAGTGCCCGGCCCAGGCCGAGCATCACCGCGGCGATGACGCCGGGACGCCCGTACGGCAGCACGGCCGTGCGGATCATCTCCCAGCGGGTCGCGCCGAGCGCGAGGGCCGCCTCCTCGTTGGCGGTGGGGGTCTGCAGGAAGACCTCGCGGGAGAGCGAGGTGATGATCGGCAGCACCATGATCGCCAGCACCAGCGAGCCCAGCATGATCGACCTACCGAAGGGGCCGTCGCCGCCGAAGATCGGGATCCAGCCGAAGTACTCGTTCAGCCAGGCGGAGAAGTCCCGCACCGGGTTGATGAAGACGTCCCGGCCCCAGAGACCGAAGACGACGCTGGGCACCGCGGCGAGCAGGTCGATCAGGAAGCCGAGCGCGGTACCCAGCCGGCGCGGGGCGTAGTGGGACAGGTAGAGCGCGATGCCCAGGGCCACCGGGACCGCGATGAGCAGCGCGAGCGCGGAGCTGAGGACCGTACCGAAGGCGAGCGTGCCGATGCCGAACTTCGGCTGCGCCTCGTTGGGCGACCAGCCCTCGTAGGTCCAGAAGTTCTCGGTGTTCGCCCGCAGCGCCGGGACCGCCCGGGCGATCAGGAAGATCGCGATCGCCGCGATGATGACCAGCACGGCGGTGCCGGCGGCCAGGGTGAGGCCGCGGAACGCGCGTTCCGCGCCGAACGACCGGGCCCGCGGCAGCGCGCCGCCGCCGCCCATCCCGTTGTCGACCGGGGTACGGGGGTTGCCTGGCGTCTCGGCCACACGCGCCGAGGCACCGGCGGCCCACTCGTGGCCCGTGGCCACGGTGATCCCGCCGGTGCCGGCGTGCGCCGAGCGCTGAGGGGTGTCACCCATCTGCTCGCTCGCTTCGCATTGAGAAGGTGGTATTGCTCTTCGACGGTCAGGAGAGGTTCTTGACCGCGGCCTCGACCTTGGTGCGGACCGAGTCCGGCAGCGGGGCGTAGCCCAGCTCGCTCAGCTGGGCCTGGCCGTCGCTGCTGGCGGCGTAGCCGAGCAGCCCCTTGACCAGCGGCAGCTTGTCGGCGGGCAGCCCCTTGCTGCAGACGATCTCGTAGGTCACCAGGACGATCGGGTACGCCCCGGCCTCAGTGGTGTTGTAGTCGATGGACATCTTGAGGTCGTCGCCCTGGCCCTCGACCTTGGCGGCGGCGATGGTCTTGCCGGCCGCCTCGCCGGTCAGCTCGGTGTACTCACCGGCGCCGTTCTTGATCTTGGCCTTCTTCAGGCCGGAGTTCTCGGCGAAGGAGAGTTCCATGTAGCCGATCGAGCCGTCCGCGCCCTTGACCGAGCTGGCCACGCCGTCCGAGCCCTTGGCGCCGGTGCCGCCCGGGGCCTTCCAGGCCTTGGCGTGGTCGAGGGTCCAGTCGGCGGAGGCGGCCTTCGACAGGTACTTGGTGAAGTTGTCGGTGGTGCCGGACTCGTCCGAGCGGTGCACCGTCTGGATGGTGGTCGCCGGCAGCTTGGCGTCCGGGTTGTCGGCCTTGATCGCCGCGTCGTCCCACTTGGTGACCTTGCCGGCGAAGATCTTGGCCAGGGTGGCCGGGTTGAGCTGGAGGTTGTCCACGCCGCTCACGTTGTAGGCGACGGCGATCGGGCCGGTCACCATCGGCAGGTGGATGGCCTTGCCACCCGAGCACTTGGCGTCGGCCTGCGGCTGCTCCTCGGGCTTGAGCGCCGAGTCGGAGCCGGCGAAGTCGGCGGTGCCGGCGATGAAGGCCTGGATGCCGGCGCCCGAGCCGGACGGCTCGTAGTTGATCGTGGTGCCGGCGCACTTCTGCTGGTACGCCTTGATCCACTCGGCCATCGCGTTCTTCTGCGCGGAGGAGCCCTGCGCGTTCAGCGTGCCCTTGCCGCAGTCGACTGCGGCGGCGGAACCGGAAGCGGAGGTGGCGGTCGGCTCGTTGTTGTCGGAGCCGCACGCGCTGAGACCGAGCACCGCGGTAAGAGCGAGGCAGGCGATGACGCCGTGCCGCTGGAGCTTCACCTGAGGGGTTTCCCTTCACGTCTTTGGTCAGGTCGCCCGGGCAGGCCCGGGTGCCGGCGCTGACCGGCTGACACGAAAGGTAGAAGTCCCAGGTAGCCGGTTTGCCGGGCGCAAGTGAACGCCAGGTGAACAGGTGCGACCGACGGGGTGGCCCTCACCTGAGTAGGGGTTGTCCTTTTCGTGAACTCGCCGCCCAGTATCGCTAATAGTACGATTTTTCCGGGCGGCCGTTATCCCGCCGAGCCTGTCCCGTGACGCCCCCGTGATCGGAGCGCGGGAGCCGACGGTTGTCAGCCGAGGTGGTAGTTGACGTGCGCGGACCAGCGGGCGAAGCCCAGCCGCTCGTACAGCGCCACGGCGCTGGTGTTGGACTCGTCCACGTAGAGCATCACCCGGTCCAGGCCCCGCCGATCCCGCAGGTAGGCCAGCCCCGCGCTGGTCAGGGCCTTGCCGAGCCCGCCGCCATGGGCCGACGGATCCACCCCGAGCACGTAGACCTCGCCGATCCGGGCCGAGCCGGGTCGTTCGTGCACCTTGGTCCAGTGGAAGCCGAGCAGCCGGCCGGTGGCGGACTCGACGGCGAGCAGGAAACCGGCCGGGTCGAACCACGGCTCGGTGAGGCGTACCCGGAGGTCGGCCGGCGTCCAGCGGCCCTGCTCGGGGTGCTGGCCGAAGGCCCGGGCGTTGAGTGCCAGCCACGCGTCGTCGTCCTCGCCCGGCCGGAACGCGCGCAGCTCCACCCCGTCGGGAAGACGCGGTTCGGCCAGCGCGCCGGTCAGCGGACGGCGCAGCTGCCAGAGCACTCGGGCGCGGGTGAAACCGAGGTCGACCGCGAGCGCGGCGGCGGACGGGTGGTCGCCGTGCGCCCAGGCCCGCAGCGGCCCGGCCGCCGCGGCCAGCACCCCCCGGGTCAGCGCCCGGCCGGTGCCCTGCCGGCGGTACGTCGGATGCACCACCAGCTCCACGCCGATGCCGGCCGCCGGGTCGGTGGTGTCGAGATGGGCGTAGCCGGTGAGGGTGCCGTCGGCGGCGTGCGCGGTGAGGTGCACGGCGGGTGCCTCCGGGTCCCGCAGCCGCAGCAGCACGTGCTCGTCGAGCGGGTCGGCGCCGTCGGCGTCCCCGGCGATGCGGGCCAGGGCCAGCACCTCGGCGACCTCGACCGGCGCCAGCCGGTCGGCGCGGGTGACGCGGTCGGCGGTCGGCTCGGTGCTGCTCATCCCGTCACCGTAGCGGCCCGGGCCGGGCCGATCATGCCGGACGTGACGACCGGTTGCGCGATGCCCGTCACGGTGCGCGGAGCCCGGTGCCCCCGACCACCGGAGCGTCGCCGACCCGTGCGGCAACCGTCGTTCACGTGGTGCCGGTGGGCAGCGCCTCCAGCTGGAACCGGGTCATCAGCACCGGCAGGAGGTGCTGCAGGGCTTGCACCGTGCCTGCCCGGTTCCCGCCGGCGTCGTGCATCAGCACGATCGAACCGGGTGCGGTCTGACCCAGCACCGTGGCGGTGATCCTCGCCGCGCCGGGGGCCTTCCAGTCCGACGGGTCGACGGTCCAGTGCAGGGGGGTCATCCCCATCTGCTCGCAGGTCGACACCACCGGGTACGTCCAGGCCCCGCCGGGCTGCCGGAAGTACGCGATCCGCGCGTTCGGCACCGCCGCGCGGATGGCGGCGTTGGTGCGCATGAGGTCGGACCGGATCACCGCGGCCGGGCGCTTGCCGAGGGTCATGTCGTGGTTCCAGGAGTGGTTGCAGAGGGTGTGACCCTCGGCCACGATCGCCTGGATGAGGTCCGGGTGGTTCGTTGCGTTCACGCCCACCACGCAGAAGGTCGCCTTGACGTCGTACTTCCGCAGCAGCGCGAGCACCTGCGGGGTGTACACCGGGTCCGGCCCGTCGTCGAAGGTGAGCGCCACCCGGGTCGACCCGGTGGAGACCCGGCTGCCGTAGGGGCCGTTGCTGTCCGGGTCCAGTTGGGGCTGCCGCTCGGCCTGCGCGCTCGGTGTGGTCGGCACGGGGCGGCTCGGGCTCGCGGTGGGGTGCGCCTGGGTGGCGCCGGTCGCGACGCCGGTGTGCCGCTGCCGGGGCGGATCGGGGACCAGGCTCTGGCCGAGGGCGTACGCGGAGACCAGCAGTGCCGCCAGCACGAGCAGGACGATCGCACCGCCCCGGACGCTCGGGTTCGCCAGCGGTCCCCGTCGCGACGAGGACTGCTCGGACCGGTAGTAGCCCCCGCGATACTCGCCCACCGTCGCCCCTTCCTGCCGCAAACCCCGCAACCAGAGTAAAAGTCACGAGATGCGCAAAAGGGGCACACAGCAAGAGTCCCCCTGAAAGGGGTAACGGGGTGAAGTGGCCGGTCAGACCGGCAGCGGGGCGTGCTCCGACTCGGGCAGCGAACGCGACGGCGGGACGACGAACTTGTAGCCCACCTGACGCACGGTGCCGATCATCGACTCGTACTCCGAGCCGAGCTTGGCCCGCAGTCGCCGGACGTGCACGTCGACCGTGCGGGTGCCGCCGAAGTAGTCGTAGCCCCACACCTCGCGGAGCAGCTGGTCCCGGGTGAACACCCGGCCCGGGTGCTGGGCCAGGAACTTCAGCAGCTCGAACTCCTTGTAGGTGAGGTCGAGCGGGCGCCCCTTGAGCTTGGCCGCGTAGGTGTCGGGATCGATGGTCAGCTCACCGGCCCGGATCGAGCCGCCGGCGCCGGCCGTCGCGTTGCTGAGCCGGCCGACCGCGAGCCGCAGCCGGGCCTCCACCTCGGCCGGGCCGGCCCCGGCCAGGATCACGTCGTCCACGCCCCAGTCCGCGTTGAGCGCGATCAGGCCGGCCTCGGTGACCACCGCGACCAGCGGTACGCCGAGCCCGGTGGCGTGCAGCATGCGGCACGTCGCGCGGGCCTCGCTCAGCTCGGAACGGGCGTCCACCAGGACCGCATCCGGGCTCGGGCCGGCGACGAGCGTGCGGACGTCCCGGGGCGCGGTGCGGACCGAGTGCGGCAGCAGGTCGAGTGCCGGCAGCACCGCCGATGGTTCACCTGCGCGCGCGGTCACCAGGAGCAGGATCTCCACACGATCACCTCCGTCCCAGCGGCATGGCCGCGGGCGACCAGCGCACCTCCGCTCGGAGGTGGCGCTGAGAACTTGCGTGGGTCCCGGCGTCGCTGACGGGCGGGTAACGGCTTGAGCCTAACGGAAAGTCTGGCCGTCACCGCCGCGCTATACACCCTATGCCCGATGTGCCCCCGATCGCGGCCCAGGTTTTAACGTTGCCGAAACCGTGACCTCCGCGGGAGCCGCCTGGTCTGGCACGATCGGGGCGTGTATCCCTCGACCTCGCCCGAGACCGGCCGTGACCCGTGGGCCGACGGCGCCCGTCCGGGGCCGACCGGCCCCTCCCGTGGCTACCCGCCGGGCCCGCGTACCGGCCCGGCCGCCGACGACGGGGACCGGCGTGAGCGGGGCGGTCCCCGTCGGCTCCGCAAGGGCGGGCCCGGCCGCCACGTACCCGAGCGGGGCGAGTGCGGCGATCTGCGAC
>NZ_QGGF01000263.1 GCF_003857015.1 Micromonospora globispora | reverse complement strand
GCGGCCCGGCGAGCAGCGCCGCCGCGGCGCCGGCCGCGAGGGCGGCGCCGGCGAAGAGCACGGCGAACGCCCGCGTGGTACCGACCTGCCAGGTGCCGGGCCGCTGGTTGGTGGCGGTGGCCACCGCGTCGACCACGTCGTCGAAGACGATCTCGGGCGCGGCCGAGACCCGCGGATTGAAGTAGAGCACCTCGCCGTCGCGGACGCCGAGCTGCGCGGCGGTACGACCACCGTCGAGCGGCTGCCCGCCGAGCCGGGACAGGCTCCACCCGCCGTGCCGGACGCCCTCGTCGGCCAGGTCCTCGCCGGCGTACCGGAGCAGGGTGGGAAGCAGGTCGGCCAGCGGTACGTCGGAGGGCAGGGCGAGGTCCATCCTGGTCCGTGGCGCCACGATGGTGATCCGGCTCAGCCCGCCGGTCGCCGTCTTCGTCGCCACTGTGGCCTCCTCGTGCTCGCCTGCGGTCCATCTCGGACGGTGGCGTCGCCCCCGTGGGTCCACGACGCCCACGGGAGATTACCTACGATGGCGGGCGCATAGGATGCCCACCCGACGACTCCGGTCGGTCGCGCACGCGGCAGAGCCGCTCGAGGGGAGTGACTAGTTGTCTCCGAAAGGGCGTGGTGTACTGCCGGGTTTCGTCGCCTGGACTGAAGGGCGACCTGGCCTCGTGGGCCGCAGCGATGAGCACGGGAAGCGACCAGCGAGCGTCACCCGGGTCGCCTACTCCGTTCGCCTGAACCCAGGCAAGTATGCGGCGTTGCTGGAGCAGGCCCGCCGCCTGGGTCGCGTTCGCAGCGAGGTGTGGCAGCGATACGGCTCGACCAGTGGGGTCGGGTCCGGCCTGAGGGACCGGCAGGTGCGGGACCGGTGGTTGGCCGACGGCACGCACGTGCGGTTCGGTGTGCTGGCGAATGCCTGGAAGGAAACCGTCCGCGATGCTATGGCTGATATCGCGGGGAACCTGGCGTCGGCCAAGGTCGAGGTGCGTCGGGCGATCTTCCGGCGCAGGGGTGATCCGGCCGAGCGCAGGCGGATGCTGACCGCGTTGAAGGCCGACCGGTGGGCTGGTGACCCGTTCCTGGCTCGGCAGATGCGCAAGCATTGGAAGCGCGGCAGGAATCGTACGCACGATCAGATCGTCGTGCGCTCCGACAAGCACAACATCGTCGCTGACGGACGCGGCCGGTTGTGGCTGGCGGTTCCCGGTCTCGAACGGCGCAGGATGGTCAGAATCCCGCTGTCCACGACCGTGGCCCCGGCCGGCACGCTTCGGCTGATCCTGCGCGGTGGCCGGGTCGAGGTGCACTACCAGATCGACGCGTCGCAGATGCGGTCGTCGCAGCGGCCCTGCGGTGATCGGACGATCGGCGTGGACAAGGGCTACACCGAAGCCCTGATCGACTCCGACGGCGGCCACCACGGCAGCCGCCTCGGCCAGTTACTGTCCAGCGAGTCGGATCGGTTGAAGGAACGCAACCGGCGTCGGGCGAAGCTGCGCTCGATAGCGAACACCGCCGCCGGCCGCGGTGACCACGCGAAAGCGCACCGGATCAAGGCAAACAACCTCGGCACGGTCAAGCGGGACCGGCAGGCCGCCCGCCACCGCGCCACGGTGCGCACGGAGATCTTCACCGCCGTGCACCGGGTTGTCGACAAGGCCGCCACCGTGGTCGCCGAAGACCTCACCAGAAGCTTCGCCGGACGCAAGACGCTCGGCAAGAACATGAATCGGCGCCTCGCCGGCTGGACCAAAGGGGTCACCGCCGAGGCACTAAGAAACGTGTCGGAGCGCAGAGGTTCTGCGCTCGTGCACGTCAACGCCGCCTACACCTCACAAGCCTGTCACCGCTGCGGTCGGCTCGGCCGACGCAACGGGGACCGGCTTCACTGCACCTCGTGCGGGGTGGTGTGGCAGGCCGACGTGAACGCTGCGATCAACATCCTGCACCGAGCAGGCGACCCCGACATCGCCCTGCACACCCCGCATCACAGGGTGAAGCAGATCCTGCGGGATAGGACCGATCGCCATCGGACCAGACTGCCGGTCCAGGACTCCAGCCCGGCCACCGCCGAGCGGAGAGCGAACCATCCGAACCGCTCAGCAATGAGCACCCTAGGAAGCAGGAGGCAACCGTGAGCACGGTGGTGTTCCGCCGGCTTCCGCGTCAACCGGGACCCGCACTGCCGCGCGGCGAGGTGCTGCTGGAGTCCCCGCCGGAGCTGCCCGAGCCGCAGCCGCGCGGGATGGGCCAGCTCCTGATGGTGCTGCCGACGCTGTGCGGTGTCGGCGCGATGGCGTTCCTGTACGCCGGCAAGGGCGGCGGCATGATGACGTACGTCGCCGGGGGCCTCTTCGGGGTGTCCATGTTAGGCATGGCGGTCGGCACGCTCGGCAACGGCGGACAGGACAAGGCCGAGCTGAACGCCGACCGGCGCGACTACATGCGGTACCTCGCCCAGGTGCGCAAGCGGACCCGGCGCGCGGCGGAGCAGCAGCGCGCGGCGATGACCTGGCGGCACCCGGAGTCGGATGCGCTCTGGTCGATCGCGGCGTCCCGGCGGCTCTGGGAGCGGCGGATCACCGAGGACGACTTCGGCGAGGCCCGGATCGCCCTCGGTCCGCAGCGGCTGGCGGTGGAGATCGTCCCGCCGGAGACCAAGCCGGTGGAGGACCTGGAGCCGATGAGCGCGATCGCGCTGCGCCGCTTCGTCCGCGCCCACTCCACCGTGCCGGACCTGCCCACCGCGCTCTCGCTGCGGGCGTTCAGCCGGATCGTGCTGCGTGGCGACCGGGAGCCGGTGCTCGACCTGGCCCGGGCCGCCCTGGGCCAGCTGGTCACCTTCCACGCCCCGGACGACCTGATCGTCGCGGTGGTGGCGGCGCCGGACCGGCAGCCGGTCTGGAACTGGGTGAAGTGGCTGCCGCACGCCCAGCACGGCGTGCGTACCGACGCGGCGGGTGCGCGCCGGCTCGTCTTCGCCAGCCTCGCCGAGGCCGAGGAGGCGCTCGCCAACGAGCTGGCCGGGCGGCCCCGGTTCGCGCCGGAGGCGAAGCCGCTGACCACCGCCCCGCACGTCGTGGTCCTGCTCGACGGCGCTGAGGTCTCGCCGACCTGTGCGCTGATGGGCCCGGGCCTGCTCGGGGCCACCGTCGTCGACCTCTCCGGCACCGTGCCCCGGGACGCCGGTCGCTGGCTGCTCTGCCTCGACGCGGGGAACGGCAGCGCGCTGGACCTGGTCCGGGGCAGCTCGTCGTCCCGCCTCGGCCGGCCGGACCGGCTGAGTGAGACCGCCGCCGAGGGCCTGGCTCGGCAGATCGCCCCCTACCGGCTCTCCCAGCAGCAGGCGAGCAGTGAGGAGCCGCTGGCCCGCAGCACGGAGCTGCCGGACCTGCTCGGCGTCGGCGACGCCGCGGCGGTGGACGTGCAGCAGAGCTGGCGGCCGCGCAGCCACCGGGACCGGTTGCGGATCCCGCTCGGCGTCGGCCCGGACGGCAACGTGGTCGAGCTGGACTTCAAGGAGTCCGCTCACGAGGGCATGGGCCCGCACGGCCTGGTCATCGGCGCGACCGGTTCCGGCAAGAGCGAGCTGCTGCGTACGGTGGTCGCGGCGCTGGCCGTGACGCACTCCTCGGAGGAGCTCAACTTCGTCCTGGTCGACTTCAAGGGCGGCGCCACCTTCGCCTCGCTGGACGCGCTGCCGCACACCAGCGCGGTGATCACCAACCTCTCCGACGAGCTGCCGCTGGTCGACCGGATGCGGGACGCCCTGGCCGGTGAGATGAACCGCCGGCAGGAGGTGCTCCGGGCGGCCGGCAACTACGTCTCCCGGTACGACTACGAGAAGGCCCGGGCGGCCGGCGAACAGTTGGAGCCGATGCCCAGCCTGCTCATCATCTGCGACGAGTTCAGCGAGCTGCTCGCCGCGAAGCCGGACTTCATCGACCTCTTCGTGATGATCGGTCGGCTCGGCCGGTCGCTCGGCGTGCACCTGCTCCTCGCCTCCCAGCGACTGGAGGAGGGAAAGCTGCGCGGCCTGGACACGCACCTGTCGTACCGGATCGGCCTGCGGACCTTCTCCGCGGTGGAGAGCCGGATCGTGCTCGGCGTGCCGGACGCGTACGAGCTGCCGAACGCGCCCGGCCACGGTTACCTGAAGACGGACACCAGCACGATGCTGCGGTTCCGGGCCGCGTACGTCTCCGGGCCGTACCGGGCGCCGGGGCAGGTGCAGCGGTCCACCCGGGCGCAGGTGCAGCGCCGGATCGTGCCGTACGGGCTGGACTTCGTGTCGGTGCCGGTGGCCCAGACGCAGGTGGAGGCGGCCCCCGAGCCGGAGCAGCAGGCCGACGGCAAGGCGGTCGCCATGCTGGACGTGCTGATCGACCGGCTCAAGGGCCGCGGGCGGCCGGCGCACCAGGTGTGGCTGCCGCCGCTGGCCGAGCCGCCGAGCCTGGGCGAGCTGCTGCCGCCGCTGAGCGTGCACCCGACCTTCGGGCTCTGCACCGCGAACTGGCCGGGCCGGGGCCGCCTCGCCGTGCCGGTCGGTGTCGTCGACCGCCCGTACGAGCAGCGGCGCGACCCGATGATGGTCGACCTGGCCGGCGCGGGCGGCAACGTGGTGATCGTCGGCGCCTCGCTGAGCGGCAAGAGCACCATGCTCCGCTCGATGATCGCCTCGTTGGCGCTCACCCACACCCCTCGCGAGGTGCAGTTCTTCTGCCTGGACTTCGGTGGTGGGGCGCTGCGCAGCCTGGAGGGGCTGCCGCACACGTCCGGGGTGGCCGGCCGGCGGGACACCGAGGCGGTCCGCCGGACGGTGGCCGAGGTGGTCGCCGTCATCGACGACCGGGAGATCCGCTTCGCCCAGCACGGCATCGACTCGGTGGCCAGCTACCGGCGGCGCCGGGCGGCCGGGGAGTTCGCCGACGACCCGTTCGGCGACGTCTTTCTGGTGGTCGACGGCTGGAACACGCTCCGCCAGGAGTACGAGGAGCTGGAACAGACCATCACCAACCTGGCCAACCGGGGACTGGGTTTCGGCGTACATGTGGTGATCACGGCCGTGCGGTGGGCGGAGATCCGGATCAACATGCGGGATCTGCTCGGCACGAAGCTGGAGCTGCGGCTCGGCGACGCGGCCGAGTCGGAGATCGACCGGCGGGCCGCGCAGAACGTCCCGGTCGGCGCGCCCGGTCGTGGCCTGACCCGCGACAAGCTGCACTTCCTCACCGCGGTGTCGCGGATCGACGGCAAGCGCGACATCGACGACCTGACCGAGGCGTCGGTCGCCCTGGCCGGGCACGTGGCGGCGAACTGGCCGGGCAGCCCGGCCCCGAAGGTACGGCTGCTGCCGCGCCGGCTGCCGGTCGCCGAGCTGGCCAAGGTGGTCGACCGGTCGGCGCCGGGCCTGCCGATCGGGGTCAACGAGTCGGCGCTCGCGCCGGTCTACCTGGACCTGGCGAACGAGCCGCACCTGACGGTCTTCGGCGACGCCGAGTGCGGCAAGACCAACCTGCTGCGACTCATCGCCCGGGGTATCGCCGAGCGGTACACCCCGGCCGAGGCCCGGCTGGTGATCGCCGACTACCGGCGTGGTCTGCTCGGTGCGGTGGAGGGCGACCACCTGCTCGACTACGCGCCGTCCAACCAGGTGTTCAGCCAGGGGCTCGGGTCGATCCGCAGCGCGCTGCAGAAGCGCCTGCCCGGGCCGGACGTGACCACCGCCCAGTTGCGGGACCGGAGCTGGTGGAAGGGGCCGGACCTCTACATCCTGGTGGACGACTACGACCTGGTCGCCTCCGGCGGCAGCAACCCGCTCAGCGCCCTGCACGAGCTGCTGCCGCAGGCCCGCGACATCGGCCTGCACCTGATCGTCACCCGCCGGGTGGGCGGGGTGGCCCGGGCGCTCTACGAGCCGGTGCTGCAACGCCTGCGCGAGCTGGACTCGCCGGGGCTGCTGATGTCGGGCAACCGGGAGGAGGGCGCGGTCTTCGGCACGCTGCGGCCGAGCCCGCAGCCGCCTGGCCGGGGGACCCTGGTGCGTCGCCGGGACGGTCAGCAGCTGATCCAGACCGCTTGGTCGGAACCGTTGTAACCGCAAGCAAATTCTGTCGTCCTCTATGGATCATGGGTCCGTCCGAAAGTGTCGTGAACTCCACTGAGGACATATGACGTTTGCCGCTTTTGGCGGGCTGTCATGGCTTGCCGCCGTGGGTTACGGTCTCAGCGAGGATGTCCGTTGGTGGGGTTGGTTGCCTTGCCGCGGGGGAGGGCGCGGCAGATCCGCCGCCACGAAGATGACGGAAGGGTGTGAAGCATGGCGTTCGAGGTCGAAGCTGCGACTCTGCATACCGCCGCGAGTGACGTGCGGTCCACGCGCAGCGAGGTCGACGGCGAGCTGAAGAAGCTGTGGAACGTTGTCGACGACCTGGCCATCGCCTGGAAGGGGCAGGCGTCCACGGGCTTCCAGCAGCTCATGCAGCGCTGGAACGAGGACACCGTCAAGCTGCTGACGGCGATGGACAACATCGCCGACCTGCTCGACAAGTCGGGTACGACGCACCAGGTCAACGACGAAGAGCAGCAGCAGATGCTGGACAAGTTCCACTCTGCTCTCAACCCGTGATCCGCGCTGACGAGCAGAGGAGGAAATCGTGAGCATCAAGGTTGACTACGCAGTCCTCGAGAGCAGCAACCAGCAGATGCAGTCCATCTCGCGGACCATCGACGAGAAGCTGGACACGCTGCGGTCGATGCTGACCAAGCTCGAGTGGGAGGGCCAGGACCGGGCCGCCTACGAGCAGCACCAGGCCCAGTGGGACGCCGCCGTGCGGGACATCAACAAGGTCCTCAACGACATCGGCGCGGCCGTCGGCATCGCGCGGGAGAACTACGTCTCCACGGAGATGAGCAACTCCAAGGTCTGGCAGTGAGATAACCGCCCGTTCGCGGCTCCGGTCCGGCTCGACCGGACCGGAGCCGCAACGCGTTACGAGTCGACTGAGGTCCTGGGGAGTGCCATGCGTACGGCGAAGCACCGTCGGCCGTTGCTCAGTTCCGCCGCCGCCGTACTGGCGCTGGTCGTCGCGGCCGGCTCCGGTCTGGTGGTCGGGTCCGTCCCGGCACACGCCGCCGACACCGTACGCGGCCTTCAGTGGTACCTCGAGCCGCTGAAGATCCCGCAGGCGCAGAAGGTCTCCCGTGGCAAGGGTGTGGTGGTCGCCGTGGTCGACTCCGGCGTCTACGTCGGCCACCCCGACCTCAAGGGTCAGGTCCTGCGCGGCAAGGGGTTCAGCGCCGACGTGGCCGCCGACGGCCGCAGCGACCCGGACGCGGAGAAGGGCCACGGCACGGGCATGGCCGGGATCATCGCGGGACGCGGCGGTGGCGTGATGCACGAGCTGGGGATCGCGCCGGACGCCAGAATCCTGCCGGTCGGCATCGGAACAGACACCCGCAACGCTGACATCGCCGGCGGCATCCGCTGGGCCGCTGACCACGGTGCTGACGTCATCAACGTCTCAATGGCAGACAACTCGCGCCGCCGCGAGCTGGCCGAGGCGGTGCGTTACGCGCTGAGCAAGGATGCCGTCGTCGTCGCCGCCTCCGGCAACGTCGAGCAAGGCATGGTCACTGTGCAGCCGCCCGCCAGCATCCCGGGCGTGATCGCGGTCGCCGGCACGGACCGCGCCGGCGGTCCCTGGGTCGGATCGGCGGCCGGCCCGGAGATGGTCCTGGCCGCGCCTGGCGAGCGGATCATCACTACGGCACCGCCCTCGGTCTCTCCCAACGGTTACCTGGTGGCCGACGGCACCAGCTCTGCAACCGCGATCATCTCCGGGGTGGCCGCCCTGGTCCGGTCGCGCTATCCGGACCTGGACGCGCCCAACGTGGTCAACCGCCTGATCCGCACCGCACGGGACGACGGGCCGACCGGGCGGGATCCGCAGTTCGGGTTCGGGGTCGTGGATCCGCTCGCGGCGCTGACCCGTTCGGTGCCGCCGGTCTCGGCCAACCCACTCCTCGAGGGCGCCGCTGCCACGCCGAGCGCGAGCAGCACCAGCGGCGGGAACGACGACGAGCCGATGGTCACCTTCGGGCTGGCCAAGGGGGCGGGCCGGGTCGCCGGGACGGGATTCTGCCTGCTCGTCGTGGCGGCCCTCGTCGTGCTGCTGGTGCTCCTCACCCGGCGCAACGTGCGCCGTCGGGCGGCGACGCGGGCACCCGGCCCGCCGCCGTTCGGCCCGCCGCCGGGTCACCATCCGCCCGGCTTCGGACCGCCGCCCGGGTACCCACCGCCGCCCGGGCCGGTTCAGCCACCGGGCTACCCACCACCGCCGGGTTACCCGCAACCGCCGGGCAACGGTCAGCCGCCGGGCTTCGGCCCGACCGGCCACGGGCTGGCGCCGCAGCACCCGTACCAGCCCCGGCCGCTGGGCCAGCCCACGGCGCCGCATCCGTACGCACCGCCGTCGGGGCCCGTTCCGCCGCCGGGTGACACCGCCAAGCCGGTGCCACCGCCGCCCGGCGCGGAGCAGGGCTGACGCCGGGCACCACAGCACCGCCAGGGGAGGACAGGAATGAGCTGGGACATCAGCCACAACGTCAGCGAGGATCCGGACCGGATCGAGCAACGGTTCGACGTTCCCATGCCGATCAACCCGGGCGCCCCGTTCGTCGGCGACATCCGGGGCATCAACTACGACCGGGTCGGTGTCGACCAGGCGCACACGCCGAGCAAGCTGGTCGCCGGCGACGGCGAGCGGGGCGTGGAGACGGAGTGGGACGCCGGCAGCCTCGACTCGGCCGTGACCTGGTTGGAGACCCACGCCAGCTACGTGCACCGGCTCTCCTACGACATGTCGTCCATCAAGGACGAGCTCGCCCCGAACGAGCGGGCCACGGACGGCCAGGGCGCGCTGGGCGGGTTCCCGAACGCCCAGGAGCTGACCAAGAACCACGATGCCCTCTTCTCCTCGACCCAGCAGGGCCTGCGCAGGCTCTCGGACGGGCTCTGGGCGGCCGCGGAGGCCCTGCGCGAGGTGAAGCGGAAGTACGAGGACGCCGAGCACGCGAACGCCATGTCGGCGCAGGAGATGCAGCAGGCATTCGCCAACGCCGCCCGTAACGGCGGCTAGAACGGGGGAGCGGGGAGATGGCCGACTGGGAGCAGATGGCCCGCGAGGTGCTCGTGGCGGGCCGCCCGGACAAGGTGGAGAGCGCGGCACTCGGCTGGAAGGAACTGCTCAAGAACATCGGGCAGGTCCAGGAGAGCCTTCAGCAGAACGCCAAGGACCTCGGCACGGTCTGGAAGGGCCCGGCGTACGAGGCGTTCAAGTCGCACGTCGAGGAGCTGGCGAAGCAGGCCGGCGGCTTGGTGGACGCGGCCGAGAAGCCCGGCCGGGACCGGGTGAGCATCGTGACCAATCTGGAGACCGCCGCGAAGCAGCTCCAGGAGGCCCAGAGCTCGATGCCCATCCCGTCCGCCTGCGTCGGGGACGTGCTGGCCGCCCGCAACGGCGAGGTCGTCCTCGGCGTGGGGCTTTTCGAGACCCGGGTCAAGGCGGACCTGATGGGCAGCTGGCCGATGGAGAAGGTCGGCGAGCTGGGCGACTGGGTGCAGGGCTGGTTCGACGACCAGGAGGGCGAGGCCCGCAAGGTCTACAACGCGGTCAACGGCCAGTACCAGGACCGGGTGCTGGAATCGCCGGCCGGAGGCGGGCCGAGCTCCCTCTACACGCCGCGCACGGACATTCCCGACCTGGGTGGTGGCCCCGGCACCGGTGGTGGCGGCGGCGCGCCGGGGGTCGGCGGCATGCCCTCCACCGGCGGCCTGAGCGGCGGCCCCTCCACCGGCGCGGGCAAGGTGCCCGGCGTCGGGTCGGGCGGACCGAGCATCGGGTCGAGCACCCACCCAGATCTCTCCTCCGGCGGCGGTTACACCCCGTCGACCGGCACCGGCAGCTACCCGGGCGCCGGCACGGTCGGCTCGGGTGGCGACTACGGCACCGGGCTGGCCGGTGCGGGCACCGCGACCGCTCCGGGACTGGGCTCGGGCGTCCTGCCCGGCGGCATCGGGCGGGGCCGTGGCGGTGGCGGCC
>NZ_QGGF01000268.1 GCF_003857015.1 Micromonospora globispora | reverse complement strand
GATCGTCGGCAGCGTCAGATGTTTATACGAGCCAGCTCCGCCGGCTGCACCTGCCGGCGCAGCGGGTCCGGGCGCAGCTTCCGCCAGCCCCGCACCAGCGGCCAGCCGGTCGTCCCGCCCGCCCGGTGCCGGTACGCGGACTCCACCGCCTCCGCCACCGCGGGCACCCCGGCCGCCCCCGCCAGCGCCCGGGTCAGCTCCCGGGACGACGCCTCGTCCGGCCCGGTACGCGGTGGCTCGGCGGCCACCAGCGGTTGCAGCTCGGCCACCACGGCGTCCACGTCGCCGGCCAGCCGCCGCAGCGCGGCCTGCCGCTCGGCGACCGTACGCTCCAGCGCGGCCCGCAGGCCGTCCAGGCCGGCCGGGTCGACCGCGACGGTGGGCAGCAGCGGCACCCCGCCCAGCCCGTCCACGTCGAGCAGCCGGCGCAGGTCGTCCAGGACCCGCGGCAGCTCGGCCGGGGGCAGCCGGTCGGCCTGGTTGAGCACGACCACCGTCACGTCCCGGTGCCGGTGGAACTCGCGCAGGTAGCCGGTGTGGATCACCCGGTCGGCGTACTTCTGCGGGTCGACCACCCAGACCACCAGGTCGACCAGGCCGAGCAGCCGGTCCACCTCGAGCCGGTGGGTCCGCTGCACCGAGTCGAAGTCGGGGAGGTCCAGCAGGACCAGGCCGTGCAGGCCGGACTCGTCGTCGCCGTCCAGCGGGCTCTCCCGGACGAACCGGTGCCGGGGCAGCACCCCGATCCAGTCGAGCAGCCGGCTGGCGCCGTCGAGCGGACCCCAGACGCAGGCGTGCGCCACGCCGGTCGTGGGCCGGCGGACGCCGACCGGGGAGAGGTCCATCCGGGCCAGGGCGTTGAACAGGCTCGACTTGCCGCTGCCGGTGGCCCCGGCCAGGGCGACCACGGTGTGGTCCCGGGAGAGTGCGAGGCGGGTGCCGGCCCGCTCGACCACGGTGTGCGCGGCGACCAGTTGGTTGTCGGGCACCTGGCCGTCCACCGCGCCGAGGAAGCGTCGGACCGCGTCCAGGCGGGCGATCAGGGCGTCCGGGTCGACCCGCTGGTCACCCCGGAACGCCTCCCGCATCCGACCGGCGATGTTGCTCACCGGAGCCCGCCTTCAGTCGCGGCCGCCCGGCGCGCACGCGCCACCCGGGGTCCCCGGCGAGCCGCGCGGGAACGCTCGCTCCGCCCGCTCACCGGCGACCGCCCCGGTTGCCGGGGTCCGGCAGGACCGGCCCGTTGGGACGGGACAGGCCGCTGCGGTGGCGGGCGGCCTCCACCTGGCCCGCGGCCCGGCGCAGCGCGGCGCCGGTCTCGCGGCCGGCCGGGCCTCGGCCGTCCGGGCGAGGTAGCGGGCCGCTTCCTGGTCGAGGAGCGCGCCGACCCGGTCGAGCAGGTCTGCCCGGGCCGTGTTGGCCAGGTTGCGCACCGCCTGGTCGCCGAAGATCGCCTGGAGGACCGCCTGCGCCGCGACGGTGGTGCCCGCGCCGGTGGCCACCTCCAGACCGGTGGGGATGAACGCGGTCGACGCGAAGACGGCGATCATCACGGCCAGCCCGGTCGCGTTCACCGCGTAGGCAGCCGTCCGGGCCACGAAACGGCGGTCGCCGCCCTCGACGCGGACCAGCTCCAGCACCCCGCGCTGCCAGTCGCGGACCAGCCGCTCGGCGCGCTCCGGCAGGTCGTCGGAGGAGTGGGCGAGCGCGGGGTCGAGCAGGGCGGCCCCGGCCGGGTGCGCCTTCCACCCGGTGTACGCGTTCTCCGCCGCCTCGGCGGCCACCCCGCGCAGCAGTGTGACCAGCTGCGATTCGATCGCGTCGCGCAGTTCGGCGGCGGGTGCCGTACGCCCGGTCACCGCGGCGATCAGCCGGTCCCGCAGGCGGCCGATCCGCGCCTCCAGGGTGCGGAACAGCTCACCGGTGCCGACGAACTCCTGCCACCGGGCCAGCACCTCGCCGCGGAGCAGCCGGCCGTCCTTCAGCCCCTGATCGACGGTCCGCTGCGCCCCCCGGTACGCCGCGCGGACCCGCTCGTCGAGCGCGTCGGCGGCGGCCACCTCCTCGTCGGCGGCGTCGGCGAGCCCTTCGACGGTCGGCTGCAGGGCGGCCAGCGCGCCGTCCAGGGTCTGCCGGACGACGGCGGCCCGGGCGTCGGCGTCCGCGGCGAGCCGGGCGAACCAGGCGCTCAGCGGGGCGGTGACCTTGTCGGGGAGCAGCCCCTGGCCGTCGACCCAGGTCTCGGGCAGTACGAAGAGCGGTGCGGCGCCGAGATCCTGGGCGGCGAGCATCTCCGACAGGTGGGCGGCGATCTCGTCGACCGCCTCCGGCGGGACCCGGTCGAGGACCATGGCGATCACCGCGCCCCGGGCGCGGGCGCTGCGCAGCAGTTCCCAGGGGACCGCGTCGGCGTACCGGGCGGCGGTGGTGACGAAGAGCCAGAGGTCGGCGGCGGCCAGGAGCTGCCCGGCGAGGGCCCGGTTGGCGTCCACCACCGAGTCGATGTCCGGCGCGTCGAGGAAGGCCAGCCCGGCCGGGAGCGCGGGCGCGGTCACCAGGTGCAGGGTGCCCGGGTGCTCGCTCGGCTCGTTGGTCCGGGTGAGGCCGGGTAGCAGGTCGCCCTGGCGGAACCAGGCCGCGTCGGCCGGGTTGCAGACGAGGACCGGGGAGCGGGTGGTGGGGCGGAGCACCCCGGCGGCGCTGACTCGCGCCTGGACCAAGCTGTTGACCAGGGTCGACTTGCCGGCGCCGGTGGAGCCGCCGACCACGACCAGCAGCGGCGCGTCGAGCCGGGCCAGCCGGGGCAGGAGGTAGTCGTCGAGCTGGTCGGTGAGCCCGGCGGCGGTGCGCCGGGCCGGCTCGGCCGAGGGCAGGGTCAGCGGGAAACGGGCCGCGCCGATCGCCGCCCGCAGGCCGGCGAGCGCGGCGGGCAGTCCCTCCGCGGCGGTGGCGGGCAGGTCCTCCCCGGCGTCCGGCGGACCGGTGCGGGCTGCGACGGCGGGCGCGCCGGAATGGGTGGCGGGATCGCCGTGCGTCGTCACCGCTAAAGCGTGCCCGACCGATGCAAGGGAAGACAACCGGACGGTAATAACGGTCGGGTTGCGTCGGGTCGGCTCAACCTCGACTTGCGGTTTACCGGGGGCGTGGCACTATTGAGTCAAGTTCACTCAACTTGGGCTGTGGTCGCTGCGGGCGACCCGCCGGGCAGGCCCAACGACCTGCTCATCGTTATGAAGCGAGGAAGCGAACATGGCACGTGCGGTCGGCATCGACCTCGGCACGACGAACTCCTGCGTCAGCGTTCTCGAGGGCGGTGAGCCCACCGTCATCGCCAACGCTGAGGGCTCGCGGACGACGCCCTCGATCGTCGCGTTCGCCCGCAATGGCGAGGTGCTCGTCGGTGAGGTCGCCAAGCGTCAGGCGGTCACCAACCCGGACCGGACCATCCGTTCGGTCAAGCGGGAGATCGGCACCAACTGGACCGTTGACATCGACGGCAAGAAGTACACCCCGCAGGAGATCTCGGCCCGGACGCTGATGAAGCTCAAGCGGGACGCCGAGGCGTACCTGGGCGAGCAGATCACCGACGCGGTGATCACCGTCCCCGCCTACTTCAACGACGGCCAGCGCCAGGCCACCAAGGAGGCCGGTGAGATCGCCGGCTTCAACGTGCTGCGGATCGTGAACGAGCCGACCGCGGCCGCCCTGGCGTACGGCCTCGACAAGGGTTCCAAGGAGCAGACCGTCCTGGTCTTCGACCTGGGTGGCGGCACCTTCGACGTCTCCCTGCTGGAGCTCGCCGAGGGCGTCATCGAGGTCAAGTCGACCAGCGGTGACAACCACCTCGGTGGTGACGACTGGGACCAGCGGATCATCGACCACCTGGTGAAGACCTTCCGTGGCGAGCACGGCATCGACCTGTCCCAGGACAAGATGGCGATGCAGCGGCTCAAGGAGGCCGCCGAGAAGGCGAAGATCGAGCTCTCCGCCGCCACCACCACCAACATCAACCTGCCGTACATCACCGCCGGTTCGGCGGGCCCGCTGCACCTGGACGTGACGCTCAGCCGCGCCGAGTTCCAGCGGATGACGCAGGACCTGCTGGACCGCTGCAAGGGCCCGTTCGAGCAGGCCGTGAAGGACGCCGGGATCAAGGTCTCCGACGTCGACCACGTGATCCTGGTGGGCGGCTCGACCCGGATGCCGGCCGTGACGGACCTGGTCAAGCAGCTCACCGGCAAGGAGCCGAACAAGGGCGTCAACCCGGACGAGGTCGTCGCCGTCGGCGCCGCCCTGCAGGCCGGTGTGCTGAAGGGTGAGGTCAAGGACGTCCTGCTGCTCGACGTGACCCCGCTGAGCCTGGGCATCGAGACCAAGGGCGGCATCTTCACCAAGCTGATCGAGCGCAACACCACCATCCCGACCAAGCGCTCCGAGGTCTTCACCACGGCGGACGACAATCAGCCGTCGGTGCTGATCCAGGTCTTCCAGGGTGAGCGGGAGATCGCGGCCTACAACAAGAAGCTCGGCACCTTCGAGCTGACCGGCCTCCCGCCGGCGCCGCGTGGCGTGCCGCAGATCGAGGTCACGTTCGACATCGACGCCAACGGCATCGTCAACGTGCACGCCAAGGACCTGGGCACCGGCAAGGAGCAGAAGATGACGATCACCGGCGGCTCCTCGCTGCCGAAGGACGACATCGAGCGGATGCGCCGGGACGCCGAGGAGCACGCCGAGGAGGACAAGCGTCGGCGTGAGGAGGCGGAGACCCGCAACCTGGCCGAGGCGCTCCAGTGGCAGACCGAGAAGTTCCTCGCCGAGAGCGGCGACAAGCTGCCCAGCGAGAACCGCGAGCAGCTCAACGAGGCCCTCGGCGACCTGCGCAGCGCCCTTGGCGGCCAGGACATCGAGAAGATCAAGGCCGCGCACGAGCGGCTCGCGCAGGTCTCCCAGCAGGCCGGTTCGCTGCTCTACTCGCAGCAGCAGGCCGAGCAGGGGGAGCCGGGTGCGGCCGGGCCGGGCGCCGGTGCGACCGGTGGCGCGCAGGCCGGTGGCCCCGAGGACGTGGTCGACGCGGAGATCGTGGACGAGGACAAGAAGTGACGATCCGCCCCGCACACGTACTCACGGCAGAGGGATGAGGTAACCGCATGACGGAGAAGCCACGAGCCGCCGACCCGGCCTCCACCGGGTCGGCGCCGGGTGGCTCCGCGACCGCCGGGCAGGCCGCCGGCGACGAGCCGCGGGTCGTCATCCGTGACAAGCGCAAGATCGGCAAGACCGGGGAGCAGCCGGCGAGCACCGACGCGTCGGCCGCCGACGCCGCGGCCGACGCGCCCGCCGAGGGGCTGGTCGAGGAGGCCGAGGTCGTCGTCGACGAGATCGAGGTCGACGCCGAGGACCAGGTCTCCGGCCCGCCGGTGGTCGACGCCCCGGCCCAGGCGGCCGAGGAGGCCGCCCCGACGGCTGCGCCGCTCGGCGCCGAGCTGGAGGCGCTCCGCGCCGAGCTGGACGAGCGGACGCGGGACCTGCAGCGGGTGTCGGCGGAGTACGCCAACTACCGCAAGCGGGTGGACCGGGACCGCAGCCTGGTCCAGGAGCAGGCGACCGGCTCGGTGCTGGCCGCGCTGCTGCCGATCCTCGACGACCTGGACCGGGCCCGCGAGCACGGTGACCTGGTGGGCCCGTTCGGCACGGTGGCCGAGCAGCTCACCACGGCGCTGGGCAAGTTCGGCCTGACCGCGTTCGGCGAGCAGGGCGACCCGTTCGACCCGACCCGGCACGAGGCGGTGGCCCACCAGACCTCCGCCGACGTGACGGAACCGACCTGCGTGCAGGTCATGCGCCGGGGTTACCAGCTCGGCGAGCGGCTGCTGCGGCCGGCTCTGGTCGCGGTCGCCGACCCGGAGTAAGTGCAGACCCGTGACGTCCCGCCCGCCCACACCGGGCGGGCGGGACGACCCGGGCAGGTCCCGTGGAAGGGGGTGGACCGGTGAGTTCCAAGGACTGGATCGAGAAGGACTACTACGCCGTGCTGGGCGTGGAGAAGTCCGCCTCCTCCGACGACATCAAGAAGGCGTACCGGAAGCTGGCCCGGGAATCCCACCCGGACCACAACCCCGGTGACCCGAAGGCCGAGGAGCGGTTCAAGGCCGTCTCGGAGGCGTACGGGGTGCTCGGCGACGACAAGAAGCGCCGCGAGTACGACGAGATGCGCTCGCTGTTCGGCTCGGGTGCGTTCCGGCGCAACGCCCGCACTGGAGGCCAGCCCGGCGGCGTGCCGTTCGACGTCTCCGACCTGTTCGGCGGCGCGGCCGGCGGCGCTGACACCCGATTCGGCGGGGGCGGCTTCACCGACCTGTTCAGCACGATCTTCTCGGGCGGCGGTGCCGGCGGTCCGGCCCGTCCCCGCGGCCCGGCGCGCGGCCGGGACGTGGAGGCGGAGGTGGCCCTCGACTTCACCGACGCGGTACGCGGGGTGACCCTCCCGCTGACGCTGCGCGCTCCCGGCGTCTGCGACACCTGCCACGGCAGCGGGGCGAAGCCCGGCACTCAGCCGGTCAGCTGCCCGGTCTGCCACGGCGCCGGGGTGACCACGCGCAACCAGGGGTCGTTCAGCTTCTCCGAGCCCTGCCGGAACTGCCAGGGCGTGGGCACGGTCGTCGAGGAGAAGTGCCCGGAGTGCCACGGCACCGGCGGGGTCACCAAGACCCGCACGCTGAACGTCCGCTTCCCCGCCGGGGTGGCCGACGGGCAGCGGATCCGGCTGGCAGGCCGGGGCGAGCCGGGTGAGCGGGGCGGACCGGCGGGCGATCTCTTCGTCCAGGTGAAGGTCCGCCCGGACGAGCTGTTCGGGCGTACCGGGGACGATCTGACCCTGACCGTTCCGATCACGTTCGCGGAGGCGGTGCTCGGCACGGACCTGCGGGTGCCGACCCTGGACGGCACGGTGACCCTCCGGGTCCCACCGGGTACGCCGAGCGGTCGGGTGCTGCGGGCCCGGGGTAAGGGTGTGGTGCGCAAGGACGGTCGGGCCGGTGACCTGCTGGTCACCCTCGACGTGGTGGTGCCGGCGAAGGTGTCGGACGAGGCGCGGGCGGCGCTGGAGGCGTTCGCGGAGCAGACCCCGCCCGCCGCGCGGGAACATCTCGACGTGCGGGTGCGTCGCTTCAGTTGACCGGTGGAGAGGCTGCGGAGGTGAGCGGGGATGTCGGAGGAGTTCGTCGGCTCGGGTGACCCTGCCTACGAAGCCAAGGTGCTGATGATCTCGGTCGCGGCGCGGATGGCGGGGATGCACCCGCAGACCCTGCGCCAGTACGACCGCCTGGGCCTGGTGCAGGCCGGCCGGGCGGCCGGTGGCGGCCGCCGGTACAGCGTCCGGGACGTGGTGCTGCTCCGCGAGGTGCAGCGGCTCAGCCAGGACGCCGGCATCAACCTGGCCGGGGTCAAGCGCATCATCGGGCTGGAGCGGCTGCTGGAGGAGGCGCAGCAGCGGGTGGCGCGGCTGGAGGCGGAGCTGGACGCCGCGTACCGCCGGATCGCGGAGCTGGAGTCGCTGGGCGGCTTCTCGCGCGGCGATCTGGTGCCCACGAACCGCACCTCGACCGCGCTGGTCGTCTGGCGCCCCCGCCGCACGCCGGACCGCTGATCCACCGAGAACCGAGCCACCACGGCCCGGTCCGCGCCGGAAATCCGGCGCGGACCGGGCCTTTTCGGTTAGCCTGAGAACCAGGTCCAAGCCACTTAAACCGGACCTTTCCGAACTGGCCGGGGGGGAGCCATGGCGGAATTGCCAAAGAAGGTGGCGCAGCAGACCGAGGACAAGCTGGAGCAGGTCGCCGCGAACGTCCGGGGGAAGTTCGAGGAGCTCACCAAGCCGCGTTTCACGGACAAGATCAAGGACGGGCGCTTCCTCGACCAGGTCGACCACGGGATTGACCGGGCCCGGGCCGACGAGAAGCGCAAGGAGCAGGGCGGATCGGTCGAGTGACGATCGGTGGCGCCGACGTGCGGGCCGGGACCCACGGGGGGTCCCGGCCCGTTCGCCGGTGGTACGCGGGCCTAAGTCGTCGTCCTATCGCTTCAGGGGGTGATCGCTGTGTCCGAGCCGTTGGAACTCGCGCGCGACGCGATTCGCAGAGTTCACAAGGCTGCCGTCCGGCACCGGGACGACTCGCTGCACCACGCGGCCAGGGAGATCACTGCCTCCGCCCGTGCCATGGGTTACGAGCTGGGACCGGTCGAGGAGTACCGGCCGTGCCCGGCGTGTGATGCCGAACCAGGGGAGGCTTGCATCACCATGCCGGGTCACCGCTTGGTCGACGGTATTCACCCTGAACGAACCCGGAGCGAGGGCGGCTAGACAAGACTTGGAGCCTCTGGGATCCGCGTGCCTCTGCCCGTGGCGGTACCCGGTATCGGTGCGGAGTGACGCGTGACCGGTCAGCCGAGGCGGCGGTTGTCGCGGACCAGGCCGCCCTCGCACCAGTCGTGGTAGACGAAGAGTTCCGGCCGGGCCAGCAGCATGCGGCTGTTGTGGGCCCAGTTGCGCATCAGCTCGTCACCACCCCGCTCGGCCTGCTCGACCAGCTTGCGGAAGCGGCGCTTGGGGTGGGCCTTGAAGTTCGTCCGGATGCCGTCGGCGGCGTAGATGTAGAGGCAGTGCAGGGCGAACCGGCGCGCCGGACAGTTCTGGTCCATCGCCAGCTCGAAGAGCGTGCCCACCAGATGATCGCCGGCGACCAGCAGATCCCAGTCCGGGGGCATGGAGGTCAGCGGGACCGAGTCCGGGTGGTACGCCCAGGCCCGCAGCTCGTCGGGGGACGGGTCGACGGGGTTGGCAAAGCCGTGGAACGTTGATTCCTGCACGCTCACCGGCCAACCTTCCGCTTCCGCTGGCGGGGCACCGGGCACCCGCGGCCCCTGGCTGCTGGGGCGACACGGTAACGCGGTTTTGTGGAGCGGCGGAAGGGCTGTCCGGAAGCAATTCGGCGACCGTTGGCCGGGCCGGGTCCACCGTACGGCCGACCCGGCCCGCCCTACCCGTCAGTCGGCGACCGGTGCGGGCGCCGGCCGCCGCATCGAAGCGCGTCGGCGCAGCCAGGTCTTGAACCAGGGCAGGTCCGGCAGCCGGGCCAGCATCGGCCCGGTCACCACCGTGACCAGCACATACGCTGTGGCGAGCGCCGCCAGTCGGGGCTCCACCGGCTGGGCGGCGGCGACTGCGAGCCCGGCGATGACGATGGAGAACTCGCCGCGCGGGGTGAGCGCGAAGCCAGCGCGCCAGCGGCCGGGCTCGGCGATTCCCGCCCGCCGGGCGGCCAGGTACCCGGTGAGCAGCTTGGTCCCCATGGTGACCACGGCCAGCGCCAGCGCGGGCAGCAGCACCGGCGGCATGTCCATCGGGTCGGTGACCAGCCCGAAGAACACGAAGAAGACCGCGGCGAAGAGGTCTCGCAGCGGGGAGAGCAGTTCGGTGGCGTGGTGCGCCACCGGCCCGGAGAGCGCGATGCCGACCAGGAACGCGCCGACCGCGGCGGACACCTGGAGCTTGGCCGCGAGGCCGGCGACGAGCAGGGTCAGGCCGAGCACGCCGAGGAGCAGCGCCTCCGGGTCCTTGGCGGAGAGCGCCGAGGAGATGACGTGTCCGTACCGGATGGCGACCGCGAGCACGACGACCACGGTGACGACCGCGGCCGCCAGCGAGATCCCGCCCTTGACCAGGCCGGCGCCGGCCAGCAGCGCGGTGACCAGCGGCAGGTAGAGCGCCATGGCCAGGTCCTCGATCACCAGGACGGAGAGGATCACCGGGGTCTCCCGGTTACCGACCCGGCCCAGGTCGCCGAGGACCTTGGCGATCACTCCGGAGGACGAGACCCAGGTGACGCCGGCCAGCACCACGCCGGCGACCCAGCCCCAGCCGAGCAGGAGCGCGAAGGCGAACCCGGGCAGGGCGTTGAGCGCCGCGTCGATCAGCCCGGCCGGGGCGGCGGAGCGGAGGTTGCCGACCAGCTCGTTGGCGCTGTACTCGAGGCCGAGCATGACCAGCAGCAGGATCACGCCGATCTCCGCGCCGACGGCGAAGAACTCCTCACTGGCGTTCAGCCGCAGCAGGCCGCCGTGGCCGAAGGCGAGACCGGCGAGCAGGTAGAGAGGGATGGGGGAGACGCCGAACCGCCGGCTGAGCCGGCCGAGGAGGCCGAGCAGAAGCAGCAGCGCGCCGACCTCGACGAGCAGTGTGGTGGTTTCGTGCATCCGCCTCAGCCGTCCGGGTCGGTGTCGGCGAGGACGGCGCTCACCCCGTCGAGACCCTGGCGGGTGCCGACCACGACCACCACGTCACCGGCCGCGAACCGGAAGGTGGGGTCCGGCGAGACGATGACCTCGCCGTCCCGCAGTACGGCCACGATGGAGGCCCCGGTCCGGGTACGCGCCCTGGTGTCGCCCAGCTGCCGGTTGACGTACTTGGTGCCGGCCGGGATGACGATCTGCTCGGTGAGCAGCCCGGCGGCCTGCTCCCGCAGCCCGGAGAGCTGCCCGAGCATCAGCGACGCGCCGAGGATGTCGGCGAGCGCCTCGGCCTCGTCGTCGGTCAGCGGGATGTCGGCCTGACAGGCGTCGGGATCGTCGGGGTCGTAGAGGACGAGGTCCCGGCGCCCGTTGCGGTGGGAGACCACACCCAGCCGCCGGCCGGATTCTGTCACCAGATCGTGACGTACGCCGATCCCCGGTAGGGCAGTCTGTTCGACACGTACTCGCACCTAGGGAAGGCTACCCTGGCGAGGAGGTCCGATGATCGATCGGAAGCTTCTCCCGGCCGTCGCGCTGCTGCTGGTGCCGGCCCTCGCGGCCTGCTCGATCGGCGACGTCCGGCGAACGCCGCCGACCCGGGCGCCCAGGTCGCACCGCCCGGTCGTGACCACGCCGGCTCCGCTGCGGGTCGTGGACATCGACGAGGTACGCCGGACCCGCCTCGCCCTCCCGCAGCGGTACGGGCCGCCGTTCGTCGAGTTCGTCGACGCCGGTCACGGTTACGCGCTCTTCGCCTCCTGCGACGGCCAGCCACCCGGCCGGGACTGCACCGCCCTGCTCTATTCCACCGTGGATGGCGGCCGCTCCTGGCAGCCGCTCCCGCACCCGCGTCCGGTGGCCGAGGACCAGCAGCTCTACGCCGCTCCCGGGGTGCTGGCGCTGCTCGCCGAGCCGTACGGCTGGTACACCTCGACCGACGGCGGCGCCAGCTTCACCCACACCTCCGGCTCCGAGCCGCCGGTGCTGATGGGGGCCCGGGGCCGGTTCCAGGTCATCGAGGGCCAGGATGCGATCGGCGAGTGGGACGGCGGGCGGCTGCGTCCACTGGCCGCCCAGCCGTCCGTACCGGGGCTGAACTCCGTCGGCGAGGAGGGTGACCTCCTCGTGGCGGCCGGCGCGGACGGCGGCCGGCCGTACGCGGCGATCTCCCGGAACCAGGGGCGGAGCTGGCGGACGACGCCGGTGCCGGTGCCGGACGGCGAAGTGGCCGTGCTGCGAACGGTGCTCGCGCCGGACGGTGGGATCTGGCTCATCGGGGAGCGGCCGGACCGGACCGGCTTTCCGGCGTTCTGGCGCTTCGCGGGCCCGGCGGCCTGGGCGCGCGTCGGTGCCGTCGGGCACCCGGCGCAGGCCCGGTCGGTGGCGCCGATCGGCGCCGGGCTGCTCGCGGTGACCGGCCCGGACGGGGTGGGCGTGGTGGCCGGGGGTCGCTACTACCACGTCGACTGGCCGCTGACCGGCGACCACTACCTGACCGTGCTGGTTGACGGCACGATCGCCGCCCGCGGGCCGGACGACGTCATCCTCGGCATCGGGTGGACCGCGAACCGCCGGTGGGTCAAGGTGACCCTGGACGGCGACTGACCCCGCCGGCTGTCGCTATCGCTTCGCCACTACTTGGGCTCTGCGACGAACACTCCGACCCCTTCAAGGGTTTCGGTCAGTCCGGTCGCGCGCAGGATCATCATGGCCTTGCCGACCACGGTGTCCGACACGCCGTATTCCTTGCAGAGCTGGGTCCGGCTCGGCAGCTTCGTGCCGGGCGGCCACTCTCCTGAATCAATCTTGTTCTTCAGCTCGTCTGCGAGCACCTGGTACTGCTGCTTGGGCATACACACTCCCCGGATGGCACGCCCATTCGATCACGCAGGAACCTCCAACCTCAAGCAATCGGGGGTTGGTCGTTGACCTACGACCGGTACCGATTGTAGGTTCCTCGTGAACGCCTCCGGATGGCACTTGGGGCGCTCATCTGGTCGGGGCGGGTGCCCCAGCGGCCCGTCCCGACCTCATCGGCGAGAACTCGAACCGGATGAGAAAGGCCCGACGTGCGCAACCTCCTGCGACCCCTACTAAGGCGAGGCAATACCGACCCGGCCCGGCCGGGTCCGCCCAACCGTCCGCCGGTCGGCGCGTACCGCTCGGCGTCGTACCTGCCGTTGCGGCCCTGGCAGGTGCGCAGCCGCACCTTCACCACCTGCCGTCGCGGGCTGGACCCGGCCGAAGTCGCCGCATTTCTCGACCGGGTCGCCGGCGACCTCGCCGCCGCGCACGCCGAGGTGGCCCGCAGTCGTGAGGAGGCGTCCAGGATCAAGGAAGCCCTCCGCGCGTGGCAGTCGCGCCAGGCCTCGACCATGCGTGACCTGGCCCGGCATCCGTGACCAGCCGCTACGTCATCCACCTGCCGGTCACCGCCGCCGACCTGGCCCGGGCCAAGATGCTGGCGCGGACCGCGGCCCGCTCGCTGGCCTTCCTCACCCATGTCGACCCGGGCGAGACCACCGTCTCGGCCGAGGACAACCAGGGGGTACGCCATCGCGTCTTCTGCGACCGGCGCCTCGAAAACGGTCGGCGCTGCATCCTGCGCGCCGACCACGAAACCCCCTGCACCGCCCGCCTACCGATGAGCCGCCGAAGTATCTAGAGCGAGCCAGGTCAAGTCCCCGGAGTTCATCGGAAGCGGCGCATGACGGGCTGCCGGATCAGCGGCTGCTACGGCGCCACGCCGCCGACCGTCCCAGACCCTCAGGATGGATGACGCCCTCCCGACGGAGGCGGTCGAGGACCACACGGATTGTCGGGTCGCTTACGCCGGGGAGCGCTGTGCGGACGTCGGCCATCCGGAACACGGCGGGTGCGTGGTTGAGCACATATTCACGTACCCGGTCCTGCTTCGAGCCGTCGGAGCGGTCGGAGGCCGCGCGTTGGGCGAAGGTCCGGTACGCCGTGGCGAGGACGTTCACGAAGTAGCTGAGCCAGGGCCATGGATCGGCCCGGTCTTCGTGCCAGCCGTGAGTCGAGTCCAGCAGGGCCTGGTAGTAGGTGTCGGCCGTCTCGGCGATCAGCTGTTCCAGGCTGACGTACCGGGAGACGGTGTAGCCGGCGTCCATGAGCAGGGCGTTGGTGAGGGCCCGGGTGACCCGCCCGTTGCCGTCCTCGAAGGGATGGATGACGAGCAGGTCGAGTGCGAAGAGTCCGACCAGGAGCACCGGGTGGTGCCGCTGGACCGACATCTCGCGTAGGTAGCGGTCGATCAGCTCCGAGACGTAGAACGGCGTGTCCGAGGCGCGGACCGGCCGGAACCCTACGGTGACCTCTCCCGAGCTCGACCGGTCGACGACCAGGTTGTCCTCGGTCTTGAACCGGCCGCCGGGGGCTGCCGTGTGCGCGAAGAGCATCTTGTGCAGATGAAGCAGAAGTCCGCTGTTGAGCGGCCGCCATGATCCCTGGAAGAGGTAGTCCTGAGCATCCCGGTAGCCGGCCAGCTCCTGTTCGCTCCGCGTCCTGAGCTGGGTGACCTTGCCCGCGAGGATCCGGTCCGCCCGCGCGTTGTCAGGTACGACCACTCCCTCAATGGCGGACGAGGCCGTGATGCTGGCGACCCGGGCACGGTCAGCGAGCTGCCTGAGAAGTCCGGGGAGCTGGTCACGGTAGAGCGCCTCGGAGCCACGGCCGACGTCCACGGTGCCGAGCGCGGTCACGACCGGGCCGGGAACCTGGGCGATCAACCGGTCCAGGTCGGCGAAGCTCCGCATGAGGCACCCAATCTCGAGAACTACACAAGCGCAGCTCCAGATATATAGTTTATGTAGTTTCCTTGGGTAGTTCCGCCGCGTCCGAAGGCATATAAAGTGACCGGCGTCACAGCTTCGGAGTTGAGCGGAATAGGCTCAACTCTGGTTGTGTCCTTCCTAGTGGACACGCCGATCCGGGGGAGCCCATGAACACGGAACGTCTCACCACCAAGAGCCGCGAAACCATCACCGGTGCCGTCGCGCTGGCCAACGAGCGTGGGCACGCCACGGTGGAGCCCTGGCACCTGCTGCTGTCGCTGCTGGACACCGAGGGCTCGACCGCTGCCGGCCTGCTGCGCGCCGCCGGGGCGGACCCCGCCGAGCTGCGCCGGGCTGCCCAGCGCTCGGTCGACGCGCTGCCGGCCGCCCGCGGCTCCAGCATCGCCGAGCCCACCCTGGCCCGCGAGTTCGTCAACGCCATCGGGGCCGCCGAGCAGATCGCCCGGCCCCTCGGCGACGAGTACACCTCCACCGAGCACCTGCTCGCCGGCCTGGCCCGGGTGGGTGGCGCGGTCTCCGTCGCGCTCAAGAACGCGGGTGCCACCGAGGAGAACCTGGTCGCCGCCTTCCCGACCGTCCGCGGCGGGGACCGGCGGGTCACCACCGCCGACCCGGAGCAGACCTATCAGGCCCTGGCGAAGTACGGCGTCGACCTGACCGCCAGCGCCCGGGAGGGCAAGATCGACCCGGTCATCGGCCGGGACTCGGAGATCCGCCGGGTGATCCAAGTGCTGTCCCGGCGTACCAAGAACAACCCGGTGCTGATCGGTGAGCCCGGCGTCGGCAAGACCGCGATCGTCGAGGGCCTGGCCCAGCGGATCGTGGCCGGCGACGTGCCCGAGTCGCTGCGGGACAAGAAGCTCGTCTCGCTCGACCTCGGCGCGATGGTCGCCGGCGCGCAGTACCGCGGCCAGTTCGAGGAGCGGCTGAAGTCCGTGCTGGAGGAGATCAAGAACTCCAACGGCCAGGTCATCACCTTCCTCGACGAGCTGCACACCGTCGTCGGCGCCGGCAAGGGCGAAGGCTCGATGGACGCCGGCAACATGCTCAAGCCGATGCTGGCCCGCGGTGAGCTGCGGATGGTCGGCGCGACCACCCTCGACGAGTACCGCGAGCACATCGAGAAGGACCCGGCGCTGGAGCGCCGCTTCCAGCCGGTGCTGGTCGGCGAGCCGACCATCGAGGACACCATCGGCATCCTGCGCGGCCTGAAGGAGCGCTACGAGGTGCACCACGGCGTACGGATCACCGACGCCGCGCTGGTCGCCGCCGCCTCCCTCTCCGACCGCTACATCACCGACCGGTTCCTGCCCGACAAGGCGATCGACCTGGTCGACGAGTCCGCGTCCCGGCTCCGGATGGAGATCGACTCCCGTCCGGTCGAGGTGGACGAGATCGAGCGGGCGGTCCGCCGGCTGGAGATCGAGGAGATGGCGCTGGCCAAGGAGCCGGACGCCGCCTCCGCCGAGCGGCTGGAGCGGCTGCGCAAGGAGCTGGCCGACAAGCGCGAGCAGCTCACCGCGCTGTCCGAGCGCTGGCAGCTGGAGAAGAGTCACATCAGCAAGCTCTCCACCGCCAAGGAGGAGCTGGAGCGCCTCACCGGCGAGGCCGAGCGGGCCGAGCGGGACGGCGAGCTGGAACGCGCCGCCGAGCTGCGGTACGGCCGGATCCCCGCCCTCAAGGCCGAGCTGAAGCAGGCCGAGGAGGAACTGGCCCGGCTGCAGGCCGACGGCGCCATGCTCAAGGAGGAGGTCGGCGCGGACGACATCGCCGCCGTGGTCGCCTCCTGGACCGGCATCCCCGCCGGCCGGCTGCTGGAGGGCGAGACCGCCAAGCTGCTCCGGATGGAGGACTCGCTGCGGTCTCGCGTGGTCGGCCAGTCCGAGGCGGTCGGCGCCGTCTCCGACGCGGTCCGTCGCGCCCGGGCCGGCGTCGCCGATCCGGACCGCCCCACCGGCAGCTTCCTCTTCCTCGGCCCGACCGGTGTCGGCAAGACCGAGCTGGCCAAGGCGCTCGCCGAGTTCCTCTTCGACGACGAGCGGGCCATGGTCCGCATCGACATGAGCGAGTACGGCGAGAAGCACTCCGTTGCCCGCCTGGTCGGTGCCCCGCCCGGCTACGTCGGTTACGAGGAGGGCGGCCAGCTCACCGAGGCTGTGCGCCGCCGGCCGTACTCGGTGATCCTGCTGGACGAGGTCGAGAAGGCCCACCCGGACGTCTTCGACGTGCTGCTCCAGGTGCTCGACGACGGCCGGCTCACCGACGGTCAGGGTCGTACCGTGGACTTCCGCAACGCGATCCTGATCCTCACCTCGAACCTGGGGTCGTCGGTGATCAGCGACCTGACGCTGGCCGAGGAGCAGCGCCGGGAGGGCGTGCTCGCGGTGGTCCGGTCGCATTTCAAGCCGGAGTTCCTCAACCGGCTGGACGACATCGTGGTCTTCGCCGCCCTGCAGGGCGACGACCTGCGGGCCATCGTGGACATCCAGCTGGAGCGGATGCGACGCCGTCTCGCCGACCGTCGGTTGGCACTGGACATCACCGACGCCGCCCGTGGGTGGCTCGCCGAGCACGGGTACGACCCGATCTACGGTGCGCGCCCGCTGCGTCGCCTGGTCCAGTCGGCCATCGGCGACCAGCTCGCCAAGGCGCTGCTCGCCGGGCAGATCCGCGACGGCGACACGGTGCAGGTCGACCTGGCCGACGCCAAGGACGGCCTGACCGTCACCGCCGCCTGACCCCCTTTTCGCGCCCACTCGGCCGGGTCCCGCCTCCCGGGACCCGGCCGAGCGGGTTGATCAAGAAGTTTGCGTCCCGAGCGCCGACGTTGCGGACGCAAACTTCTTGATCAGCAGGGTCAGGATGGGTCAGAGCGGGCACTAGGAGGGCATGTTGGGCATGGGGAAGAAGGACAAGGAGCTGGACGCCGCGGTCGAGGAGCTGGCGAAGGCCGACACGCTGGCCTTCGGCGGGGTGGGGATCGCCTCCACCCTGCTGCCGGAGACCGAGGCGTACCGGCACGTGGAGCGGGCGCTCGTGGAGCATCCGGAGGAGGCCCGTAAGAAGGTCGACTGGCTGCTCAAGCACGGCTCGCCAGCCGGCAAGGGGTACGCGGCCACGCTGCTCGACAAGGTCGACCGGGAAGCCGGCCGGGCGGCCTGGGAGCGGCTCCGCGACGACAAGCGCGAGTTCACCACGTTCAGCGGCTGCGTGATGGGGCGGGCCACCCTGCGCGAGTACGCCACCGAACGCCTCGCCGGCGACTGAGCTGAGTGACCGGCGGCGTCCGTCAGTCCAGCAGGCGGGCTCGTACCCGATCGATGTCCTCCGGGCTGACCCCGGCCGCCAGTAGGTACGCCTCGGCGTCCAGGCCGTGGCACACCGCGAGCATCGCCTCCCGCATCGTGGTGCCCTTGTCGGCGAGGATCCGCGCGACAACAGGTCCGTCGTCCGGCCTGCCGAGCAGGGCGAACAGCCGGACGAGCGCCGCTGTGCTCAGCTCGTAGTCGGCCGCGATGTGCTCCGGCTCGACGCCTGCGAGGGACAGCAGGAGGAGGGCCAGCAGCCCGGTCCGGTCGCGTCCCGTCGAGCGGCACCTGCACCCGGGTCATCCCGGCCGGCACGAACGGCCCGAACGGTTCCGGCGCGAACTGCGCCGAGCCGCCAAGCGCCGTCAGGCCGGGACCGTCGGCCGGCCGTACCTCATCGTCGTTGCGCAGGTCGATGATGGTCCGGACGCCCGCGTCGTGTGCGGCCCGCCAGCCGGCTGCCGTGACGAACCGCAGGTCCCCCGATCGGATCAGCGCTCCCCGGCGGGTCCGGCGGCCGTCGCGGGTCGGCAGGCCGCCGAGGTCCCGCGCGTTGCAGAAGCCGTCCCAGCCCACCTCGCGGTCGACCACCGTCACCTGCTTGGCCCGTTCCTCCGCCGCCACGGCTCGTCAGCATGCCAGGTCACCACCCGATCGGCCGCCCCCGGAAACCTCCGACAGCTGACCGGTGACTCGGCGATCGGCCGTTCGGCGGGCGTGCGTCGGGTTGTTACCGTCTCCGCGACGCACGTGGGGAGGCGATCGTGGACCGTTCGTTGGCGTACCTGGTGCTGGCGCTGGGCTGCCTGATCGGGGTGGCCGGTGTCGTCATCGCCGTGGTGGCGCTGCTCAGGGCCCGGTCCCGGCCCCGACCGCGGACAGCCGCCGACCCGTTCCGGGACCGGGACGCGGACGTGCTCCGCGGCGACCCGCGCAGGCTGCGCCCCGGCGACATCGTCGAGATCCGCCAGGTGCCGTACACGGTCCGCGGCTCGGTGCACCTGGTCGAGGGCGGTTGGAGCTGGGCCGAGCACCTGCTCGACGACGCCGGCGGGGTGAAGCGCTGGCTCTCCGTCGAGGAGGACCCGGACCTGGAACTGGTGCTCTGGACGGCTGAGCCGTCCGCCACCGTCACGCCGGGCGCACCCACGCTCGACATCGCCGGCCGCCGGTACACCTGGGACGAGTCCGGCCAGGCCCGCTACACCGCCACCGAGGGCACCGGCCTCGACCCGCACGGCACCATGCGCTACTACGACTACCAGGCGCCCGGCGGGGCCCGGCTCTCCTTCGAGGCGTACGGGGAGGCCGGCTGGGAGGTGGCGCTCGGTGAGAAGCTGCACCGGGCCGAGGTGATGATCTACCCGCAGGACGGCCCGGAGCAGGTGTCCTGACCGTGCTGGTCACCCCGGACACCCCGTACGTCGACACCAGCGCCGCCGACCTCAGCCTGACGCTCGGCGGCCCGGAGCGCCCCGCGCTGCACGTACGCGAGCTGACCCTGCCCGGCGGGCTCCGGCTGCGGCTGCGCCTGCTCGGCGCCTCTCACCAGGTCGTCTGCGCCGACCTCACCGAAACGGTCGCCTGCCTGCCCGGCCGGTCGCCGCACCTGCCCGGCACCCTGCACGACGAACCGCCACCGCCAAGCTCGACACGGTCGAGTTCTACGCGCTGATCCGTGCGGTGCTCGCCGCGGGCGGGCGGCTCGTGGTGCAGTCCGGGTCGCCGTACTTCGCGCCCGCGCGCCGGCGTTGGCGCTGCCGGTCGACGCCCCGCCGCTGCGTTTCCTCACCCCGTCGGTGCTGGCCGCGGCGGCCACCTTCCCCGCCGACCGGGCCCGGCTGGACGTGCCCGCCACCACGTTGCTGCAGCCCAGGGTGCTGGAGTACGCCCGAACGGAGTGGAGAGGCTACTAGCGTCGGGGTCATGCCCGCCCGTCCGTCCCGCTGGTCGCGACCGCCCCGGGTACTGGAGGCACCGTCGTACCTGCAGGCGTTCGTCCTGTCCGGGGTGGTGACGGTGCTGGTCACCCGGGCGTACCTTCAGGCCGCCGGCTACCCGCGGCTCGGCGGCGGCGGGCTGCACATCGCGCACGTGCTCTGGGGTGGCCTGTTGATGACCGCCGGCCTGGGTGCCGCGCTGGTCTTCCTCGGCAGCGCGGCGCGCATCATCGGCGCGATCCTGGGCGGGATGGGCTTCGGGCTCTTCATCGACGAGGTCGGCAAGTTCGTCACCGCCGGGACCGACTACTTCTACGCCCCGGCCGCCAGCATCATCTACGTCGCGTTCGCCCTGCTGGTCGTGATCACCCAGGCGATCCGTGGCCGGACCCGGCTCACCGGCGCCGAACGGACGGCGAACGCCCTGTACACGGTGGTCGGCGGTCTCACCACCGGCCTGACCGCTCGACGCCGGGCGGCTGTGCTGCGGCTGGTCCGTGGCTGCGGCCCGGACATCGAGGAGGCGGTCGCCCGGCTGCTGGACGCGGTGCCCCGACGCGAGCCACCGGCACCCCGGTTCTGGCAGCCCTGGTTCATCCGGGCCCGCCGCGCGGTGATCTGGGTGACCACGCACCGGTGGGTGGTTTCCCTGGTGGTGCTCTACGTGGTCGGCGAGCCGTTCGTCGTGGTGCTCCGCGTCGTGCTGGCCGCGATCAGCGGCCAGCTGCCCGACCAGCGGGAGTGGGGTGCGGTGCTCTGGGTCTCGGTCTCCGCGCTGATCACCGCGGTGCTCAGCATCCGCGGGGCGCTGCTGCTGCCCCGCGACCAGGTGCGGGCCTTCCGGCTGTTCAAACTCGCGCTCCTGGTGGACCTGCTGTTCGGGCAGATCTTCAGCTTCACCGTCAACCAGTTCGGTGCCGTCTTCGCGCTCGGCGTGGACCTCTTCCTGCTCGGGGTGGTGACCGCCGAGTATCGGCGGCTCTGCCGCCGGGAGCCGTCGTCCGGCTGAACTGTGCGGCGAGTCCGGTCCGGGTGTCGTGCCCCGCTGGCCGGTGCTCGTTACGGTGAGCGGGTGATCTAGGGAAGGAGAATCATGGTCGATACCTCCGCCACCCCCGCCCGCGCACGGCCGGCAGTGGTGACGATTTCCAGTTGGCTGCTCATCCTGTACGCCGCCATCCAGGTGGTCAGCCTGATCCTGACGCTCTCCGTCATCGGCACGATCCGAGACGTCATGCGGGACGCGTTCCAGGGCACCTCCGCCGAGCAGACCGGCAACATCGCCGTCGTGGCCGCCGTCGGCGGCGCCGCGTTCGCGGTGCTGCTCGCCGCCGCGATGGTCGTCCTCGCACTCTTCAACAACCGGGGGAAGAACGGGTCCCGGATCGCCACCTGGATAGTGGGCGGCATCCTCATCTGCTGCAGCGGCATCGGCCTGGTCAACAACGCGGCCGGTGGCTTCATCCGCGGCGGACCGCAGACCGGGAACATGCCGAGCGCCCAGGAGATCCAGCGTCGGCTCGAGGACGCCCTGCCCTGGTACCGCCCGGTCACCACGCTGCTCGGCGTCCTCGCTCTGCTCGCCCTGCTGGTGGCGCTGATCCTGCTGGCCCTGCCGAAGTCGAACGAGTTCTTCCGGAAGCCGCAGCCGGCTTGGGGAGGACCGGGTGCCGGCTATCCCCCCTACCCCGGCTACCCGCACGCCGGTCAGCCGCAGGCCCCGGGCTACCCGTCCTACCCGGGTTCTCCCGGGTATCCGCAGCCGCCGGGTCAGCCCGGCTGGCCGCAGGGACCGGGCCAGCCCGGGGAGCCGTCGTCCTCGGGCCAGTGGCAGCAGCCGCCCCCGCCGGCGTCGCCTTCCTCGGCCCCGCCCGCGCAGGAGCGCACGGAGGGCGAGCCGGGTGGGGCGTCGGGCCCCGGCACCGAACGGGAGGGCGGGACCGACCGACCCGGGCCGTACCCGCCATCCGGAAGTTGAGCCGTCGATAAGAGCGACTCCGACGATCCCTCCGAGTAGGTTGCAAGCCGACACCTACCGGAGGGATCTGTCGTGTCGTACCCGGATCAGGCGCCACCCCGCCGTCCGGCCGCGGTCGTCGCGGCGGCGGCGGTGCTGGTGCTGATGGCGGTCGGCGCCGGGCTGTACGCGGTCACCGGTCTGCTCGTCATGGCCGGTACGACGGACCGGTTCCGGTCGGCGGCCGCCACGACCGGCGCCGGTACCGGTGAGATCGACGGGGTCGTCGCGCTGCTGCGCGCCGCCACGGTCCTGTCGGCCGTGGTCGGCGTGCTGGTCGGGCTGGTGCTCGTCGGGCTCGCCCTCGGCCTGCTCGCGGGCCGCTCCGGCGCCCGGGTCACCACCTGGGTGGTCTGCGGGCTGGGGCTGCTCTGCGGGTGCGGTGCGCTGGCGGTGCTGGTCGGTCAGCGGGCCGCCCCGCTGCGGCTCGGCGCCGATCAGCGGGTCACCGCCGACCTGCTGGCCCAGCTCGGCGACGCCTACCCGGGCTGGTGGATCCCGCTCAACGCGGCCCTGTCGGTGGCGCAGGTCCTCGGCTACCTGGTGGTCGCCGCGCTGCTGACGTTGCCTGCGGCCAACGCCTTCTTCCACCGCCGGCCGGCCGGTCCGCGCCCCCCGGCCGGCCCGACCCCGCCGGGCTACGGGGCCACCCCTGCCTACGGCCCTCTGTCGGCGCCGCCGGCCTACGGCCCTCTGTCGGCGCCGCCGGCCTACGGGCCGCCGTCGGCACCCCCTGGACCGACCCCGCCTTCGGAGGACCGCCCGTGACGTCCGAACCCCACCCCTCCGTACGACGAGCCCTGATCACCGGTGCCAGCCTGGGCATCGGCGCCTCGTTCGCCCGCCGGCTCGCCGCCGACGGCTGGGACCTGATCCTGGTGGCCCGGGACGCCGCCCGGCTTGACGCCACGGCCGCCGAGCTGACCGGCCGGTACGGCCGGGAGGTGGAGACGATCTCGGCCGATCTGTCCACGGACGACGGCTGCGCCGCGGTCGAGCGACGGCTCGCCGCCGGCAGCCCGGTCGAGATGCTGGTGAACAACGCGGGCATCAGCCTCAACACGCCGTTCCTGCGGTCGACCGTGGCGGACGAGGCCCGGCTGCTCCGGCTGAACGTGCTGGCCGTGATGCGGCTGACCCACGCTGCCCTCGGCCCGATGATCGAGCGGGGCACGGGGACAGTGATAAATGTCTCTTCGGTTGCCGGGTTTGGTGTTCCCATGCCTGGGTCGACCTACTCGGCCAGCAAGGCGTGGGTGACGAATTTCAGTGAGTCGATCGGCCAGTCGGTAGCCCCGCTCGGAGTGCGGGTGATGGCGCTCTGTCCTGGTTACACCCGCACCGGCTACCACGAGCGGGCCGGCATCGACCTGGCCCGGACCCCTGGCTGGATGTGGCTGCAGGCCGACGATGTGGTCGATGAAGGGCTACGTGACCTGCGGAAAGGCAAGCTGGTCAGCGTGCCGACGTGGAAGTACAAGCTGGCCGTGGCGGGGCTGCGGCACGCGCCCCGGCGGCTGCTGCGCGGCGTCTCCCGGGACACCCGGGGCCGGGTGGGCCGCGGCCACGGCTGATCCTCGGCCGGCTGACGGGCCGTCCCGTGAGCGGGACGCACCGACATCGATCCCGCTTAACGGTCGCTCGGCGTAGTTGGACATCGCCACCCATCGGTCGCTCGCAGGGCTGGCCCAGGTGGACCCGCCAGACGGCTCCCAGACTCGCGCAGTACCCTCTATCGCCATGGGGGCCCACGACGACCTGCGTAAATTCATCACCGACCTGGCTGTGGTGCACGGTCGGGTGGTGCTCTCGTCGGGCCGTGAGGCGGACTGGTACGTGGATCTGCGTCGCGTCACGCTCCATCACCGGGCGGCGCCGTTGGTGGGCCGGGTGCTGCGGGACCTCACCGCGGACTTGGAGTACGACGCGGTCGGCGGGCTGACCCTGGGTGCCGATCCGGTGGCCCTCGCGATGCTGCACGACGCCGCCGAGACCGACCGGCCGCTGGACGCGTTCGTGGTCCGCAAGGCGGGCAAGGCGCACGGTCTGCAGCGTCGCATCGAGGGGCCGGACGTCGCGGGGCGCCGGGTCCTGGCGGTCGAGGACACCTCGACCACGGGCGGCAGCGTGCTCACCGCCGTCGAGGCGTTGCGCGAAGCCGGGGCCGATGTCGTGGGTGTGGCGGTTATTGTTGATCGAGGCGCCGGCGACGCGGTGCGAGCCGCCGGACTGCCGTATCGGGCGGCCTATACGTTGGCTGACCTCGGCCTTGTGGCGTAAAAGTTTGCCGATTCGGATCTGCTGATATGCAGGCGGATCGATGCTGCTGGTGGAAGGATGGAATACGTGGGAACTGCGTTGGCTGAAATGACCATGCCTCAGATCTCGCCGCTTGCCGGCGAGCCGATCGAACGTGCCGATGCCGAGCGTCTCGCGGGGGTCCTGAAGGCCCTCGCCGATCCCGCCCGGCTGCGGCTGCTCAGCCTGATCCAGTCGGCCCCCGAAGGCGAGGCGTGCGTCTGCGACCTGACCGCGCCGCTCGGCCTTTCGCAGCCGACGGTCAGCCACCACCTGCGTATCCTCACCGAGGCCGGCTTGCTGGAGCGGGAGAAGCGCGGGGTCTGGGCCTACTACCGGCTGGTGCCGTCCGCGATCGCGACGATCGCGGATCTGCTCACCCCGCCGCGCAAGCGGGCCACCAAGAAGGCCCGCTGAAACTGGACGTGTCCGAGGTCCGGGTCGGCTGTCCGGGGTCGTAACGCGGCGTCAGACCGCCCTTCATTCGGCCCGGAGTGCCGGCTAGCGGCGCGGAGGCCGAATTATGGCCGCCAGCCGAGACCGGATGGCCACAGGCCGTCCCGGCTCGGGACGGCATCAGGGTGGCGTGCCAGGGGTGGCGCCATCACCGGACGGTGACGCCTGTCGTCATCCGTTCCACCCACCGGTCGACATGCCGATGACGATGGCCGGCCCCCGCTGAGGGGACCGGCCATCGGCGTGTCCGGGGTCAGCGGCCCTGCGGGCCGTGCTGCGGGTGGTCGTCGTCCTCGATGGCCTCCCGGGCCGCCTCGACGGCGCCGGCCGCGCTGGCCGCCGCGACCATCGCGACCGCCTCTCCGCGCTTGCGGGCCCGCCGGTCGCGGAGGAACTCGAAGAAGATCGGCAGCACCGAGATCAGGATGATCACGGCCACCACCGGCAGGATGTACCGGTCGATCTTGTCGCCGATCGCGTTGTAGATCTGGTCGGCGAGCAGGTAGCCGATCAGCAGGATGCCGTCCACCCAGAGGACCGCGCCGACCATGTTCCAGATGAAGAACTGCCGGGCCGGCATGCCGAGCACCCCGGCCACCGGGTTGAGGAACGTGCGGACGATCGGGATGAAGCGGGCCAGCACGACGGCCTTCGCCGGACCGAACTTCTGGAAGTAGTGCTCCGCCTTCTCCACGTACTCCCGCTTGAAGAGGCGGGAGTTTGGGCGGTCGAACATCCGGCGGCCGTACCGGTGCCCGAGCCAGTGCCCGAGCTGGGCCCCGGCGATCGCGCAGAGCGGCCCGCCGATCAGCAGCGCGGCCAGGGGAAGCCGGGTGCCGCTGCCGAAGATGGCATCCGCCACCGGCGACGCGGCCACGCCCGCCAGGAACAGCAGCGAGTCGCCCGGGAAGAAGAAGCCCACCAGCAGGCCGGTCTCGGCGAAGAGGATCACCCAGACGCCGATCAGCCCGAAGGTGTGGATCAGGTCCTTGGGATCGAGCGGGTTCAGGGCGATGCTCTCGGAGACCACCCGGGTCTTCTCTGCTGTGTCCACGGCCACAAAGGGTACCGAAGCCCGGTCCGGCGTCGCGCCGGACCGGCCCCGACGGGCGGCAGCGGCGCGGATCCTCCCTCGCCCGACATGGCGGTGCCCCGCCGACCGGGTGGTCGACGGGGCACCGGTTGTCGCGTGGTGTACCGAGGATGCCGCGTCAGGCGACGAAGCGGGTGCGGCGGCGGCGGGCCACCACGTAGCCGCCCACGCCGGCCGTGAGCAGCAGCACCCCGACGCCGGCGATCAGGCCGGTGGCGGAGCCGGTGATCGGCAGCGTGCCGCCGCCACCCGCGCCACCGCCGTTACCGCCGTCGCCGTTGCCGCCGGTGCCTGGAGCGGCGTTCACGACGAGCTTCGCGGTGTCGTTGGCCGGGTTGGTGTCGTCCTGGAAGCCCTCGCACTCGCACTTGGCGTTGATGGTCACCGTGCCGGTGGCGTTCGGGACGACCTTGTCGATCCGGAGACCGAGGTCGACGGTCTGCTCCTCACCGACGGCGATGAAGATCTCCGGGTAGCACCGGTACGCCTTGGCACCCGGCTTACCCGGCTCCCAGTCGACGTCGTCACCCTTCATCGGGAAGCAGTTGTCCGGCACGTTCACCGCGGTGGTGCCGGTCGGGACCGTGACGTCGATCTTCGTCACCGGCGAACCGACGCGGCCGAGGTCGAGCACCGCCGGACCGTTGTTGCGCACGCCGACGGTGGCGGTGACGACGTCACCGGCCTTGCCGTCGACCGAGTCGCCGATCGCGGCGAGGTCCACGCCGTTGTTGCCGGTGACCTTGACCTGCAGGCCGGACCAGTTGTTCTCCGGGTTGACGTCGGCCTGGAAGGACTGCGCCGTCATGGTGGGCTGCTTGGTGAGCACGAGCGCCTCGTCGGTGCCCGGCTCGCCGACGGAGATGCCGCGGCTCTTCAGGTAGGCGGTGAAGTCGTCGAACTCGTCGGGCGTCAGCCACATGTGCGAGCCCCAGGCGTTGCCCGGCGCGTAGGTGTCCTTGCCGAGCACGTACGGCACGGTCGCCGAGAAGGTCTCGCCGGGCGCCACAGTGTCGGTGAAGCGGCAGGTCCGGAGCTGGTCGCCCGCGTAGGTGCAGTTGCTGTAGTGCTTGCCCGGGCGGATCGCGTAGTCGTGGTCGAAGATGACCACGGCACCCTTGGCCGAGGTGCCCTCCCCGACGTTGCTCAGCACGAGCGGAGCAGTGAATTCGCCACCCGGCGCCGCCGAGCGGTCCACCTCGGGCCCACCGGCCAGGTCGACACCCTCACCGATCTTCACCGTGGCGGTGTGGCTGGCCGGCTCGAAGCCGTCGGCGCTGACCGTGACCTTGAGGCTGCCGGAGTCGCCGTCCTTGGCCGAGTCGGTCGGGGCGATGGCCACGTTGAACAGGCCGCCGTAGCCCCACTCCTCAAGGCCGATCTCGAACGGGTCCTGGCAGACCAGGACGTTCTGCTCGGGGGTGGTGCACTCGCCGTCGATCTCCGGAGTGAGCTTCACCTTGCCAGCGAGGTCGGTGTAGTCGTAGCGGACAGTGAGGTCGTGCACGATCACCGGCTCGCTGGCGTACAGGGTGGGCGACTCGACCTTGCCGTCGGTGCCGACCGCGACCGTGGTGTCGTTCATGTACAGACCCAGCTGGACGGCCGATTCCTCGGCAGCAGCGGGGGTGGCGGAGGCGGCGACGAGCGCGCCTGCGACGCCGAACCCGGCGAGCCAGCGCCGGGTGGCCTTAGTGAGCATTGAGGGGGTTCCTCCCGTGACGATTCAGGTGGAGCCCGTGGAGCTTAGAAAATCTTTAAATTGCTCGCTGTCCCAGGTAAGCCGCCGGCCCGGGAACTGACCGAACGGTTGATCAGTCGCGGGGTGCAGTGTTTCACCGGCCCGTACCCGTCAACAGGGCGGGACACCGGGAGGTGCAGTGACGTACGAGGAGTTCGCCGACTCGCGGCTGAGCGCCCTGCTGCGGTACGCGGTCATGCTGACCGGGGATCCGCACCAGGCCCAGGACCTGGTGCAGGACACCATGGTGCGGGTCCAGCTGAACTGGCGCCGGGTGGCGCGCAGCGACTCTCCCGAGCGGTACGTCCGCCGGATGCTCACCAACCAGTACGTCGACTGGCGACGGGGTTCATGGGCCCGGCGGGTACTGCTGCGCGGCGAGCCGGACGAGGCGGTGCCGGCGCCCAGCGACCACGCCCAGTCCGCGGTGGACCGGGACCAGATCTGGTCCTGGCTGTCCCGGTTGCCCCGCCGACAGCGGGCCACCCTGGTGCTGCGCTACTACGAGGACCTGCCGGACGCCGAGATCGCCGAGATCCTCGGGTGCGCCGTCGGCACCGTACGGTCCTGCATCTCCCGGGCGCTGGCCACCCTTCGAGCCGAGTACGTGGAGGTCTGCTCATGATCGAGGACGAACTGCGGGCCGCCTTCGCCCGGCACGAGACCCTGGCCCCGGCCACCGCGCCGATACGCGCCGCGATCGAGCGGACGGTGGTCCGCCGCCGGCGCCGCCGACTCCGCCTCCGGCTGGGCGGTACGGCGTTGGCGCTGGTCGTTGCCGCCCTGGTCGGCGTACCGGCGATGACCCCGGACCGGCCGCAGCAGACGGCGACGCTGCTGCTCGAGCCCGTTCCGTCGACGCCCACCGGGGCGCTGAACCTGCTTCTGCTCGGCCTGGACGGGGCCAGCCCCGGCGGGGGCCGGCGGGCGGACTCCATCCTGCTGGTGCACGTCCCGGCGGACCGGAGCCGGCTCTACCTCGTCTCGCTCCCGCGCGACCTGCAGGTGCCGATCCCCGGGGTCGGCACGAACAAGCTCAACAGCTCCTTCGCCTACGGCAGTATGGCGGGGAAGGGCGACCTGACCCACGGCTACGATCTGACCCGACGGGTGGTCACCGAGGTCACCGGCGTACCGATCGACGGCGGGGCGGTGCTGACCTACTCGGCGCTGCGGAAGCTCACCGACGCGGTCGGCGGCGTACCGGTCTGCCTGCCGCAGGGCATCAAGTCCATGCACACTCGCCGGGTCTTCCCCGCCGGCTGCCAGCAGCTCGACGGCGCCGCCTCGGTCGACCTGCTCCGGCAGCGTCATGGGCTCACCGACGCGGTGCGGGACCGGGACCGGAACGCCCAGCGGTACGCGGCCGGGCTGCTGCGCCGGATCGGCGAGCGGGGTGGACTGACGAATCCCGCGATGCTGCACACGCTGCTTACGCAGGCCGGCTCCGGGCTGACGGTGGAGACCGGGGAGACGTCGCTGCCCGCGCTGCTCTCGGTGGCCGGGAAGGCGGCCGCCGCCGAGCCGGTCGCGGTCGGCCTCCCGGTCGTCTACGCGGAGAAGCCGTTCTTCGGCTTCCAGCTCGACCGGGCAACTGCGCCGGCGTTCCTCGCCGCGCTCGGGGAGGACCGGCTGAGCGAGTGGACGGCCGCCCACCCGGATCGGGTCACCGGGCTGCGGTAGGCGTCAGCGGTAGTCGTCCTCGTCGGCGGCGACGATCCGGGCCTGCTCCATGGCGTCCCAGTCGTCGACCTCCATGCCGCGCTGCGGCTCGATGTCGCCGTCGTCGGGGCGGACCACCATGGCCTGCTCCATCGCGTCGGCGGGCTCCGCCTCCAGATCCCGCTCCTCCGGAGCGAGGTGGTCGCTCGGGGCGAAGTCCTCGTCGGGCTGACCCATCGTCCCTCCCTGGATCTCGGTGCGGACAGTTACCCACACACCGTACGGGCTGCACCCGGTCCCCGCTCGGAGCCGGGCCGAACCGCGGCCCCTGGCCGACGGCCCGCCACGCGGGGGTGGAGTCGGGCGATTGGCCCTCCGGGCGGGGGACCCGGTGCCAGGATGGATCCGTGGGCTTCCTGATCCGGCTGGTGATCACCGCGATCGCGCTGTGGGTCACCACCCTGATCGTGCCCGGAGTCAGGGTGGGCGGTGAGCCGGGTGCCAACACCGCGCTCACCCTGATCGCCGTGGCGCTCATCTTCGGCGTGGTCAACGCGGTGCTCAAGCCGGTCATCAAGGTGTTCGGCTGCGTGTTCTACCTGCTCACCCTCGGTCTGTTCGCGCTGGTGGTCAACGCGCTGCTGTTCCTGCTCACCGACTGGATCGCCCGGGGGCTGCATCTCGCGTTCCGGGTGGACGGTTTCTGGGCGGCGTTCTGGGGAGCGATCGTGATGGCGGTGGTGAGCTGGCTGATCAGCGTCGCCGTGCCGGACAGACTGGAGAACCGGTGAGCGGGGCTCGGGTCGGTTGTGCCCGTCGCCACCTTCTACGGGATACTGCCCGCGGTGGACAGCGCGGTCCGGCGCACCCATGGAAGACAGCGGCCTGCACGGCCGAGAGCGGTAAGTAAGGAGCGTTCGACATGCCCATCGCTTCCCCCGAGGCTTACGCGGAGATGCTGGACCGGGCCAAGGCCGGCCGGTACGCGTACCCCGCGATCAACGTGACCTCCTCGCAGACGCTGAACGCGGCGCTCAAGGGCTTCGCCGACGCGGAGAGCGACGGCATCATTCAGGTCTCCACCGGCGGCGCGGAGTACCTCTCCGGCCCGTCGATCAAGGACATGGTCACCGGCGCCGCCGCGTTCGCCGCGTACGCGCACGAGGTGGCCAAGAAGTACCCGGTGAACATCGCGCTGCACACCGACCACTGCCCGAAGGACAAGCTGGACAAGTTCGTCCGTCCGCTGATGGCCATCTCGCAGGAGCGGGTCAAGAACGGCCAGGAGCCGCTGTTCCAGTCGCACATGTGGGACGGCTCGGCCGTGCCGGTGGCGGAAAACCTGGAGATCGCCGAGCAGCTCCTCGCCGAGGCCGCCAAGGGCAAGATCGTCCTCGAGATCGAGGTCGGCGTCGTCGGTGGCGAGGAGGACGGCGTCGAGAACGCCATCAACGAGAAGCTCTACACCACCGTCGAGGATGGCCTGGCCATGGTCGACGCGCTCGGCCTGGGCGAGAAGGGCCGCTACATGGCGGCGCTGACCTTCGGCAACGTGCACGGCGTCTACAAGCCGGGCAACGTCAAGCTCCGCCCCGAGGTGCTCAACCACATCCAGATGGCGGTGGGCGCCAAGTACGGCAAGGAGAAGCCGCTCAGCCTGGTCTTCCACGGCGGTTCCGGCTCGCTGCTGTCGGAGATCCGCGAGGCGCTGGACTACGGCGTGGTGAAGATGAACATCGACACCGACACCCAGTACTGCTTCACCCGGCCGGTGGCGGACCACATGCTCCGCAACTACGACGGCGTGCTCAAGGTGGACGGCGAGGTCGGCAACAAGAAGATGTACGACCCGCGCGTCTGGGGCAAGGCCGCCGAGGCCGGCATGGCCGCCCGGGTGGTCGAGGCCTGCGAGCACCTGCGTTCCACCGGCACCACCATGAAGAAGTAAGGCACCGCCTTCGGTGAAGGCCGGCTCCCGGGATGGGCGCCGGCCTTTTCCGTCAGCCGGCCGTCAGCACCCGGACCGCCTCCCGCACGTCGTCCGTGAGGTGCACGGTGGACGAGAGGTCGCCGAAGCGCGAGGCGGCCAGCAGCGGTCGCAGCAGCGACTCGATCGGCAGCTCCGCCGTCCAGTACGCCCGATCCAGGAAGACGTACGCGCCGCTCGCGCCGTCGGTGCCGTAGTACGTCTTGGTGGCCGCCTGGAACACCTCCTGCACGGTCCCGGCCCGGCCGGGCGCGAAGACTATGCCGCCCCGGGCCAGCCGCAGGATGGTGTCCTCGCGGATGGCGTTCGAGAAGTACTTGGCGATCCGCCCGGCGAAGAGGTTCGCCGGCTCGTGCCCGTACAGCCAGGTGGGGATCGCCAGCCCGCCCGAGCGGGCCCACTCCGTACCGGACGCGGCGGGGCGCTGCGCCGGGAGCGTCGGGCCGGGCGCGTACCGCTGGCGGACCGCCAGGGCGGCGGCCGTGTAGCGGTCGTGGTCGGTGAAGTCCGGGGCGGTGGCGAGCAGGTCGATCGCGGCGGTCAGCTCCTCCGCCGGCCAGGCCGCCAGGAACGCGCCGAGGTTCGCCGCCTCCATCACCCCGGGACCGCCCCCGGTCACCACCAGCCGGTCGGCCCGGGCCAGCTCCCAGCCCAGCACCGCCGCCATCCGGTACGCGGCGCTGCCGCGCGGGACGGCGTGCCCGCCCATCACCCCGACCACGGACTGCGGCCCATGCGCCGCCAGCCAGGCCCGGGTGGCGTCGACCAGCGCGTTGTCCACCCCGTGGTCGTGCAGCCGCTGACCGAGCGCCTCGCGGACGTCGGGCAGCGCGCCGCCGTGGGCGCGGAAGTGCTCGTACACCCGGGTGTCGTACATCCCGGCGAACCCACCGTCGGCGAAGCCGGCGGCCAGGTCGTCCGGGGTGTAGAGGTGGGACGGCTGGGTCGGGTACGGCAGCCCGGAGAAGGGCGGCACCACGTTCGCCCCGCGCCGGACCAGGTCGGCGCCGACCTCACGGTTGGCGAACCGGCAGCCGACGAAGAGGGTGCCGGCGACCTCGACGCCGGTCAGATCGGGGGCCGGATCGAGGTCGAGGCGCAGCCCCTGCACGGTCAGACCGGCGAGGCTGCCGGTGGCCAGCCGGCGCTCGAACTCGGCCCGGGTCTCGATCTCGTCGTGGCTGGTGTGCGGCTCGATGACGTCCGCGGGAGGTGGGGAAGGCACCAGGTCATCCTGCCCGCACCGGGCAACCGGCCAAACCCGGCCCGAGCGGTGCCGCAACGGGCAGGAGCCCGGCGACCGAGGCCCCGGGCTCCTGCGTACCGGTACCTGGGGAGGCTCCGGACCAATAGTTGTAATGGAAAACATCTCCCGGGGCATGGGCCGCAGGCGTGACGAAACCCTCAGCCGTTCAGCCGACCGGGTTCCCCGACCCCCTCGCGCGCCTCGGGGCGAAGCGGGTTGAATGGGGCGATGCAGAACCTGTTGAATGAGCCACCGGCCACCCTCCTGCCCGTCCACGAGGAGGCCGACGCCGCCCTGGCGGCCGCCACCCAGCAGGACACCGACGAGGCGTACGCCGAGGTTGCGGCGCGCTTCCCGACCTACAGCGCGGCCTGGGCGGCGCTCGCCGCCCGGGCGTTCGCCGCGGGCCAGGTCATCCCGGCGTACGCCTACGCGCGCACCGGCTACCACCGGGGCCTGGACCAGCTGCGCCGCAGCGGCTGGAAGGGGCACGGGCCGGTGCCCTGGTCGCACAAGCCCAACCGGGGCTTCCTGCGCTGCCTCTACCTGCTCTCCCGCGCCGCCGGCGAGATCGGCGAGGCGGACGAGGCCGCCCGCTGCGCCCAGTTCCTCCGCGACTGCGACCCGGCTGCCGGGGACGCCCTGGCCAGCCACTGACCCGCCTCGACGGCCGGCCCGACCTCCCGTCGGGCCGGCCATCGTGTCTGTTCAGAGCCCCTCGGCGACCGCTGCCGCGATCTTCAGCCAGGCGTCGCGGGTGGCTGAGGAGAGCTGGCCGTACCGGATCGGCTCCCCGGTGTCGATCAACCGCTCGTACGGCGCCAGCAGCACCGCGCGGGTGCGCGCGGCGAAGTGCTGCTGGATCGCCGGCAGGTCGATCTCCTTCCGCGACGGCGGCATCGACACCACCGTCACCGCCTGCCGGACCAGCCGCTGCCGGCCGCTCTGCTCCAGGTGGTCGAGCATCCGGGCGGCGGTCTCCGCCGAGTCGTTCCGGGCCGACATGGTGACCACCAGCTGATCGGTGGCGTCCATCGCGGCCTGCCAGTTCTGCGCCCGGACGTTGTTCCCGGTGTCCACGAAGATCAGCTTGTAGAAGCGGCTGACCACCTCACGGAGCTCGCCGAACGCGGTCGCGGTGAGCATCTCGCCCCCGGTCGCCGACTCGTCCGAGGCGAGCACGTCGAACATCCCCTCGCCCTGCGAGCGGACGTACTGGGACAAGTCGCCAACCCGGCCGTGCGCACCCTGGAACTGGCCCGGGTCGCGCAGCAGGTCCCGGACGGTACGGGAGTGGAAGTCCTGTTGGGCCCGCATGCCCAGGGTGCCCTGGGTCTCGTTGTTGTCCCAGGCCAGCACGTAGCCGCCGCGCTTCTGCCCGAACGTCATGGCGAGCAGCAGGATCGCCACCGTCTTGCCGGCGCCGCCCTTCGGGTTGACCACGGTCACCTGGCGCAACCCACCGAAGTTGCGCCGGACCATCTCGATGTCGCGCCGGATCTCCTGCTCGTGCCGCCCCGGTGCGAGCCGGACCAGGCCGAGCTTGTTCACCACCGCGCGGACCCCCATGGTGGCGACGGGGTCGACCGGCCTGGCCTGGCGGCGCCGGGCGAAGTCCTCCGCGGTCGGGGTGGCCCCGGTCTCCGGCGTCCAGGCCCGGTCCGGATATCCGGGAGCGGGCACCCTCGGCTGCGGCGGCACCGGGGCCGTCGCCGGCTGACCCGGTGACCAGGCAGGCGGGTACCAGTCGGCGGTGGTCGTCTCCACCTGCGCCGGATATGTCGGCGCGCCCGGGTGGGCGGGCTGCCCGCCAGGCCCCGACTGCCCGTACCGCGGCCGGTACGCCGTCCCGTCCCCGTAGCCGGGAACCGGGGCGTGCGGGTGCGGCGGCACCACACACCGGCGACCGGAGCGGCCCGGCGGGACGGTGGCTGCGGCCGTTGTCGGCGCACCGGGCTGCTGTTCTG